>JBJXFO010000145.1:0-26046 GCA_046154725.1 Parvularculaceae bacterium | reverse complement strand
ATGACGGGTGTGGCGCTCCTCGATCTGACGATGACTCGGTCTCGCAAACAGAATCATGAATCAAATCGCGGCTTCCCGCCACAGCCGTCGCTCAAACCACGTCGTAGGGTGAATAAGACGGGTTAATCGCGCCAAGGACGCTCGTCTTCATCGTTCCGATCGGGTCGCGCTGGTATTGCGGCGGCGAGGCGGGGCAGGCGAGATTGTAAATCTGATCAAACCGCCCGCCCGGAAGCGCTTGCCGAACGTCACCGAACGCAAAAGCAAATCGCGGCGATCGCATCGCCCGGACAAGATTTTCCTTAAAGCCCGTTTCGAGAGAATCGAGGCAAACGACCTCCGCGCCAAGATCGAGCAGGCGATCACACAGGTGAGACCCGATAAACCCGGCCCCGCCAGTCACAAGAATACGCAAACCCGATTGCACCACGGACCCCTACTCGCCTCACTCTGTTAGGGACGCATGCACTGAACAGGCCACAAGTCCAGATTATTCCAATCAAATGTAGGAAAATAGCGCAAATAATGCGCCTTTACGACGCCTATTACGCTGCGATACGGGGACGCAGGCCCACATGGCACATATGAACCCCAACCCTGACTGGCGATTTTCCGTCGCGCCGATGATGGATGGCACCGACCGCCATTGCCGGTATTTCCACCGGCAACTGACGAAGCGCGCGCGTCTTTATTCCGAGATGATCGTCGCCGAGGCGATCGTTCGCGGCGATCGCGCACGCCTTCTCGGGTTCGACGATATCGAGCATCCGGTTGCCCTTCAGCTTGGCGGGTCCGACCCCGAACGGCTCGCACAGGCCGCGCGCATTGGCGCGGATTTCGGCTATGGCGAGATTAATCTTAATGTCGGTTGTCCGTCCGATCGCGTTCAATCGGGAATTTTCGGCGCGTGCCTGATGAAATCGCCGCAGCTAGTCGCGGACTGCGTTGCCGCGATGCGCGCATCGGTCCGCGTTCCTGTCACCGTCAAGTGCCGCCTTGGCGTCGATGACCAGGACCCTGACGAGAGCCTTTTTGCCTTTGTCGAGACCGTGGCGGCGGCCGGATGCGCGGTCTTTATCGTTCATGCGCGCAAGGCGTGGTTGCAAGGGCTCAGCCCGAAGGAAAACCGCGAGGTTCCAGCGCTCGATTACGAGATCGTCCGCAGGCTGAAAAAAGCCCGTCCCGGCCTGACGATCGTGCTGAATGGCGGGCTTGCCTCGGTCGAGGCGGCGGCCGCTGAGGCGCAAGGCGTCGACGGCGTCATGCTCGGCCGGGCGGCCTATGGCGAGCCGGCGATCCTCGCGCATGTCGACCGCGTTTTTTTCGGCGATGCCGCGCCGCCGCCGCGCCTCGAAGATGTCGCATTGGCAATGTCGGCCTATATCAGACGTCAAGCGGCGCACGGCGTAAAGCCGCATCACGTCACGCGCCACATGCTCGGGCTTTACCACGGCCAGCCCGGCGCGCGGGCCTGGCGGCGTATGCTCTCGCAGCAAGGCGCCGTTTCTCCGGCCGGTATTCTCGACAGCGCGCTTGCGGCGATGCAGGCAGATTACTGCGCGCGCTCGACCGCGTAGCCTTTCTGTTTCAGCATCTCGACGACACTGTCCGCGCCGATGAGATGGCCAGCGCCGACGGCGATGAAGTAATCGTCCGAGCCCGTCATGATTTTTTCAATCTCGCCAACCCAGTTGCGGTTCCGGTCGACAATAAGGGTCTTGTAGGCGTCAGGCGCCGTGCTGCGCATCGGGCCGATCATCTCCGCCTCGATGACGCCAATATCGCCGGTGCTCCATGCGGTCAGCGTGCGTTTGGAAAACCCTTCGAAATCTTCGAGCTGCTCGAGGCCGCGTTCAAAATCGGCGAGCCATTCTTCATTGCTGAGGCCAGCGAGCGCGCGGATCTGATATTCGGCGGTTTCAAGATGGGCGACCGTGTCGCCTTCGGCCGCCGCCTTGCCGAGCAGCACTTCTTCAGCGCCGCTTTCCGAGGCATAGCCTTGCGACTGCATGGCCATCACTGCGAGCGAAATCATCGCGAGCCAGGGCCGCATCGGCTCAAGCGCGGCGAGTGGCGCACCAAACCGCGCGGAAACGTCCCCAAATTTCTTTGCGCGCTCCGGGCCCAACAGCGACGACAGCGTAACGCCCGGCGGATTGAGGCCAAGCTCTTGCACGAGCGCGCCGAGTTTGGCTTGCGCCTCGGGGCTCTTGGTGTCCGCCTCGGTCAGGGTGAACGGCGTCTTCGCCATCGCCGCGTCAAGCGCCGGCGTCGTCCATTGCAGGGACGGCGGCAGGATATGAAACGTGCCGAAGAGATAGATCTCGCTATCGGCGTCGCTTACTCGCCACATCGCGGGCGCCGGCGCATCCTCAGCGCGGGCGCAACTGGCGGACAGAGCAATCATGGCTCCCAAGAGAGCGCTGCTGCGGCTGATCGATCTCTTCATAGCGCGACCTCATCTCAAGGGTGAAATACTGCGACAAACCGTAGATGATCGCCCGAGCCAAGTCATGCGCGGCCTCACAGTTTCTGATTATACGCGCCGACTTCCTTGTGCTGGCGCAGGACCGCATCAAGCTCTTCAAACATCGCGCGCATATTGGCCTCGGACGTCGGGCTTTCCACGACAACGACCAGTTCGGGCTTGTTGGATGACGCGCGGATAAGGCCCCAGGTGCCGTCGGCGGCCGTGATGCGGACACCATTTACCGTGACGACGTCACGGATTTTCTGGCCGATGATCGTCCCGCCATTCGCGGCGCGCGCTTCGATCGCTTTGACAACCTTTTCGACGACGCCGTATTTCGTCTCGTCGGCGCATTTTGGCGACATGGTCGGCGACTGCCACGTCTTTGGCAGCGACTTTCGCATGTCCGACAATTTCTGGTCAGGCGCGCGGTCGAGCATCTTCAAGAGCGCGACAGCCGCGACAAGGCCATCGTCATAGCCGCGCCCGATCGGCTTGTTGAAGAAAAAGTGTCCCGACTTTTCAAAGCCCGCCAGCGCGCCAAGCTCGTGGCTCTTGCGCTTGATGTAGGAATGGCCGGTCTTCCAATAGACGGTCTTCGCGCCATTTTTTTGCAGCACGGGGTCGGTGACGAACAGCCCGGTCGATTTCACATCGACGACGAATTGCGCGCCGGGGTTGAGCGCCGACAGATCGCGCGCAATCAGCACGCCGATCTTGTCGGCGAATATTTCCTCCCCCTCGTCGTCAACAACGCCGCAGCGGTCGCCGTCGCCGTCAAAGCCGAGCGCAAGGTCCGCGCCGTGCTCGCGCACCGCATGCTGCATGGCGTGCAGCATGACGAGATCTTCCGGGTTCGGATTATACTTCGGAAACGTATAATCAAGCCCGGCGTCCATCGGGATAACATCGATGCCGAGCCGCGCGAGGGCTTCAGGCGCATAGGCGCCGGCGGTGCCATTGCCGCATGCGGCAATGACCCTGAGGCGCCGCTTGATCGGACCCGCGGACGCGATGTCGTCGACATAGAGCTGCCGGAGGTTTGGGATCCATTTATAGTTGCCGCCGGCGTGCGCGCGGCCTTTGCCATCGAGCACAATCTCCTTCAGGCGCCCCATTTCGTCAGGGCCGAAGGTCAAAGGCCGGTCATAGCCCATCTTGACGCCGGTCCAGCCGTTCTCGTTGTGGCTGGCGGTCACCATCGCAACGGCCGGAATGTCGAGGGCAAACTGCGCGAAATACGCGACCGGCGACAGCGCGAGGCCGATATCGTTGACCTCGATCCCGGCCGTCATCAAGCCGACCGTCAGCGCCTGTTTGATCGACGTTGAATAGCTGCGATAGTCATGGCCGACGACAATGCGCGGCGGGCGCCCCGCTTCGCGCAGCAAGGTTCCGAGCCCAAGCCCCAGCGCCTGAATGCCGAGCAGGTTGATCTCCGGCCCATAGAGCCAGCGCGCGTCATATTCGCGAAAGCCGGTCGCCTTGACGAGCGGCGTCGTCTCATAGGCGAGCGTGTTTGCCTGGAGATCGGCGCGGGGGACGGGCAAGGAATCGGTCATCTGGAATGGTCCCTATGCGGTGCGGGCGGCACAATAGGGTCGATCGCGTGGATCGCAACCCGCTCGTAAACGTCTGCAAAGCGCAAGGGTTGCATTCGCCAAAGGCTTGACGATAGTGCCGCGCCAAGGCTGGGACGCGGGGGCCGGGGATTTGCCGTTGACGCCAAGGGCGTCAGCAAGAGGGGCGGGCGCAAGGCATGGATTTTCCAGTCGACCTTTCGGCGATTGGCCCGCGCGCACAGAGCGCGATCGGCCTTGTCGGCTTCACCATTATTGCCTGGCTCTTCTCGACGAACAAACTGCGCTTTCCGCTGCTCACGGTAATCTGGACAATTGCCGCGCAGATCGGCATCGCCGCGCTTCTTATCTATGTGCCGCTGGCGCGCGATGCGCTCGGCTCCTTGCAGGTCGTCGTCGAGGCGCTGCAACAGGCAACGGCCGCCGGAACGTCGTTCGTCTTCGGCTATCTCGGCGGCGCGGCCGCGCCGTTCGACGTGACCAACCAGCCAGCGATGTTCAGCTTTGCGTTCGGCGCCTTGCCGCTCGTCATTTTCTTCTCCGGGTTGTCAGCAATGCTGTGGCATTGGGGAATTCTCAAAGTGCTCGTCCGCAGCCTCGCATTTCTGCTCGAAAAAGGCCTTCGCGTCGGCGGCGCGGTGTCGCTGGCGTCCGCTGCGAATACGTTTCTCGGTCAGACGGAGGCGCCGCTGCTGATCCGGCCGTTCTTGTCGAAGCTGACGCGGTCCGAGCTTTTCGTTGTCATCACGGTTGGGTTTGCAACCGTCGCCGGCTCGGTGATGGCGGTCTATGCCGGGTTCCTGTTGCGGATCGAACGCGAGATACTCGGCCATATTATCATCGCTTCGATCATCTCGGTGCCGGCGGCGATCCTGATGGCGCAGGTCATGATGCCGGAAGATAAAGGCGTGACGCCAACGCCGGCGAACGCGGCGGAAGGGTTCAAATACGCAAGTTCGATGGACGCCTTCATGCGCGGCGTGACCGACGGGCTTGGACTTTATCTCAACATCATCGCCTCGCTGATTGCGTTCACGGCGCTGGCGGCGCTGGTCAACATCCTGCTCGCGGCAGCGCCGGATTTCATGGGCGCGCCGCTGACGCTGGAGCGGATGCTGGGGTGGATTTTTGCCCCCTTCATGTGGCTCGCGGGTGTGCCGTGGTCCGACGCGCAAGCGGCCGGCGAATTGATGGGGATCAAGACCGCGGTCAACGAGCTTGTCGCTTACATCAAGCTCTCTGAGGTTCCCGTCGGCGAGTTCGACCAGCGCACGGTGCTGATCATCGTCTATTCGCTGTGCGGCTTTGCCAATTTTTCCAGCCTCGGCATTGTCGTCGGCGGGTTCACGGCGCTGGCCCCTGACCGGCGTCAGGACGTTATCGAGCTGGCGCCGCGCGCGCTGATCTCGGGAACCCTGGCGACCCTGATGACCGGGGCCGTCATCGGCCTGATCTGGAACGGATGACGATGGAAAAGCTTTTTGTCGTCATCGTCGGCGGCGAAGTCGCGGGGTGTCACGTCGAACTCCATGACACGCGCTTTGTCGTCGGCGCGACGATTGAAGACTGCTATGACGAATTGAAAGCGCAGTGGTGGGGCGATCCGCAGAGCCTCCATCTCGACGCGTGGGGGCCGCTTTTCTGGGCGGACGGCTACCGGATCGATATCGTCGATACGGCGCCGGCGGACGACGATCTTCAGCGCCTGTGGTTTCTCAATCTCGGCGGCTATGACCCGCAACAGTTCACCGAACTGCACCACAACGTCTTCTTCGTCGCGCCCGACTGGCGCAGCGCCAAGACGCGCGCGATCGCCGAAATCAAGCACTGGACCGCGCCGCACAAGGATTTCGCCTTCGACGTTGAGAAAGCGGTGGACGTCGGCGCGGCGGCTGCATTTGGCGGCCGCATCAAGCTGACGCGCGACGAAGAGCCGGCAACCTTCCGCTTCGAGGCTCGCTATGTGCCGATCGGCAAGCTGAAATGAGCCGAACCTGGAAGCCGGGCGGGTGTCATTGCGGCGCCGTCCGCTGGGAAGCCGAAACCGGCGACGCTGTCGTCGTTGATGCCTGCAATTGCTCGATCTGCGCGATGACGGGGTTTGTACACCTGATTGTCCCGGCGTCGCGCTTCAGACTGATCGCGGGCGCGGACGCGCTATCGGCCTATTCGTTCAACACCGGCGTTGCCAGACATCTGTTCTGCAAGGTGTGCGGCATCAAATCCTTCTACGTGCCGCGCTCGAACCCCGACGGCTATTCGCTCAACCTCAATTGCATGGACCGCGCGCAGTTCGCCTCGATCGAAGTGCGCGCCTTCGACGGGCAGAACTGGGAAGCCAATGCTGAGGGCCTTGCGCACCTTAGCAGGGATTAGGGATTGGGGATTAGGGACTAGCATTGTCGCCGACCCAAAACCGGCTTCCCTAATCCCCAATCCCTAATCCCCTTTGCCAATGCAAACCCTTCTCGCCTCCATCCGCGCCTGCCGGGTCTGCGTTGACCAGCCTACCGGACCGCCATTGCCCCATCAGCCGCGACCGGTGCTGCAGGCCTCGTCGACTGCGCGCCTTGCAATCTACGGGCAAGCGCCGGGCTTGCGCGTTCATGAGAGCGGGCGGCCGTTCACCGATGCGTCGGGCGACCGTCTGCGCGACTGGCTCGGGATCGGCGACGACGTGTTCTATGACAAGGCCCGCGTCGCTATCGTGCCGATGGGTTTTTGCTTTCCCGGGTATGACGCCAAAGGCGGCGACAAGCCGCCGCGGAAGGAATGCGCTCCGTTATGGCGGGCGCGCGTCATGGCGAGGATGCCGGGTATCCAGACGGCGGTTCTTGTCGGCGCGTACGCGCAGCGCTGGCATCTCGGCGCGGCTGCGGGCGGCAGCGTCACCGACACTGTGACGCGCTGGCGCGATTTTGCGCCTGCGTTCTTTGCAACGCCGCATCCCTCATGGCGCAACAATAAATGGCTGAGCACCCATCCATGGTTCGAGAAGGACCTTTTGCCGGCGTTGCGCGCCGCCGTGACGGCAGCGCTTGCCAGCCGGCCCGAGGCGCCCTGACACTTCGCCGGTGGCCCGCAAAATTTCGACCCTCGTCAGCATCAGAGCCGCTCGCCGCGCCGATCTCGATCGGATCGACGCGATCGAGGCGCGCTCGTTTGCTGCCGACCGCTTCTCACGCGCCGCAATCGCGCGGCTGTTGGCGAGCCCTGCCGCCGCAGTCCTCGTCGCAAACACGGATCGTGGGCTCGCGGGCTATGCCGCTGTGCTCTTCAGACGAGGCGCCGGCGTCGCGCGGCTCTATTCCATCGCGGTCGATCCGGACGCGCGCGGCCTCGGGGCGGCGCAAGCGCTTGTCGCGGCGGCGGAGGGCGCGGCGCGCCGGCGCGGCGCCGATCGGCTCCGCCTTGAAGTTCGCGCTTCCAACACGCCAGCGCGCAGCCTATATGACCGCGCGGGATTTACCTTTCTTGAGCAAAGGCCCGGCTATTACACGGACGGCGAGGATGCGATCCGCCTTGAAAAGCGGCTCCTTCCGAAAGCTGCGGGCGGCCGCGGCGGCGTTTGATGCGCAAGTGTGACGGAGCGATAAGGACCTTGAACATTCCGTGAGCGACTGGTTGATCCTCGTCGAATACACGTCCGACCTCGGGCAGCATGAGACGCCGCACAAAGTGATGCGCATCAGGGATTACCTGACGACGCCCAATCTCTTCACCGGGCGCAGGCCCAACATTATCAATCTCGCGCGCAGCTATTCCTATCAGTCGGAAGGCTATTACGCTTCGCTACTCGCCGAGGCGCGCCGGCACCGCGTTGCCCCGACCGTGCAGGCGATGGTCGAACTGCGGCAGAAGTCGCTCTACGCGCACGCGGTTCCTGAACTTGAAGCGGCGATCCAGCGCGATATCGAAGGCGGGGCGGCGCCGACCGACAAAATGCTCGTTGCCTTCACGACGACCCAGCCGCGCGGCTATGAGCGCTTTGCCAAACTCCTGTTCGACTGGTTCCGCGCGCCGGTCATCGAGGTTGAAATCGCGGGCGGGATGAAGCCGAAAATTCAGACCTTGCGCATCGTCCCGCCGCACAAGCTGAAAGGCGACGAGCGCCGCTTTTTCCTTGCAGCGATTGACCAGCATACGAGCCGCCGCTGGACCGCGCCAAAAGCCAAGACCGCCGCCAAATGGTCGCTCGCGGTGCTGATCGATCCGAAGGAAGAAGCGCCGCCGTCGAGCCCCGCCTCGATCAAGCGGCTCGCCGCTGTCGCCGACAAGATGGGCGTTGAAGTTGAGCCGATCTATCCGAACGAAATCGCCAGCCTTGCCGAATTCGATGCGCTTTTCATTCGCGCGACGACAGCGATCGACAACTACACCTATCGCTTTGCGCGCCGGGCCGAGCAGGAAGGCATGCCCGTCATCGACGACACGGAATCGATGATCCGCTGCACCAACAAGGTTTATCTGAAAGAATTGCTTGACAATGCGCGCATCGCCGCGCCGCGCACGGAGATTCTCGACGACAAGGCGAATTTCGCCGACATCATGGCGCGGCTCGGCTCGCCGGTTGTACTGAAAGCGCCGGACGGATCGTTCTCACGCTCCGTGCACAAAGTATCGAACCTCGAAGAATTCCAGTCGACCGCCAAGAAGCTCTTCGACGACACCGCGCTGATCCTTGCGCAGGAATACATGCCGACGCAGTTCGACTGGCGCGTCGGCGTCCTTGGCGGCGAGCCGCTGTTTGCCTCCCAGTACAAAATGGCCAAGGGCCATTGGCAGATCGCCAAACAGGAAAAAGACGGCGGGCTCTCCTTCGGCTCGACCAACACGATCCCGATCAGTGAGGCCCCGAAGGGCGTGATCGAGGCGGCCGTCAAATCCGCGTGCCTCATCGGCGACGGGCTCTACGGCATCGATCTGAAAGAGAACGAGCGCGGCATTTTCGTCATCGAGGTCAACGACAACCCCAATCTCGACCATGACGCCGAGGGCGAAGTCCTGAAAGATGAGCTGTGGCGGCGGATCATCAACTGGTTCGCCGACCGCCTCGAAAAGCGCATGGGCGGGGCGCCTCAGGCAGGGTTGCCGGCGCTGGCACAGCTTCAACTGATGGCAAAGGCCGCTGCGAAGTAGGCCGGCGTTTGACTCCCGCGCCGCCGCGTCCTTTAGTAGCTCTTCGGCTGCTTTGTAGGGCGGGGGCCCTGCCGGCGGCGGCGTTTGGGAGAGACGCTCGTGAAAAAATCGCTTTTGGCGCTGTCTGGCGCCGTCGTCGCCCTTGGCGCTTTACCCGCGCATGCGCAATCCTTGTCGGATGCGATCAACGCGGCGCTGGCGCCGATCCCCAATCCCCTTGTGGGCGTGGTGCCCGGAGTGACGCTGCCGGCCACCGTCAATTGCGGCGCGCTCGCAGGAACGGCGCGATTTCGCGATACCTATCAATATTTTGACAACGACCCGTTTCCGGACACCGTGGATGTGCGCAACGGCGAAACCAATACGACGACCACATTCAGCCCTCCGGTAAACGTGCCCGACGGCGTTGGCGAGATTTTCCCGGTTCAGCTGAGCACGTTTCCGTCCCTTGATCCGGCTGTTGCGCAAGCCCTCACAGAGGCCCAGCTGATCGCGCTATTCCAGACGAACGGGGTGCAAGCAATTGAGATCACCCGGACGCCCGCCGGCGCTTTCGGGCCCGGCCTATCCGGATTTTGCCAGTCAGTTTTGTTTCGCACAAACTCGAACGGAAACTCCGGCGGCGCCGGGGGCTTTGCCGGCGGGTCGAGTTCCGCATCCGGCCGCAGCGTCTCCAGTCTTTCGTCCGCCCGCGAACAATCGACGAAAGAAAAAAAGCGCAAGAAGAAAAAGCGCGACCGCGACGCTGCCTATGAAGACGGATATATCCGGCTCGCAAGCAATGATGGCGGCTTCGGCGTTGTTGCCGATGCGGCAGGCATAGGGCCGCTTGGCATCGAGACCTTTGCCGACCTGCGCGGCGGCTACACGGATATCGACCGCGACGCGACAGCGCTCGAGAGCGGCTTTGAGGGCCGCGCGCTCTGGGGGCAAGGGTCGCTGTCCGTCGAGTTCACCGACAATTTCGCGCTGTCGGGCTCGGTGTCCTATTCAAGTGCGCGCGGCGAATTCGAAACGGCGAGCGCCAACGGCAGCGCCAACGAATTTCATGAGCGCAGCGTGACCGGCGGTCTGTTCGCGCTGGCGTCCGTCCCGCTGACCGGCGCGCTTTCGCTCGATCTGGCGGCCGGCGTTTTCTACGGTGCAGGATCCGGCGACGTTGAACGGACGTTCTCTGTTGAACGCACCACGACATACCGCGTCGACGTTATGAACCCCTTAGGCGGCGATGATACAATCAGCTTGCTGAGGACGTCTCCGATCTCCGATGACCTCCTCGGCGAGTTTGACACGCGCAATTACGGGTTTTCGGCGGCAGCGTCCGTGAGCGTGCCGGTCGGCAACTTCACGGTGACGCCGGGGGTCGAGTTCACGCATTTGACCTTCCGCCAGGATGACTATGAGGAGATTGCGACCGACCCGTTCAACAATGGCCTCGGGCTCTCCTATGCCGAGTTCAGGGATCGCTGGACGGAAACCCGGATTGGCGGCGCGGTCGCGCGCTCGTTTGGCCGGGTGCGCCTCGAAGGCTATGGCGATCTCGTCATCACGGGCGGCGCCGCAACCCCGGTGCGCACGGCGACGTTTGTTGAGGACCTGCGCGCCGACCCGTACGTGCTGACCTACCGCGTCGACGATCTCGACAAGGCGTTTGGCGTCCTGGGGCTTGTTGCAGCATTCAGCGTCAGCAATGGCGTCGAAGCGTTCGTCGGCGGTGAAACGAACCTTGCGCATGACTATCTTCAGACGCGAACGATCTTTGCGGGCATACGGTTTACGCCGTAGTCAGCACTTGACGCCATGGTCCGCAGCGAACTCTTCAAGCATGCCGGCATCGCGCGCAAAGAGGCTGTACTCTGACAAGGCGGCGTTTGATTTCAGCGCGCAGGCTTCCCCGAGCCGCGCTTTCAGGGCGGCCTCGTCGCCGGCCGCTTTGAGGCTTTTGGCGCTTGCGATCGTCGTCCAGAGCAGATCGCGCGCGACAAGACTGGCCGAGGGTTCGTTGGCGAGAAACGCGCGTTGCAGGGCCAGCGACTTGTCGAACGCTGCGCGCGCGGCCGGGAATGCCCGCGCCGCGGTTGCAAGATCCCCGCGCTCGTCGGCAATTGCTGCGGCGAGCAGATCTTGCGCGGGCGCGGGGCCAGCCGCCGGCGATTGCGCGAGCGCCGCGGCCGACCGATCGAGCAGAGTTGCCGCGCCCTTGATGTTGCCGCTGAGACGGAGTGTACGTGCGAACGCAACCCTCGCAACGACGCTGAGGCGCTCGGCAACGGTGTCGTCCTTTGCGGCAATCAGTTCGAGATCGGCGAGCGCTGCCTTTGCTGCCGCCTGCGCCACAGCAAGCGGCGCGCCATTGCCGGGCTCTGCTTCATAAAGGCGCAAAGCGTTATCGGCGCGCGCAAGGCCAAGGCGAGCGCGCGCAAGGCGCCAGTCCCGGCGCGCGGCGTCAAAATCAACGAGGCGCGACAAGATCGCTTGCGCCCCTTCGAACGAGGCGTCGGCGCGCGCGCGATCGCCGCCAAACGCATCGATCTCGCCCGTCGTCGTCAGCAATTCGCCGCGCAGCTGCAAGACGCGCCGGTCATCGCCGTCGCCAGCGAGAAACGATTGGAGAAGGTCGTCGGCGCGCTTGAGGTCACTCGCGGCGTCCGCGATCCGCCCCATCAGCGCCAGCGCCTTGGCGCGGGTCTCTAAAAGCTTGGCGTGCTCAATGCGCTCCTGGCGCCCTTCCGTCGCGGCGCCGTGCCGCGCCAGCTCCGATCCCAGCAAGGCAACGGCGTCCTTCAGGCGGCCGTTGTCGGCATAAAGCTGCGCCAGCACGAGGCGCGCAAACGCGAGCGCCGGCAGATCCGGCGTCGCCTCCTTGAGGTCGGCTTCAAGGCGTTCGATGGCAACGCCCGGCCGATTGAGCATGGCAAGGACATTGGCCTCGTTCGCCGAACACGAGACGATCCCGTTTTCAACCTCGGCCGTTTCCTCCGCCTCCAGCTCCCAACTGGCGTGGAACGCAGCGCGCCCGTCGCGGCACCGCTCGAACGACGCGCGCGCTTCTTCAAGGCTGCCGGCGCTGAGCGCCGCTTTGCCCAGCGATTCGGAGACCTCGCCTTCGAGGTCGCCGGCGTAAAATTCCAGATTGGATTCGCCGAACACGACGGAATCGATCAGTCGCTTGCTGCGGCTTTTTGCGGCTTTCTTGATGCCCTCCAGCATTTCGTTGGCGGCTGCCGAGGATATGCGCTGGTCCTGCGTGAGGCCGACCTCCGCGAAGAGATCGGAGAGGAGCAGCTGAAACTCGACGCTGATGATTTGTGCGCGCGGATGGTCGCGCAGCGCCTCCATCGCGCGCAGGCTCTCAAGGTCCGCTTCAATATCGGTGAGAAACCGATAAATCAGCGCGCGCGGCACCTCGGTCTCGTTGGCAAGTTCGTTGATACGCGAGGCAGAGCGCGCCGCGATGAGAATTGCATCTTCGAAATTCTCAAGGCTGCGGTTGCGCTGGCGGACTGCGATGACGCTCGACGCAACGGCGACGACGCTCAGCGCCGCCATGCCGGCCGCAATGCCGTAAGCGATGCGCGTGCGCCGGCGCGCCGCGACAAGCTCGCGCTGGCGCAGTGCGTCATATTCAACATCGAGAATGCTGGCGAGGATCTTCAAGACCCCGTCGTGCCAGCCGTCGCCCGCGGGTTGCAGGTCCGCGGCAATCGCTTCGTCGCCGTCGGTGCGGCGCAGCGCCGGCGGATAGGAATTGACGATGACGCCGCTTTCATCGGTGCGCGCGATCAACGGGTAAATGCGCGCCGTGCGGCCGGACTTCTGGAAATGGCCGATTTCGGCGTCGACCCATTTCGATCGCGCACTGTCGGGCGAGCACAGCACGACCAGCGCCGATGATTTGTCGAGCGCCTCGATGAGCGCTGTGTTGAGGCTCTCGCCGGATTTGAAGTCGGTCCGGTCGCGGCAGACGCGGCCAATGCGCTCGCCAATCAGGCCGAACGCGGTTTGGCGCCCGCGCACGGCTTTCGGGATGGAATAGGCCTCAAGCGCGCGCTGCAGCCGCCGCGCGATGTCGCGGTCGGCGCTGTTGTAGCTGATGAAGGCGGCGTACTCAAAAGTCTGTCCGCTCATTATCGCCTCGAGCGCGCGGTGTCGGGGCGATATCTACACCCGGACCGCGCGCCCCGGCAACAACGGCGCCCTATTCCCAATAATACTTGGGCCGTTTGCGTCCCGCGCCGCCAGCCTCGTTCATGGTTTCAGCCTCATAGAACCGGCCGTTCAGGACGACGGCGTCGATGTCGTCCGTGTGCTGGATATCGTCAAGCGGATTGGCGTCAAGAATGACAAGATCGGCAAGCTTGCCGGCTTCGAGCGTGCCGACGTCCTTGATGTACCCAAGCGCGGTTGCGGGTGTCACCGTCGCGGTTTTGAGCGCCTCGAGGGGGCTCATGCCGCCGCGCACGAACGACCACATTTCCCAATGGGAGCCGAGGCCTTCTTCCTGGCCATGCGCGCCAATTGACACCATGACGCCGCGGCCGGCGAGTTTCTTGGCCTCGCGCGCGCTGGAGCGATCGACGAAGTCTTCGTCCGGCGCCTTGGTGCGGCGAACATTGTTCGGCTGCAGGATGTGCGGGGGAACGTGGCGCGACAGGATCGGGTGCGTCCACACATCCGTCGCATACCGCCAATAGGGATCGGCCGCGAGGCCGCCATAGGTCACAACAAGCGTCGGCGTATAGGCGACTTTCGTCTGTGAAAAGAACGACAGCACATCCTCATAAAGGACCGCCTGCGGAATATTGTGTTCCAGCGTCGAATTGCCGTCGGCGATGATCGACATGTCCATCGTGAACAGCGACCCGCCTTCGGCGACGACGGTCATGTTTTCGGCGATCGCGGCGGCGACGACTTGCTGGCGCTGGTCGCGGCGCGGCTGGTTGTAGTTCTTGATCGAGTGCGCGCCTTGCGCCTTCAGGCGCCGCACATGCGCGAGCGCGTCGTCGTAAGTGCTGATCTCGGAGAAGAACCCCGGCGCCTTCGCGCCGTAGACGACATCGCCGGTCGAGAAGATGCGCGGCGCAAGGATCTTGCCCGCGCGCTGGAGTTCACTTGCGGGGAAGATTTCCGTCGCGTCGTTCGAAGGGTCGTGGATGGTCGTCACGCCAAGCGCCAGATGGGCGATCGCGTTCCAGTTCTGCTCGGGGATGATGCCGTCTTCGGCCTGGCCGCCATGCGCATGCGCGTCGATAAAGCCGGGAACGATTGTCTTGCCGCTTGCATCGACGATGCGCGCGCCGGGGGTCGCGGCGGGCTCGCCAGCGCCAATCGCAGCAATGCGGTTGCCGCGAATGACGATGTGGCCGTTTTCGATGACGCCGCCAGCCTCGCCCGCCATCGTGATAATGCGCGCATTGCGGATGACGGTGACGCCAGACGGCTTGTCGGCGTCGGCCCGGATCGATAGCGAAGCGCCCGTCGCTGGCGGTGTGAACACTTTCGGATCTTTGTCATCCGGTTTTGGCGGCGCTGCCGGAACAAGGTCGCGCAGCGACGCCGAAAAAAGCGTCGGCCCCAGCGTCCAGTGAACCGCGCCTGCATTCGTCCAGCCGAGGAAAGCGGCGCCGCCTTCGCTTGCCTTGATGACCGGCATGGCTGTCGCCGCTTTGCCAGCGCCGATCGCCTGTGCGCCGGCCGTCATCGGCATGACATAGGCTGCCCAGTTCTCGCGGAACGCGAGGTGCTTGCCGTCGGGCGCGACCTGATAATCCGCCAGCAGATCGCCCGAGGCATGAATGCGCCGCGCCTCGCCATTGAGGTCTGTGCTGATCAGTTTCAGCATTTTCTCCTCGAACACGGTCATGAACAGGCGATCATTGTCTGCGCCGAAGTGGGGCGCATTGCCATCGGCCGCGATGCGCACCATCGCGCCGCCGCCAGCGGGAATGCGATAAACGCCCGGCGCCTCAGCATAGCGGCCCGACAGGCGGTCGCCGCTCGCGCCTTTCTCAAAAACAATCGTGCGCCCGTCCGGCGAAAAGCGGGGGCGGCGATAAATGCCGGGCGTTGCCGTCACCGCGGAGCCTGCGCCGCCGCTCCCTGAGGTTGTGCGGATGACGCCAAGCCCTTCATCCGTCCACGTCACATAAGCGATGCGCTTGCCGTCGCGCGAGAACGACGGGAACAGCTCCATCCCGGCGTCGCTGCCTGTCAGACGCCGCGGGTTGCCGTCTGGCAATGCCTTCACGTAGAGCTTGCCGAGTGTTTCAAAAACAGCGCTGCGCCCGTCAGGCGACACCACGGCAAAACGGGGAATTGTCGTGTCGAACGCGTCCGGCGCAATCTCGACAGCCGGGCGCGGCGGATCGATGACCGCGCGGTCATCCGCGATACGGAAGGGTATGTCGCTTGCCGCCCCGCCGAGCGTCACGCGCTGGATCTTGCCGCTCGCCCAGAAGACAATGCTTTTTGAATCGGGCGTGAAATCCATGGCGGGGTAAACGCCGTGCACGGCCCAGGTTTCCTGCAGGTCCTGATCCATTGCGTCATAGAGTTTGCGCTCGGCGCCGGTGGCGAGGTCCTTCAGATAAAGCTTTGACCGGCCGCGCTCGCGCTTGACGAAGGCGAGCCATTTCCCGTCCGGCGACGGGGTCGGGCGCACCGCGCCGCCGGCGCCGCCGGCAATGCGTGTTGTCTCTCCTGTCGCAACGTCAAAGCGGTCGATCGCGAACACTTCACCGTTTGAATCCTGCGCATACTCAAACGTGTCGCCCGGCGTCGTGTTGCGGGAAAAATAAAGGGCGTTTCCACCGGGAGCGAAGGCCGGCTCGCCCAGCTCCTTCTGATAGGTCTCATTCGGCTTCTTGACGAGCGCGACGCCGTCGCCGCCGCCGAGGTGATAGAGCCACACCTCGCCCGTGCCAAGCGAGCGCCCCGTCGTGAAGTGCTTGCGGCCGATCAGGTATTGTCCGTCATCGGACCAGTCCGGGCTGCTCAGCAGGCGGAAAGTCTCCTTCGTCACAGCGCGCTTGTCGGACCCGTCGCGGTTCATCACCCACAGATTGTCGCCGCCGCCGCGATCCGACGTGAAGGCGATTTTCGATCCATCCGGCGAAAATTTCGGCTGCATCTCGAACGGAAGACCTTCGGCAATACGCCGCGGCGCGCCGCCCGTTATCGGCATCACATAGATGTCGCCGAGAAGGTCGAACGCGACCGCCCGCCCGTCGGGACTGACATCGACATTCATCCACGTCCCTTCATCGACATCGATTGCAACCGTCCGCGTTGTCATCGGCGGCGCCGCGACGTCCCATTTTTTGGCGTCGACTTTGGTGTCGTGAGCCAAAGACGGCGCGATGAGCGCGGCGCAGGCAGCGCCTGCGAACAGCGAAATTTTCATGCAAAGCCCCTTACCCGTGCAGCATCGACGAGATCACCCTCAAGGCGCGAAGGGTGCCCCGGAAAGCGCTGTTGGTTCAAGCCCCGGATCAGGCGGCTGACAGGGATTTCAGCTTAGGTCGCGGCGTTAGCAACAATAAAATCCTGGTCGAGGCCGGCCGAGGCGGCCGCATCGCGGTTGCGCGGTCCGCCTGCTGACTTTACCAAAAAGCAGCTGCACGCCGCAAATATCGCGACTGCGCGTCGCACATTTTGTCCTTCAAGCCTGGTTATGTTAAACCCTCGTCTTGCTTGGCGATAAATTTGGTGCGCGTCGTGATCATCGTTGCCGCGGCGCCCGGCCCTCCGATCAAGGCGTGCAGGATCTCGGCAGCGGTGCGGCACTGGCGCAACTCACGCGCCAGCGCGCGCCATTCATGGAAGGCGATAACGAACGGATTGGCCGACCGCAGCGGCGTCGAAAGGCCGTAGCGAAGCGGCTCGGCGCCGTCTTCGCGCGCATAGGTGCCGAACATCCGGTCAAAGATCACCGTGACGCCGCCGAAGTTGCAATCAAGATAGCACGGGTTGGAGGCGTGGTGTACGCGGTGGTTGGACGGCGTGTTGAAGACGCTATCGATGACCCCAAGCTTGCCAATGAGCTCTGTATGCAGAAGGAACTGGAATTTCAGGTTGGCCGCCAGCAGCGTGACAATCATCAGCGGATGAAAGCCTGCGACGATCAGCGGGGCAAAAAACAGCCATCCGCCCGAGACGACGTCCGTCCAGCCTAGCCTGAGCGCCGCCGGGAAATTCAACTCCTCCGAGGTGTGATGAACCGCGTGTGACGCCCACATCCAGCGCACCTGATGGCTCATCCGGTGCATCCAGTAATAGGCGAATTCGACCGCAACAAAGCCTGCCGCCCAGACGCGCCAGTCATCCGCCGGCAGCTTGATCGGCGCGGCGGCCCACAGCGCGGCGTAGGCCGGCGCAACGATCGCGAGAAACAAGATGACTGCAATAATGCGCCCCGCAGCCAGCCCGAATGAGGCGCGCGCCGCCCGCCAGTCATAGCTGCGACCTGCCCCAAGCCGTACCGCCCATTCGATCGACACGGCGGCGATCACCAGCACAAGAAAGAACGGGTCTCGAGGAGCAAAATCCATGACGTGTTCGCCTCATGAATGTTGAAGACGAAGGGCGAGCCGGCGGCGTCTGCGCCGCGCGGGGGGGGCTAGGGCAAGCGCCGCCGGCTCGTGCGGTCCAACGGGAGAGTTGGACCGCGTCCTTGACGCGGAGGGTTGGGCGCGACCTCGCGCAAGGGCAGGGCGATCGGTCGGCGCGCCCGTCCGCGCCGGGCTGGAAAGTGGTGAGGCGCCAAAAAATGCGCCGTTAGGTCCTGGCAGCCGCTGCCGCTTTGGCGGCCTTTGCCTCAGTCTCGTCGACAAAGTTGTCGCCGTTTGCGTCGGCCGCGTCGAACAGCGGCGTTGGACCCGTGACGAACTCGTCCTTCGCGATCGCGCCGTCGCCATTCGCGTCGAAGTCCGCTTTCAGCTGATCCATGCGCGCCGTCTCGACCTGCGCAAGGCGCGGCCGTGATTTGCGCTGATCGGCGCTGTTCAGGACGCCGTCGCCGTTGCGGTCAAGGCGCGCGAACATGGAACCTCTCGATGCAATCAATTCGTCGCGGGAGACTTTGCCGTCCTTGTTGGCGTCCGCCGACATCATCAGTCGATAGGGATCGTTTGCCTGGGCGTTTGCGGCGCCGCTGACGAGCGCGGCCAGACCAAGCGCTGCGAGAAGGAGTGATCGTTTCATGACTTTTCTTTCCGGGGTGAGGCGCGGGCGGCGCGTCGCCGCCCGCTTGGGTTTCATTTATTTGGACGGGCAGGCGACAACGGCGCCGGCGGCATCGGTGCATGTCACAGTGCGCGATCCGCCCTGACCGCGCTTGCCGGCGGTCTCAACCGTGACCGAGCCGCTATCGTTGCTGCCGGTCGCGGTGCGCTTGACGCCGTCGGTCGAAGAGACGGACGTGTCGGCGTTGAACGTGCCCTTCTCGCCGCTCGCCGATGTCGAGCGCTGCCCGTTGTAGCTGCCGTCGGCGTTGCGCTCAGCGCTGCCCGATGTTGACGCTGCGCCTGTGGCTGTCTTGACCTTTGCGCCGCTCTGACGCGAGGCGCTGCCGTCGGCGCCGGTCGTCGTTGTCGATGCTCTGCATCCGGCCGCGGTCGAGCCAGCAGCGCAACGGCCCGATGCGGCAGTTGTGTTGCCTTCGGCATCAGTCGTTGCGCCGCGCGCCGCGCAGGTCGCTCCAACTTCGCCACGGGCGCATCCGCCAGCGACAGCCGTCCGGCCGCCTTCCGCATTTGATTGGGCAGCGCGCGCCTTGACGCGTCCAGCTGCATCCGCCGGCGCCGCCATTACAAAGGCGACGCTCGCCGCCGCAAGAAGTAGGGAAAGTTTCATCGGATTCTCCATCAATCGTTTGTTAACCGGCCCGCTCGGTCGATGTCTTCCGGGCTAATGGAGCGGAGGATGCGCTAACGCGATTGCAGGCAAATAACCCCATTGTGACTGCGCCGGCGCACGAGCGCTCCGTCTGTTACAATCCGCAACAAAGCCTTGCTGGAGTGAAACAATGTCGTCCTATGGTCGCCGGGTGAGTGAGCAAACCTTAACTCCTGGCGGGTCGCGCATCGCGGTTGTCGAAGACGACGGCGAGATCAGGGCCCTGATCGTCGCGCGCCTTCTCCGCGAAGGGTACGAAGCGATCGCTTGCGAACACGGCGCGGCGCTCTATCGCGAACTTGAGGCGGGGCCAATTGATCTTGTCGTCCTTGATCTGATGATGCCGGGCGAGGACGGCCTTGCCGTGTGCCGGCGCGTCTGCGCCAATGGCGGCCCGCCGGTGATTATCCTCTCGGCGCGCGGCGACGATCTTGATCGCATCATCGGGCTGGAAGTCGGCGCTGACGATTACATCGCCAAGCCCTTCAATCCGCGCGAACTTCTGGCGCGCATCAGGGCCGTGCTGCGCCGCCATCAGGCCGCGCGCGGCGGCACCGGCGAGAACAGCAGCGAGAATAGCGGCGAGACCTATCGCTTTGCCGGCTGGATGCTGAACATCGAGGACCGGTCGCTTGTACAGCCGGGCGGCGCAGCGGTCGTGCTCTCGGCCGGCGAGTTTGCGCTGCTCGCCGCGTTCGTCCGGCATCCGCGCAGAATTCTGACGCGCGATCAGCTGCTCGACTGGACGCGCGGCGACGGGTCGGCGCAGGTCGATCGCGCAATTGACGTGCAGCTGTCGCGCCTGCGCCGAAAGCTCGGCGACGATCCGCGCAATCCGGCTCTGATCAAGACTGTGCGCGGCGACGGCTATCTGTTCGCCGCCGACGTTCGCCGGGACGCGTGACATGACGCTGTCGCACGGCGCGGGGCTTCGGCTGCTGATCGTCGCGCTGGCGATTCTCGTTGCGCTGCAAATCCTGATTGTCGGGGCCGGGTATTATCTGCGCACGGTCGAACTCGGGCGCGCGGCGAGACCGGAATTTATTGACCAGATTGCTGCGGCGGCGGCGCTGATCGATCGCACGCCGCCGGAGCACCGGGGCGAGGCGATCCGCGCGATCCGCTCGCCGTTCATGTCCGCGTCGCTATCGCCCTCTTTTCCGTCTGAAGACGGGGGCATGAGTGATCCGCTGCCGGACTATCGGCCGTTCATCATGGTCTCGCGCAAGGCGCTTGGCGACCGCGATTTCAAGGTCTATGCGCGGCGATGGCGGCGCGCGAGCGACGGCCCGCCGCCAGTTTTTCCCGCCGAGATCGTTCTGGTGTTGCGGTTAGCCGACGGATCGGCGCTCGTCATTGAACCCAATGCGCAATATCGCCGCCAGATGGCGATCAACCTTGCCGCGCTGCTCAGTTCCATTCTCGGCGTCGCCTTGCTCGCAGGTCTCGTCTGGGCGTCGTTGGCGACGTCGCGGCCCTTGCGAGAGATGGCGGCCGCCGTCGACCGGCTCGCGGGCGACCTCAAGGCGCCGCCGATCGCCGAAAAGGGGCCGGGCCCGGTGCGCGATCTCGCCCGCGCGTTCAACAGCATGCAGACGGATCTGCGCAAGCTCGTGTCCGAACGCACGGTGGCTCTCGCCGCCATTGCCCACGACTATCGAACCTATCTGACGCGGCTGCGGCTGCGCGTCGATGACATTCCCGATGAGCAACAGCGTGACAAGGCGATCGAGGATCTCGACCAGATGTCGGCGCTGATCGACGACACGCTGCTCTACGCGACAATCAACGAAGCGCCGCGCGACCTGGAAGCGTTCGATGCGACGGCGCTGGTTCGTGACGTGTGCGATCGCATGACGGAAATCGGCGTGCGCCTGACATTCGCGGTGGGTGAGGAGCCCGCCATGGTTCAGGCGAGCAAGCCCTCGTTGCGCCGGGCGGTCGCCAACATTATCGAGAATGCCGGCAAATATGGCGACATTGCCCATGTCGCGATTGGTCGAACCGGCGACGACGTTGTGATTACGATTGCCGATGAAGGGCCCGGCGTGCCGGCGGATGCGCGCGCGCGCCTGACCGAACCGTTCTATCGCCTTGAATCGTCGCGGTCGCGCCAGACTGGCGGATCGGGCCTTGGACTTGCGATTGCGCGCGCGCTGATTGAGGCGCTGAACGGCCGGCTTGTGTTCGGCGATTCAGAGGGCGGGGGTTTGTGCGTTGAAATCGCGGTTCCGGCGGCGCCCGTGGCGACAAGCGTTTGATTGACACTGTCGCGCCTGCGTCATACGCCAGCCGGCCATTCAGCAAGGACCGGCACAGTGGACGCGGCAGCATCAACAAAAACGGCGTCACGCGCAGCGTGGCGGGCCGAGTTTGTTGCGCTCCTCGCGCTCGGCGTGCCGATGGCGCTGACGCAGCTCATTCAGTATTCGGTGCTGACGGTCGATGTCTTGATGATCGGGCGCCTCGGTCCTGAGCCGCTGGCGGCGTCCTCGCTCGGTCTCGTGATCTTTTTTGCGGCATGGCTGATCGGATTTGGACCGGCGATGGCGGTGTCGCCGCTGATCAGCCAGTCGCTGGGCGCGGACGCGGCGAATGTCGATGACGTTCGGCGTTCTGTCCGCATGGGCCTTTGGGCCGTCGTGCTGATGGCGCCGGTCGTCATCCTTGTCTTTCTGATGACCGAGACTATCGCGCGCGCGCTCGGCCAGCCGCCGTCGCTCGCGGCGATGGCCGGTCCCTATGTCATTGCGCTTGCGCCGGGCTGGGTGTTTGCGATGGGCGTTCTCGTGCTGCGCAATTTTCTCGCCGCGATCGGCGAGACGCGCGCGCCGCTGCTCATCGTTCTTGCGACGACCTTGCTGAATGCATTTGGCAACTGGCTCCTTATCTATGGCAATTGGGGCTTTCCGCGCCTCGAGCTTGTCGGCGCCGGGATCGCGTCATCGGTGGTCAACGCCGCGGGATTTCTGGCGCTTGTCTGGTTTATTCGCGCCGATGCGCGCGCGCGCCGCTTTGACCTCTTTCGCGATGTCATGACGCCCGACTGGCCGCGCTTTCGCGAGGTCGTCCGCCTTGGCTGGCCAATCGGCATCGCGGTCGCCTTTGAGGGCATGCTGTTCAACGCTTGCGTTTTCCTGATGGGGCGCATTGGCGTGACGGAGGTTGCGGCCTATCAGGTCGCGCTCAACGTCGCCTCGATTGCGTTCATGGCGCCGCTCGGGCTTTCCATGGCCGGCAGCGTGCGCGTCGGCCTCGCGGCGGGCGCTGGCGACTGGCCGCGCGTCCGGCGGGCGGCGGCGCTGACGATCGCGCTCGCGATCGGCGCGATCATGATCGTTGCCGTTCCGGTGATGGCGTTCCCGGGCGTCGTCGCAGGGTTTTATCTCGATGCGGATGACCCGGCCAATGCCGGCGTCCTGCCGCTGGTGGCAAGGTTCCTTGTCATCGCGGCGGCGTTCATGCTGTTTGATGCAACGCAAGTCGCCACAGCGCAGGCGCTGCGCGGGCTGAAGGACGTGCGCTGGCCGATGCTCATCACCGGGCTTGCCTATTGGGGCGTCGGCTTTCCCGCCGCCGCTTACCTCGGGCTCGTCTCTCCTCTCGGTGCGATCGGCGTCTGGTGGGGCCTTCTCCTGGGCCTCTTGGCCGCCGCAACAATGCTGGCCGTTCGGCTTTATCTCCTGACACGCGGACGCGGCGCCGAGCCGCCATTAACCCTTCGTCAGCCTTAACCGGCGATGAATAGTGGTTTGCGGGACAGTCTGCGTTTGCCCCGCTCTGATGGAGCTTGCCCGGAAACCGCCGATGACGCTTGCGCCTTCAAGACCCATCGCGCCCAGCAATGACGACGCGCGGCTGCCGCTCCGGGGCCAGCTTGCGCTTGCCGGCCGGCGGTTCAACGCCTGGTGGGAAGGATACGCGTTCGACGCCGGCGCGGCGCGCGCATCGCTGCGCCAAGCGCCAAAAACGGGCCGCGACGCGGCGCGCCTGCCGCTGCATCAGGACATTCCGGTTGGTATCTGGGGCGAGGGGCGGTTCGATCCGGGCGACGCGTCGTGGACCATGCGCCATGCGCGCACGCTTGGCGCAAGCCTCAAATCGACGGTCGTTGTCCTTGGCGCCGGCGCCGGCGCGCCGGTCAAGGATCTGAAAAACGGCACACGCTGGAAAATCACCGGCTATTCCCGCATTTCGGAGCGCGTCAAGGCGCTCGACGTGTCGCCCTATGAAGTGGCGCTGACGCGCATCAATCGCGCCGCCGCCGATGCCGGACTTTGCTTCTTCGAACTGCACCGCGACAGCGACCCGGCGATGATCGCCATGTTTGCGGCCGAACTCGTGCGCCCGAACGCGCCGTTCGTCTTTGTCGATTTCACCGTGGCGCGCAAAGGCGCGCGCCTCAAATCCTGTTTTACCGATCCGTGGGACGGCGCGCCGCGCCCCGCCGAACAGGTTGGCGAACTCCTTGATCGCGCCGGCTTTCGCGTTGCCGACATGACGGATGAAACGCGCAGCTTTCTGCCGCATGTGACGCGCGGCTGGGCGCGCTGGAAATCGGCGTATGCGCGGGCGTCCACTTTGCAAAGCGCAAGCGCCAGAGCCGACTACGTGCGCGCTCTTGGCGCCTATGCGCATCTGTGGGCGGAGCGCTTCGACGCCATCAAGGCGGGCCAGCTTGTGGTGACGCGCTTCCAGACGCGCCGCAAAGGCTAGCGCCGGGCGAAAAAGTGGAATCACCGGTTTTTCGGAACCCGGCGCGACCACTAAAAAGGCTAGCGCTTCGCGCGTTTCCTATCAAACGCCCGAAGCGCTAGCGCCGGTACTTGAACCAGTCATCGACGCGCGCGAACACGACATACAGCGCCGAGAGCACGATGATGATCAGCAGTGCAAATTGCAATTGTGCGTCGACAGCATTTTTCTCCCGCGCCGAGGGGCGGGCCGGGCCGGTCTCGATCGTTTGCACCGTTTCTCCCTCAGCCGGCGCGTCGCCTGCGGTTCCGGCATCGGGCGACGTCTCAACGGCAGGGTCGCCCGTCTCCTCTGTCGCCAGCGGGGGCGTATCGGGCGTTGATCCGTCCACGGAAGGCTCATCGCTGGCGCCGTCTGCCGGCGGCTCGATCGCCGGATCGCCGGTTTCCCCGCCCGCGCCGGATGCGTCAGGCGCCGCATCGGGTGTTGCTGTGTCGCCAAGGCCGCCCTGGCCCGGCGGCTTTTCGGTGAGGCCGGTGCCCTGTTCGATATTGCGTTCAAGCTGGTCGAGGTCTTCGGCGCTCTCCTTGCCGATTGTCGAGGCGGCAGCGCCGGCGCTGCCAGCAACCACTGCGCCCTGCACCGTGCGGCTCTCGCCAAGGCTTTCTCGGCGGGGCGTGTCTTCAATTGGCGTTGCGCGGCTGTTTTCCGAAATCTTGCCCGGATCATTGACGATCGGCGGATTGACGGGGGTCAGGAATAGCGCGCGTTCTGCGGCCCGGCGGCGCGTCAGGCCGAGCACTTCGCGCAATACCCCCTGTACCGTTGCCTTGTTCCACCAGGTCAGCGCGTCGGCAGCGCCAAGGCGATCGCCGCGGTTGAGGCGCTTGCGCGCGGTCGAATTCCTGTAGGCGTTGATGCCGACATTGAAAACAAACGAGACCAGCGCGTCAAACTCGTTCTGGTTCAGCGAGACGCTGGTCAGGTCGCCAACGGCGCGCTCGCGAGGTTCAAGGTCGCGGCGCAGCAGCTCTTCGGCCTCGCGCGCACTGATCTTCTGATTTGCCGCTGCCGTTTCGGTGTGGCCATAGCCGATTGTCCAGACGCCCGCGATATCCTGATAGGACGCCAGTTCAAGCCCTTCAAACCGCTTGATGATCTCGATGCCGCCTTCGGACGTCTTCATCGGCAAAGCCTTCCCCAACGCCGCAACTAACCACAAGCCTGTGACAGCTTAACGGCTAAATCGGGCGGAAGGTAGGCTGCGGAACGCCGCACAGGTGCGCCCTTCAGGCAACAGGGCGCGGCTTTGCCCGCCCCCTGAATGTGCTACGCTGCCAACAATGGCAGTCGAGGGATATGAGGGTTATGCGCAAGACATTGACGATGCTCGCCGCGGCCGCGGCATTGACCGGCGCTTCTTCAGGCGCAGCGTTTGCGCAAGGGTCGGGGCAGTTTGAATCGGTCAGCGCGACCGACGTATCGGCGATGCTTGCCGAATTCGGCTTTCAGTCGGAACTGCGCACGGCTGCCGGCTCCTCCTCGCCGAGCCTTGTTGCGACGACCGATGGCGGCGCAAAATTCCTGATCGGCTTTTTCGATTGCGCCGACGCGGCCAAGCCCGCGGGCTGCAAACAAGTGATGGTGTCGACGGCGCAAGCCGGCGGCGGCGTCGATTTCGATGTCTTGAACTCCTTCAACGGCCAGTCGAGCGTCACGACCGCCGTCTATGAACCCTCGAACCAGATCCTTATTTTCGGCCGCAACATCTTTGCGCCGGGCGGCATTGGCCGCGACAATTTCAAGCTGCAGGTCGCGCTGTTCCTCAACGACATGCAGGGTTTTGTCGAAACGCGCCGCGCCGGGGCGAAATCAGTGGCGTTCACGACAACGCCGAACCTGAAATCAAAGATCACGTCGATCACGGGCGGCGATGTCTCCGACATGGCGGCGCGCCGGCTGATGGTTTCCAGCGACGGCTCGGCCGAGGTTGAAATCGCCATCAACAATGCGCTGGATGTCGATTTCGCCGCCAAAAACGAATAAGCGAAAGAATAAGCGGCCGCTTACGCCCGCTCGTCGATGACAATCGCGCCAGCGCGCACCGCAACGCTGGCGTAAACGGGCTCGGCCGTGCGCGCGGCTTCTTGCGCAACCGCCCGGACAAGGCCCTCACCAGCCTGTTTTGCCGCGCCAAGCAAGGATTGCTGACGCAAGGCGCAGCCCTCAAAAGTTTTTGTCAGCTCACGAAGCTTTTCGATCAACGGC
>JBJXFO010000108.1:0-5622 GCA_046154725.1 Parvularculaceae bacterium | reverse complement strand
ATCCCGTCGCGCGCGGCGAATGCCTCGGCGGCGCGCTCTACTGGAACGACTTTGTCAACATTGCCAAACGCGCAGGGTTCCCCGATCCGCGCCTCGTCACCGACCGGCCGCTGGCGATCAACAACGCGGCGCTGAAGGCCAAGCTCGCGCCGGCCGGGTTCTATTCGGCAACCTATCGCCTGTTCGCGATCGATGGCCTCGAGCCGGCGTGCGAGGATTACGGACAGGCGGTCATTTACAGAGGCGGTATCGTTGGCGCCGAGACCGTGTTCGAACTTGACGGACACCACGCCATCGAAAAGGGCCGCATCTTTCCGGTTTGCGGCAACACTTATCGCATGCTGTCCGAGTCGCGCTTTGCGCGCGCGTTCGACTTCATCGGCGACTGGTCAACGCACTACGGCATCTTCCCCGGATGCGGCACGAACGCGCCGTTCGGACAAAACTCGCCGGAGGCGGCGACTTCCGGGGCGTGTTGCTAGATCACCCAGGCGTCGTCCACGGACTTGTTCCGTGGATCTCGGGAAACGAGCGCGGTCGCCCAGCGGCTTGAGGTCCACGGGACAAGCCCGTGGACGACACTAGGGAGTGATCGCCACCAACTTCATTCGCATCCCTCCCCGTTTTTCGCCTTGCGGAATTCGAACGTTGCCATCCCTTTCCCCTCGATTGCGACCGCAGCTTGAAGGCTGTCCTTGCCAGTGCGCGCATAAGTCAGTCCGTCGAAATACGCGGTCTGACCTTCAATCGCGACAAGCTTGAATTCGGTCGATTTGTCCTTCTCCTCCCAGCCCTCAAGCTCAGGGCTGAAGTGCTTGATCCGCAACAGCAACGAGCCATTACGCTCGGCGATTGTGTAAAATTCGTAGAAGCGGAGCGTTCCGTCAGCGTTCAGCTGCCGGAACTTGCCCATGATCTCGCGCGCGACCGGCGGCGACACGCTTTCCTCGGCGCACCCGCCAAGACCCTCGCCAATCCAGCGGCCTTCAAGCCAGGCAATGTCCTCGATTTTGGTCGGTGGGGACGTCGCGCCGTCCGCCAGCGTTCGAACTTCCAGCGGCGCATGCACAAGCGCGGCCAGCGCCACCGCAAGGATAATGGTCATGGTTATCTCCAAAATTACGGGCGGTCCCAAGCGGCCGCAACGGACCAATGCCAAAATCGCCGCAGGTTTCCGGTCGCTCGCGGGTAATGACTATTGCGCCGATTGCGTGTGGAGGTCAAAAATGCGTCGCCGCCAAACATAAGGAGTTTCTCCCGCGATGGCTGACGATAAGGTCAAAGGGCCTGCCTCCTATTTTCCGTCAATCGAGACGACCTACGGGAAGCCTATCGCGACATGGCAGGCGCTGGTGCGCAAGCATTATCCGGCAAAACACGGGGAGCTTGTCGCCATGCTGAAAAACGACCACAGCATGGGGCACGGCCACGCCAATGCGATCGTGGCGTATACGCTGGCAAAGGACGCCAAGTAACAAGACGGCAGATCACGGCGCCACCCAAATCCGTCCTGCCCGTCAAGGCCTTGCAAATTCCGGAAATCGGGTCACTCTGCGGCCTGTTTGGCGTTTGGGTCCTTTAAAATCAGACCCTTGCGCTGTTTTGCCGGACTTGCTGCGCAATGACGGGGAATGCGTGGCATGCGGGAATTCCCGCGGCCCGGCGTATGCTGTTCAGTCGCCGCCATCGGCGGGAGGGAAAGTCACACATGGATTCCAAGGGTTCAACGCCGGCGAATGATACGCGCCCGGCGCTTGCAGGCGGTTTTATGCGGCGAAAGTCGATCGAACAGATGCAGGCTGAATATGGCTCCAGCCAGTTGAAGCGCACGCTTGGCCCCATCAACCTGATCTTTCTTGGCATCGGGTGCATCATCGGCGCAGGCATCTTCGTGCGCACCGGCAACGCCGCGGCCTTGCACGCGGGCCCGGCGGTCATGCTGTCATTCCTTGTCGCCGGCCTCGTCTGCGCGTTTGCCGGGCTTTGTTATGCGGAACTTGCCTCGGTGCTGCCGGTCTCGGGCTCGGCGTATTCCTATTCCTACGCGACGCTCGGCGAGTTTGCTGCGTGGATCATGGGCGCGCTCTTGCTGCTCGAGTACGGCCTTGCCGCCTCGGTCGTCGCGGTCGGCTGGTCGGGATACGTTGTCAGCTTCCTTGCCGACTTCAATCTTGTCATCCCTGCGCAACTGACCGCGCCGATGGGCGCCGCCATTACGCTTGCCGACGGCACCGCATCGACAGCCATTCTTAATCTGCCGGCGCTGGCGATTTCGTTGCTGATGATGTTTCTGCTGATTTTAGGCGTCTCTGAATCGGCCAACGTCAACAATATCATTGTTGTCATCAAGGTCGCGGTCGTCATCGCTTTTATCGCAATTGGCGGCATGGCGATCCTCGCAAATCTTTCGACCTACCTGCCAAACTGGGAACCCTTCATTCCGGAAGCGACGGGCGTGCGCGGCGAGTATGGAATGGGCGGCGTGATGCGCGCCGCCTCGATCGTCTTCTTTGCCTATATCGGCTTTGAAGCGGTCTCGACCGCTGGCCAGGAAGCGATCAACCCCAAGCGCGACATGCCGATCGGAATTCTCGGATCGCTGATCATCTGCACGATCCTCTATATGTTGACCGCCGCCGTCCTGACGCTGCTGGTCAACTATACCGATCTCAACACGCCGGCGCCGGTCGCCGATGCGGTGAACGCGCTCGGACCGCAATACAAATGGTTTGCAATTGCCGTGAAGATTGGCGCAATTTCGGGCCTCACATCGGTCATCCTCGTGCTGATGTATGGCCAGACGCGCGTCTTTTACGCGATGGCGCGCGACGGGCTTATTCCGAAGCTGTTTTCAAGCGTCCACAGCAAGTTCAAGACGCCGTGGATCAACACGCTGATCGTCGGCACGCTCGTATCAACCGCCGCCGCGATCTTCGATATCAACGTGCTCGGCGATCTCACCTCGGTCGGAACGCTGGCGGCTTTCGCGATCGTTTGCCTGACAGTCATGTATCTGCGCCAGTCGCGCCCGGACCTTGAACGCGGCTTCAAGGTGCCGCTCTATCCGATCGTGCCGATTCTCGGCATTTTCTCCTGCCTCTATCTGATCACCACGGTCGAGATGAAGGTGTTGACATTCTTTGCCTGGTTCCTCGCAGGCGCGGTCATTCTTTACTTCGTGTACGGCATTCACAATTCCGCGCTCGGCAAGGCCGGCAAGGCCGGCAAGAAAGCCTAACGCTCAAATTGGCGGGCGGCGATCCAGACGATCGCCGCCCAGCCTGTTCCGAGCGCCAGCCCGCCGATGACGTCGGTCGGATAATGGACGCCGAGATAAATGCGGCTCGCACCAACGATGACTGCCATCAGCACAGCGACGGCAAAGGCAAAATTCCGGACAATACGCGCCTTGGCGCTCGCTGCGACAAAGCCTGCAAGCGTCAGATAGATCGCCGCCGCGCTCGTCGCGTGGCCGCTCGGAAATGAGTGTGTCTGGACTTCGACAAGATGGCCTGCGAGGTCCGGGCGCGGGCGGTCGAACAGGACCTTGAGACCGTTTGACAGCGCGGTCTCGCCCAGCACCACGGCGAGTAGCACCGCGAGCGATCCCCACTCGCGCCGGGCCGCAAACCAGCCCGTGAGAATGAGGGTCAACACCGCCAGCAACGGCGTGCCCGCGAGCGCCGTGACGCCCCGCATGACGGTCAGCAGCCATTGTGGGCCGGCTGGCGCCGAGGGGTCACCGGCGCGGCGCAGCGCGTGCAGCACGCCGTCATCGAACGCCTGCGACGCGCCCGTGACCACGAGCAACGCCACCGCCGCAAAGATCAGCAGGCAGAGTAAAGCGCCGATGATGACAGTGCGCGTTCCCCGGTCAGTCATTCCTGACGACGACGCCGCCCTTCATGACGAAGCCGACACTTTCGAGCGCCGTCACGTCGGCGAGCGGGTCGCCCTCGACCGCGATGATGTCAGCGGCGCAGCCGATGCTGAGGCAGCCAAGCTCGCCCCCCTTCCCGAGCGCTTCGGCGGCCAGCGACGTCGCCGAGCGGATCGCTTGCGCCGGGGTCATACCGTATTTCACCATCCAGAAGAATTGCTTCGCGTTGCCGCCGTGCGGATAAACGCCGCTGTCGGTGCCGTAGACGACCTTGGCCCCGGCTTTGACCGCGGCGCGAAAGCTTTCGCGCTGGATCTCGGCGATTTCGGCGTCTTTCCGCAGCGATTCCTCCAGCGCGCCATTCGCGCGGCCCTCGGTCTGCGTATATTCGGTGTTGTAAATGTCCATGGCGAGATAGACGCCTTGCGCCTTCGCCATGCGGATCGCCTCATCGTCGAGATAGCTAGCGTGTTCGATCGTATCGACGCCAGCGCGGATCGCGTTCTTGACGCCTTCAACACCGTGCGCGTGGCTCGCGACTTTCAGCCCGCGCTGGTGTGCCTCGGCGACAATCGCGGCGATCTCTTCAACCGTATTTTGCGCCGCACCCGGTGATGTTCCCTTCGAGAAAACACCGCCAGTCGAGCACGTCTTGATCAGGTCGGCGCCGAACTTGATGTTGCGGCGGACTTTCGCGCGCATTTCCCAAGGGCCGGTCGCAACGCCGTCGCCGCGCCCTTCCGCATCGTGCGGCTGAAGATTATTGTCCGCACAATGCCCGCCAATGATGCCGACCGGCGGTCCCGACGCAAAAATGCGCGGACCCGGCACGACGCCAGCGTTGACCGCATCGCGCAGCGCGACATCCGCAAAGCCGTCATTGCCGACATCGCGCACGGTGGTGAAGCCAGCATCAAGCGACTTCTTCGCATTGGCGACGCCGTGAATCGCGGCGCTGTCGCGCGCCTGACCGAGGCTGTTATAGCCCGCGAGCGACGCATCGCCGATCAGGTGCGTGTGCATGTCGATGAGGCCGGGCAGAATGGTCTTCTCGCCAAGATAGATCAGCGTCGCGCCCGCGAGCGGCTTCATGGTCAGCGCCGAGCCGACGGCAGTGATCTTGCCGTCATCGATCAGGATCCCGGGGTTCGAAACAACGCGGCCTGTCGCGGGGTCGATCATTCGCGACGCGGTGACGAATACCGGCTCGGCGGCGGCCGGGCTGGCGGCGAGGAGGAGAGCGGCAGCGAGACGGCGCATGATGGACCCCTTGAGATTGAGACCGCAGCCTATTGCTTGAGGTCGAAATCTATCAACAAGTTTTGACGTCGCTGATATCGAAAGATAGTATGCCACAATGAAGCAGATGACGATTTCGCTTGACGACGCGTCCCTCGAAATTGCGTCGGCGCTGGCGCGGCATCACCATTCGCGCAGTCATCGAACATGTTGTCCGCCAAATCGCGATGGGGCGCAAAAGTCCGGCTGACGATGATATTATGCGCGTTGGCGCCAATGACGCCGGTGTCGGCGCCGACGGTACGGCGCTCATCGACCCGTGACCAGCGCGCGTTACCCGAGATGCACGGGACAAGCCCGTGCATGACTTAGTGCTGGTTAGCCCGTCTTATTCACCCTACGACGTGGTTTGAGCGACGGCTGTGGCGGGAAGCCGCGATTTGATTCATGATTCTGTTTGCGAGACCGAGTCATCGTCAGATCGAGGAGCGCCACACCCGTCA
>JBJXFO010000107.1:0-6666 GCA_046154725.1 Parvularculaceae bacterium | reverse complement strand
CAGCAGGAAATGGCCCCGAAGCTCGCCGACTTCGGCACGAGGATCACCCAGAACGAAAAACTCTTCGCGCGCGTGCAGGCTGTCTATGAAAGCCCGCGCGTCAAAAAATTGCGCCCGGACCAGCAGCGCCTTGTCCGCCTCGTCTATGACGGTTTTGCGCGCGACGGCGCGACGCTTCAGGGCAGCGCGAAGGAACGCTACGCCGCGATTGAAAATCGTCTCGCCGAACTGCACACGAGGTTCGGCAACAACGTTCTCCATGACGAGGAAAACTACGTCACCTATCTCGGCAAGAATGAACTGGGCGGCCTTTCCGAATCGTTGATCAAGGCGGCTGCAGCCGCTGCCGAAGCGCGCGGCCAGAAGGGCAAGTACGCGATCACCAACACGCGATCGTCGATGGACCCGTTCCTGACCTATTCGACAAACCGGGCGCTGCGCGAGAAAGTCTGGCGCACCTATTATGATCGCGGCGACAACGGCGATGAATTCGACAACAACGCCGTCATCGCGGAAATCCTCGCTTTGCGCGATGAACGCGTGGGCCTGCTCGGGTATGAAAATTACGCGGCATGGCGGCTTGTAGACAGGATGGCGAAGACGCCGGAACGCGCGATGGAGCTGATGATGGCCGTCTGGCCAGCCGCGGTTGCGCGCGCGAAAGAAGAAATTGCCGACATGCAAGAAGTCGCGGACGCCGAAGGCGCCAAGATCGACGTCGAGGCCTGGGACTATCGGTATTACGCCGAGAAAGTGCGCCTCGCAAAATACGACCTCAACTCCGACGAGGTGAAGCAGTATCTTGAACTGAACAAGCTGCGCGAAGCGATGTTCTTTGTGGCTGGCGAATTGTTCAACTTCGCCTTCGCGCCGGTCGCAGCCGGCGCAGTCCCTGTCTTTCAGGAAGACGTAAAAGTCTGGGAAGTGACCGACAAAACGACGGGCGCGCACATCGGCCTTTGGTATCTCGATCCGTTTTCGCGCCAGGGCAAACGCTCCGGCGCGTGGGCGTCGAGCTTCCGTGGGCATGAGACGTTCGCTGGAAAGGAAACCGTTCTGTCCACGAATAATTCAAACTTCGTGAAGGCCGCGCCCGGCGAACCCGTGCTCATTTCCTGGGACGACGCGACGACCTATTTCCACGAATTCGGCCACGCGCTCCACTCGCTGTCATCAACCGTCGCTTATCCGACGCTCAATGGCGGAGTGCGCGATTACACCGAGTTTCAATCGCAGCTTCTTGAGCGCTGGCTGCCGACCGATCCCGTAATCAAGAATTACCTTGTCCACTACAAAACAGGCGAGCCGATGCCCGCCGCGCTTGTCGAAAAAATCAAAGCGGCGGCGAATTTCAATCAGGGTTTTGATACGACCGAATATCTCGCGTCCGCGCTTGTCGACATGAAGTTCCACACCGCCGATCCGAAAGGCATCGATCCGGACAGGTTCGAGCGCGAGACGCTCGCGAGCCTTGGCATGCCGTCCGAAATCGTCATGCGCCACCGCTCCCCGCATTTCGGGCACATCTTTTCGGGCGAGGGCTATTCGGCCGGCTATTACGGGTACATGTGGGCGGACGTGCTCACGTCCGACGCGGCTGTCGCCTTTGAAGCGGCGCCGGGCGGGTATTACGACAAAGCCGTATCAAAGAAGCTCGTCGATTATCTCTTCGCGCCCCGAAACGCGATAGATCCGGCGGAAGCCTATCGAAAGTTCCGCGGCCGCGACGCAGAGGTCGAGGCGCTCTTGAAGGACCGCGGCTTCCCGGTAGAGGGCCAGTCAGAGCAGTAACGCAGCGACCTGAGATGCTGCGCCGCGGCAACACGACGCGGCGCGTCATTCTTTTCGCGATTTCAATCGCTTATCGCGCGTGACGCTTCCTTGACGCTGCGGGGGAGCGCCGGTATGGTCCGCGCCGTTTTCAAGGGTGGAGCGTCCGTTCCATCCCTCTTCAGGCACGCTCATGGCGGATGACGCCGGCAAGCAGGACCCGCCGCCGTTGGATGAGTTTTCGTCGCGCCTCGATGCCGCTCAGAAGCAAGCGGCGCCGGAGGACGGGAGCGCTCAACGCGGACAGGCGATTGGCAAGGGGTTCCGGCTTGGCTCGGAATTGCTTGCCGCAATGATTGTCGGGCCCCTGCTTGGGCTGGTTGTCGATCGGTTCGCAGGCACATCGCCCTGGGGGTTGATCGGCGGCATTCTGCTCGGCTTTGCCGCCGGTGTCAGAAACGTCGCAAGCGCGATGAAGGAAAAGCCCGCCGGTGAGAGCCGCGACGGGACCGGGCGAGGATAATCGGAGGCGGGCGGCGCGCCCTCTTCCAAGGGGCGCGTGAAAGATGTTTGGGCTTAAAGCCGCCGGTCCGATGGAACAATTTGAAATTGTTCCTCTGTTCCCTCTTACGCTGGGCAATTTCGATATTTCGTTCACAAACTCGACGTTGTGGATGATGATCGGTCTTGCGTCGGCGATCGTCTCTTTTCTTGCCGCAGCGCGCACCCGCGCCCTCATACCGGGCAGGCTACAATCCGTTGCCGAGATATTTTACGAGTTCATTGCAGATACGGTGCGCGGCGCGATCGGCCCCGAGGGGATGAGGTTCTTTCCCTACGTCTTCACGCTATTCATCTACATCCTGGCCGCAAATCTTCTTGGACTGTTCCCGTCCATTCCCGGGGTATCGCATACGTTTACGACGACGAGCCATATCGCAGTCACGCTGGCGCTCGGCCTGCTGTCGATCGCAATCGTTATCATCTATGGCTTTTACAAGAACGGCTTTTCCTTCCTGAAGCTCTTCGTTCCTTCTGGTGTGCCGTTGTGGCTTTTGCCGCTTGTGAGCCTGATCGAAATCATCTCATTTCTGTCGCGCCCGATCAGCCTCGCCATTCGCCTTTTTGCCAACATGCTTGCGGGTCATATCATCCTCAAGGTCTTCGCGGGCTTCATCATTTCCCTGATCGGCGCTGGCGGCGTCTTCGGCCTCATCTCAGTCTTTCCGTTCATCGGAATCGTGCTTATCACGCTGCTCGAGATTCTCGTCGCGTTCCTGCAGGCGTACGTGTTTGCGATCCTCACCTGCATTTATCTCAATGACGCGGTGCACGCAGGACATCACTAGATCGGGCCATCACTCGATCGAAGACTTCGCGGCGCAGGACACGGGCCTTTTTGCGCTTCGACAAAGACATCGGCTCAACAGAACCAGGAGTTAGACATGGACGCAGAAGCAGCAAAACTGATCGGAGCCGGCATTGCGTCGCTTCCGCTCGCCGGGGCGGGCATTGGCCTCGGGATTATTTTCGGTAACTTCCTTGCGGGCGCATTCCGCAACCCGTCCGCGGCGGCCGGAAACCAGCAGACGCTGTTGCTCGCCTTCGCGCTCACCGAGTTCACCGGCCTACTGGGCTTCGTCATCGCGATGCTGATTTTGTTCGCTGTCTAGTCGTGCACATCTCCAGAGCCGCAACACGCTGGTTTCCATGATCCTGTTCCTGTCAGCCCTTGCAGAAGCCGCTGCCGACGCCGCGGAGGCCAAGAGCAGCGGGCTTCCGCAAATGGACGTGTCGACTTTCCCGAGCCAGATTTTCTGGCTCGTGGTGACGTTTGGCGCGCTCTACTGGATCATGGCGACGATGGTGCTGCCGCGGCTCGGGGCGGCGATCGAAGAGCGGCGTGACCGGATTGCGGACGATCTTGACCGCGCGGCGGAGTCAAAGCGCATGGCCGAGGAAGCCGAGGCCGCCTACAACCGCTCATTGGCGGATGCGCGCGCCAAGTCGCAAGCGATTGCGGCAGAGACGCGCGACGAGGTCAATGCCGACATCGCAGTGCTGCAAAAAGACGCCGAGCAGGCGATCGCCGCGCGGACATTGGCAGCCGAATCGAAGATCAACGCGATGAAGGGCGCGGCGGCGGCGAAAGTGCGGGAAGCGGCGGCGGAGACGACGCGCGCCGTTGTTGAAGCGCTTATTCAGGAAACGCCAACCGAAGCCGCCGTCGAGGCGGCGCTCGCAAAAGCGTCCGTCGCGATGAGGCAAGCATGATGATCCTGTCAATCCTTGCCATGGCAGCGGAAGAAGCAGCAACCGGCGCGGCGCACGCGCCCGTTCCTCTGTTCGAAGACACGTCAACATGGGTTAGCCTCGGCTTCCTCGTCGTGATTGCTCTGTTTGCATGGCTTGGCGTTCACAAGCAGATTGCCGCCTCGCTCGACAAGCGCGCGCAAGGCATCGCCGACGAGCTTGATCGCGCGCGCGCCTTGCGTGACGAAGCGCAGGAAATTCTTGCGAAGTATCAACGCCGCCAGCGCGAAGCCGAAGACGAGGCCGAGGCGATTATCGATCAGGCCAAACGCGATGCGGTACGCATCGCCGAAGAGGCGCGAACGCGGATCGAGGCGCAACTCGACCGGCGCGCCAGGTCAGCGGAAGAAAAAATTGCCCGCGCCGAGGCGCAGGCGATCGCCGAAGTGCGCGGGCAGACAGCCGATCTCGCGATCGAGGCCGCGCGCGACATTATCCGCACGCGCATGGACCAGGGCGCGCAATCCGCGCTCGCCGAGCGGGCAATCGACGAATTGCGCGCCAAGCTGCATTAAACCCCGGCACCCGTGCCTCGCATGCCTCGCTGCCAGCAAATATACTCCTGAAAGCGCAGGGCTGCCTTTTCAGGCATGCCGGCGATCGGCTAGGGTCTCACCGGGGCGCAGGGATTCTTGGGGATTCCTGTGGGCGCCTTTAGCCGCCTTGCGGCGGGGTCAAAATGGAGCGGGTTATGGGTCGTTTTATTCTCTTTCTGATTGTGATCGCGGCGGCGCTCGCCGGGGTCTGGTTCTACGCACCGGGCGGCAAGGACATGCTGCTTGGGGCGAAGTCGACGGTCATGGGGCTGATACCGGGCGGCGAGCCTGCAGCGGAAGAAGCCGTTGAGGACGCTGTTGACGCTGTTGAAGACGCGGCGGACGACGCCTCCGACGCTGTCGAAGAAGCGGTTGAAGATACTGGCGACGCTATCGACGATGCAGCGGGCGAAGACGCGCCAAGCAAATAAGGCCGTCAGGAATTTCGGGCGCGCGCGGACTGGCTGGAAAGCCGGGCGCGCGCGTTTCTCATTGCTACGAAAGTCCACGGCCCCTTTATGAGCGCACGCCTGCAAAATATTCAGGCCCTGCGCGGCGTGGCGGCGCTGATTGTGCTCGCGGCGCATATCAAGGACGCCGAACTCGATTACGGCGGCGCCGGGCCAATCTTGCCGTTTGCGCTCTATGTGGGCGTCATCGGCGTTGATCTTTTCTTCCTGATCAGCGGGTTCGTGATGGCGCATGTTGCGCTGGACGGATCGCGAGGCGCAGGCGCGTCCGCCCGTTTTCTTTACAATCGCGCCGCCCGGATCTTTCCCATTTACTGGGCAGTGACGCTTTGCCTGCTCGCCCTTTATGCGGGCAAACAAATCCTCTTCAGCGAACCAACGCCCTTCCCAAACCCGGTCGCGACGTTTTTCCTGTTGCCGGACGATCAGTATCCGCTTCTGCCTGTTGGCTGGACGCTTGTGCATGAAATGTTTTTTTATGCAGTGTTCGCCGTGTTCGTGCTCTGGCGGCGCACAAGCCTGCTCGCATTCCTCGGGCTATGGGCGGCAATTGTCATGGCGGGCAATATCGCCGGGCTCGTCGCGATCAATCCGTGGACGAAGGTTCTTTTCAGCCCGCTGACGTTTGAGTTTATCGCCGGCGCGCTGATTGCCATCCTCGTCCGACGTGGAACGGTCAAATTCGCCCGTTCGGCGCTGATCGGGGGCGGAGCGGCCGCGCTCGCGATCGCAGTCGCGGGCGCCGCATCGCTCTACCCGGCAGCGTTCGCCGATCCCGCGAACCGGGTCGCGATCTTTACGCCGCCTTTTGCGCTGATGCTCTATGGCGCGGCGGCGCTTGAAACAAAGAGCGGCTCGGTCGCGCCCCGTTGGCTGCGCAGCGTCGGCGACGCGTCCTATTCGCTCTATCTCATCCACGTACCGGTGCTGCTGGTGGCCGGCAAACTGATTAGCGTGTCTGTCCCCGACGGGGCCTTCGACAACCCGCTGCTTGTCGCGTGCTTTCTCGCTGCAAGCCTTGCCGCCGCTTTCGCGCTCCACGCTTTCGTTGAAAAACCGGCGCTTTCATTCACGCGAAAGCTCGGCGGCCGGCTGTTCCGCCTCAACCGCGCGGTAGCCGGCGCCGGCGTCCCGGCCCCGTGACGAGAGCGAAGAAGAAAGGGCGTACACGGACGGCCCGCGCCCAACGCCACCCCCTGCCAACGCCGAAACCCCCAAACGCAAAACCCCGCGTCCGCTGAGCTTTTGCGGAGCACGGGGTTTCGTCATCGCGGAACAGATGTTCCCGAAGGTTTCGGAAGAGTGGCGCGCGGGACAAGTCCGTTGCTTTGCGTCTTCGGTCTTTGGGATGAACTTCTCTCAGCTCAGTCCCGCGCCTTCCCGGTCGTACTTCTGACGCCAACCTGAGGACGGTGTACCGGGGTAGCCCCCCGGTTACCCAAGGAGCCATTGCCGGCGGTTCAGGTCGGCCGGCAGGGTCGCGTGAGGATCTCCAAGCCTGATCCTCCTGCCCGCTCGCCGGGGCGCTCCGCACTCTCGAGACCTGGTACCTCGCAGCCTCTTCCGGGCGGATCGCG
>JBJXFO010000105.1:0-11749 GCA_046154725.1 Parvularculaceae bacterium | reverse complement strand
CGGTTGTGTTCACTGGCGATCGCGCGACAGTCGAGAACGGGGCTGCGGCGTGGCGGTATGACGTTCCGGACGGCGCCAGCGCGGTTACACTGACTGTGCGTGCCGCAGGCGGGCGTATCGTCGCAACCGCACCAGGCAACAATGCGGCCGGCGAACACGACTTCACGTGGAGTAGCGAAGGCCTTGATGGCAGCGTCTATCGGCTGAGCGTCGCGGCAGTCGATCGCGCGGGCAACGCTTTGACCGCAAGCGTCCGGTCAATCGCGGACATTGTCAGCGTCTCGACACTCACGGGCAATCCGCGCCTCACAACGACGCTCGGCGACATTGCGCTCGCTGACGTCACCCGCGTCATCGCCAACCGTTAGGGCACAATCATGAGCTTCAACACTCTTTTCTCTATTGGCGTTTCAAGCCTCTCCGCGTTCTCCGCCGGCATCGAGGCGATTTCCAGCAACGTCGCAAACAGCCAGACCGCCGGTTACAAGCGCATCCGCACCGATTTCGAGAACCTCTTGCCAACGACCGCGCGCACTGACGGCGGGCTGGTCAGCGCCGGCGCAGCAGGCACAGGCGTTGGCGCCGTCGCGCGTCAGCTGTTTGGCGAGCAAGGCGCTATCGCCCGCAATTCGGTTGCGACAAACCTCGCAGTCGCCGGCGCCGGATATTTCGTCGTGTCGCAATTCGCGCAGGCAACATCGGCTGATGCGCGTCTCTATACGCGCGCCGGGGATTTTACCGCCGACGCGGCCGGTAACCTCGTCAATTCAGCGGGGTATTATCTGCAAGGCTCGACATCCGCCGCAGGCGGCGCCCTTGGCGTGCAAGGCCTTGAAACCGTGAACATCAATCGCCCGCCGGCGGTTGCCGATCCGGCAGCCCTCGGCGGCCTCGTCAGCGTCGAGATTTCCGATGCCGGCGCTGTCGATGCGACCTATGCGGATGGATCGGTCTTTACACTTTTCAGAATTCCGTTGGCGCTCTTTGCCAACGAAGCCGGCCTTGATCTTGCCGCCGCGACCGCGGTGCGCGCGACAACGCAGTCCGGCGCCGCGCAGATCGTCGCTGCCCAGTCGGGCAGAGCCGGCGCGATCGAGGGCTCGGCGACCGAGACATCCACCGTCGACATTGGCGAGGAATTCTCAACGCTGATCGCCACGCAGCGCGCCTATTCAACAGGCGCGCGCATCTTGTCGACTGCCGACGAGCTCTGGCGGACACTGGTTGAAACCGCCGCGTAAGACCAGTCAAGGAAACGCGCGTCCCGTCCTGGCGCACTTTCCGTAGGCGGATATTTTTCCGAGAAATGTCAACGTCTTAGGGAGCAATTTACCTTGACACTTAGCGCATTTTTAAAAGCGCGCAGGCTAGGGTGTCCGGGTAAGTTGCGTATTCCGAGGGAAGACCGATCATGACGTCCGCCGCTCAACAAGCAACGCCTCAGCGTTCCAAGGAGCCTTACGTTATCGGCCCCGACGGAATGCCGCTGACGCTCGCTGGCCTGCCCCCGCGCTCGACAAAGCGGTGGGTTATTCGCCGCAAGGCGGAAGTCGTGTCCGCCGTCCGCGGCGGCCTCTTGACGCTTGAAGAAGCGTGCGACCGGTATCAGCTGACGCTCGAAGAATTTATCGCCTGGCAAAAAGCGATCGACCAATTTGGCATGCCGGGCTTGCGCGCGACCCGCGTGCAGCAATATCGCTAGGCGCGTCTTCAGTCATTCTTAAGTCTTCGAAAACCCGCGGCGGAAACGTCGCGGGTTTTTTCTTCCGCGCTGCGAAATCAATCCTAACGGAATTTTTACGCTGAGGGGGGCAAATTTTGCCGGGCCTCGCCAAGGCATGGGATTGGCGCGGGCCTTGTGAGGGCGAAAGCCGTGAATGAAGTGCTGGGGATGGTGCGCTCCTTCGGGATCGCCAAGCTCATTTCAATTGCCGGCGTGGCGCTATGCGTTGCGCTGATGATCTATTTTTTCACCGTGCGCGTGACGGCCGAGCCCATGGCGCTGCTCTATGCCGATCTCGATTTGAAAGACGGCGCCGATATCGCTGCGCGTCTTGAACAGGACGGCGTCCGGCATGACCTCAGGGAAGCCAATGGCGCGGTGTCGGTCTATGTGCCATCGCCCGACCGTGCGCGCCTGAAGCTGGCGCTTGCCGCCGACGGCTTTGTCGCGACATCGGGGTCAATCGGCTATGAAATCTTCGACACTCAGGACGCGCTTGGCGTGACCTCGTTCCAGCAATCGATCAGCAAGCTGCGCGCGCTCGAAGGCGAGATTGCGCGCACGATCGCAACCCTGTCGGGCGTCCGCTCCGCACGCGTCCACCTTGTCCTTCCGGAGCGCGAATTGTTCTCGCGCGACAAGGAAAGCGCCAGCGCTTCAATCGTGATTGACGCGCCGGGCGGTCTCGACAAGCGCTCCGTTCGCGCGATCGTCAATCTCGCCGCTTCCGCCGTTCCGGGCCTATCGCCCTCGCGCGTTACGGTGCTCGACCAGGCGGGCGACCTCCTTGCGTCAGGACAGGAAGGCGACGACCCGCTTGCGACCGCAGGCGGCGCCGACGAACGCATCATTGCCGCAGAAGCGCGCATCCGCCGCACGATCGAGGATATGGTCGGGCGCATTGTCGGGCCAGAGAATTTACGCGTCCAGGTCGCGGCCGAGCTTGATTTCAGCCGCATCACGGAAACCGCGAATATCATCGATCCGGACAGTCAGACCGTGCTGTCCTCAACGACGGTTGAAGATCAGTCAAATGACAACGACCCCGCACTGGTTCGCGGCGTGACGATTGCGAACCAATTGCCGGAGACCGCTGTTGTCGATCCCAACGCCGCCGCCTCTGCGACATCCTCGGCGCGGCGCATTGAGGAAACGACGAACTTCGAGATGACGCGCACAGTCAGGAGCGAAGTCCGTGAAATTGGCGGCGTTCGGCGCTTGTCGGTCGCGGTCGCCCTCAACGCAGGCCCGGCGCCGCGCACCGAAGCCGATATCGCGCGCATCGAGGCGCTGGTCAGAGCGGCGGTTGGCTATAATCCGGCGCGGGGCGATCAGATCAACGTCGTCGAAACATCGTTTCAGCCGCTTGCGGCAACGACACCGGAGCCGGCCGGAGAGCTGGCAACGGCGCAGCCGTCGGCCGCGTCGGCGGACGCGCTTTTGCGCGCGGGCGAGATTGCCGCTTTCGGCGCCGTCATCTTTGCGCTTTGCTTCTTCGTCTTGCGACCGCTGCTGATGTCAAACACGGCTGCGCAGCCTGCGCCCGCAGCCATCACCGCAACAGGAACACGCATCGAGGCGCTGCCTTCGCCCGCCGCCGCCAACGCCGCGGCAGCCGCTTCTGTCGATCCGCGCTTGACGGCGACATCGGTCAGGCGCGTTGCCGAGGTCATCAAGACAAACACGGATGAATCGGCGGGCATCCTGAAGAGCTGGATCAGGAAAGCCTCATGAGCGGGAAACCGGTTCTGGCAATTGATCAGTTGAGCGGCGCCGAGCGCGCCGCCGTCGTCATGCTCGCGTTAGGCGAGGAAGGCTCAAAGCCAATCTGGTCGGCGCTCGATGAGGACGAAATTCGCGAAGTGACGCGCGCCATCTCGAAGCTCGGATCGGTTGCGCCCGATGTCGTCGAGGGACTTCTCCATGAATTCATGATCAGCCTGACGACGACGGGCACGATTTCCGGCTCGGCCGCGTCCGCGCAGCGATTTCTCAATAGCGCCCTGCCCTCGGACAAGGCGGCGCTGATCCTCGAAGATATCAAAGGCCCCGCCGGAAAGACGATGTGGGAAAAGCTCGCCAACGTGAATGAGCGCGTGCTGGCGGCGTATTTGCGCAATGAACACCCGCAAACCGTCGCGGTCATTCTCTCGCGCATTCGCACCGACCATGCCGCTAAAGTGCTGACCACAATGCCCGGGCTTTTTGCCGAAGAAGTCATTGCGCGCATGCTCACACTCGGCCCGATCCAGAAAGACGTGATCGACCAGATTGAGGCGGCGCTGCGCGTCGAATTCATGGCGGCGCTTTCGCGCGGGGAAGATCGTGACGGCTATGCCGCGCTCGCCGACATCTTCAACAAGTTCGACAGGGCAACCGAGCGCCGCTTCATGGAAGCGTTGACAACAAAAAACCCTGCCGCCGCCGAACGCATCCGGGCGCTGATGTTTGTCTTCGAGGACCTCGTCTGCCTAGATCCTGTCGATATGCAGACGCTGTTACGATTTATCGACAAATCGGACCTCGCCCTCGCCCTCAAGGGCTCAGCCCCCGATGTCGCGCGGCATTTCTTCGCAAACATGTCAGAGCGCGCATCGAGCATTTTGCGCGACGACATCGAACTGCTCGGCGGCGTCCGGCAAAAACAAGTCGATCAGGCGCAGCAACGCATCGTCGAAACTGCGCAGCGGCTCGCAGACGAGGGCGAAATTACGCTGGCGAAAGACGGCGCCGAGGAGTTGGTGTACTGATGGCCACTCAATCAAAGCCTTTTGACTTCCACGATTTTCGGCGCAGCGCGGCAGCGGCGGCCCCTCAAGCTGCGCCAGACGAGGACGCGCGGCTGCAAGCCCTTGCAGAAGCGCGCAGCGAAGGCGTCATCGAAGGCCGGCGCCTCGCCATGGAAACGATTGCCGCCGATGAGGCTGCCTCGCTCGCGCGCATTGCCGCGTCGCTGGAGCGTTCAAACCAGTTTCTGGGCGCGGCGCGCGCCAGCGACCGCAGGGAGATGCTGGCCTTGGCATCCGTCTTCCTTGAAGAATTCTGCGCCGGCCTTGCCGAAGCGCGCGATTATGAAGCGGCCGTCGATCTCTTGCGCCGGCTGACCGAGCATTCAGACGATCAGCGTCCGGCGCGGCTTGTGCTCGCAGAAGCGAGCCGCGAACGGCTTTCCGCAAAAATCGGGCCCGCAATCGATGCGCGCCGGCTTGGCGGGTTCGTGACAATAGAGGGCGACCGGTCGCTCGATCCTGGCGAGATGCGCCTCGAATGGCGCGGCGGCGAAGCGCAGCGCACGCGCATGGAAATTGCCAAAGCAACGCGGGCGGTCATTGACGCCCTTAACGCGGACATCATCGCAGATGGGGAGCATACGCCATGACTGCAACCGATACGGCTCTTTCGACCGGCATCCCGCGCGAGCTGGATGGCGATGCCGGCATGCGCCTTCGCCAGCCGCGTCTTGAAAGCGTGCTCGACGTGCCCGTCAAGGTTTCCGCCGTGCTCGGCAAGAAGCGGATCAGCGTTGCTGACCTGATGGCCTTGGGCGCCGGCGCCATTATCGAGCTTGACCGGCGCGTCGGCGAGCCGATCGATCTTTACATCAACGATACGCTGATCGCGCGCGGCGAGCTGGTCATGGTTGACGGCGTGCTGGGCGTTTCGATGACCGAAATCGTCCGCGCCAACGAAGGCTGAGGAACCAGAGCCCCATGAGACTTCTGATTGTCGGCGGATTGTCCGGGCAGCTTTCAGCCGCCGCGAAGATCGCGATGGATCGCGGCGCGAAGGTTGCCTTCTGCTCCGATGCCGAAGCGGCGCTCAGCGCGTTGCGCAAGGGCCAGGGCGCCGATCTCCTTATGGTCGATGTGCGCCAGGATATCGCGCGCCTTGTTCGAGGCCTTGCCGAAGAGCGTTTTGCCGTTCCCGTCGTCGCGTGCGGCGTCAAAACTGACGCCGATGCGGCAGTCGCGGCGATCAGGGCCGGCGCCAAGGAATTTATTCCGCTGCCGCCCGATGCGGAGCTGATTGCCGCGGTTCTTGAAGCTGTTGTTGAAGAGAGCCGCGATTTTATCGCCGCCGATCCGTCGATGAAGAAACTGATCGCCCTTGCCGATCAGGTTGCCGCGTCGGAAGCGTCGATCCTCATCACTGGCGAGTCGGGCGCAGGCAAGGAAGTCATCGCCAAATATCTGCATCGCAAATCGCGCCGCGCGGACAAGCCGCTGATTTCAATCAACTGCGCCGCGATTCCGGAAAACCTGCTGGAATCGGAGCTGTTCGGGCACGAGAAAGGCGCCTTCACCGGCGCCGTGGCGCGGCGCATCGGCAAGTTCGAGGAAGCCGATGGCGGCACCATCCTGCTCGATGAAATTTCCGAAATGGATGTCCGCTTGCAGGCAAAATTGCTGCGCGTCCTGCAGGAGCGCGTCATCGACAGGGTTGGCGGCGCAAAGCCGATCCGGATCAACATCCGCGTGCTGGCGACGTCGAACCGCGACCTGAGAGAGGAAGTGCGCCGCGGCGCGTTTCGCGAGGACCTCTATTTCCGTCTCAATGTTGTCAATCTGACGGTTCCCGCGCTGCGCGAGCGCCCTGCCGACATGATTGCGCTGGCCGAACATTTCGCGAAAAAGTTTGCCGCGCTGAATGGCGTCGCCTTTCGTCCGCTCAATGACGAGGCGCGGCGCGCCATCACCGGCGCCAACTGGCCGGGCAATGTTCGCGAACTGGAAAATGCAATTCACCGCGCGGTCCTTCTCGCGCAAGGGACGGAGATCGGCCGCGAAGCCATCCGCCTCCCCGACGGCTTGCCGCTTGGCGCCCAGACGCCGGACCTTCCGCCGGCTGACGGCGGCGAGACGATGGTCGGGCGCACAGTCGCCGAGGTTGAACAGGCGCTGATCTTGCAAACGCTCGGGGCTTGCCTTGGCAATCGCACGCATGCGGCGACAATTCTTGGCATTTCTATCCGTACGCTGCGCAACAAACTGAAGCAGTATACGGAAGAGGGATACGCGGTTCCGCCGCCGGCAGAGCGCGCGAGCGCGTAGAGCCATGCCCCCATCGCCCCCGCCGGCGACGGCATTCTTCTCACCCGCGCGCTTCAGGGAGATCGCAAGCAGCGATGTGCTGTTTGCGATTTCGATCATGGCGATGATCGCGCTGCTTGTGCTGCCGGTTCCGAAGTTCCTGCTTGATTTACTGCTCGCGCTGTCGATCACACTGTCGGCGAGCGTTCTGATGACCGCGCTCTTCAGCCGCAAGGCGCTGGAATTTTCGACGTTTCCGGCAATCTTGCTGATCTCGACGATTTTCCGGCTTGGCCTCAACGTCGCTTCGACACGCCTCATTCTGGCGAACGGGCATGAAGGGCCGGAGGCGGCGGGCGATGTCATCGCGGCCTTTGGCGGCTTTGTCATGCAAGGCAATTTCGTCATCGGCATCATCGTCTTCGCGATCCTCGTGATCGTCAATTTCGTTGTTATCACCCGCGGTTCGGGGCGGATCGCCGAGGTTGCCGCACGCTTCTCGCTCGACGCGATGCCCGGCAAGCAGATGGCGATCGACGCCGACCTCTCTTCCGGTCTCATCAACGAGACGGAAGCGCGCGCGCGCCGCAAGCAGCTTGAAGACGAATCGAATTTCTTCGGCGCGATGGACGGCGCCTCGAAATATGTGCGCGGCGACGCGATCGCCGGGCTGCTCATCACGCTGATCAACATCGTCGGCGGCATTCTGATCGGCGTCATGCAGCAGGGTTTGACGCTGGCTGAGGCGGCCGGGACCTATACCCTGCTGACTGTCGGCGACGGGCTCGTCAGCCAGATCCCCGCGCTCATCATTTCGGTTGCCGCTGGCATACTGGTGTCGAAGTCGGGTGTTGAAGGCGCAGCCGAAAAGGCGTTCGGCGCCCAGTTCGTTGCGCACCCGCGCGCACTTGGCGTCGTCTCGGGAGTCCTTGCTGTTTTCGCGATCTTGCCCGGCATGCCGTTCATTCCCTTCATGGCGCTTTCCGTCGCCGTTGGTGCGATTGCGGCTTCCGCGATCCGGCGCAAGGCCGCCAAGGCGGCCGCCGAGACGACGAAGAGCCAGTCCGGCGCGCGCCAAAAAGCCGAAGACGATCCCTCCACGATGCTTGCCATGGACGATTTGAAGATCGAGCTTGGCTATGGCCTGTTGCCGCTAATCGCCGATGGCGGCGGGCCAAAGCTGACCGACCAGATCAAGGCGCTGCGCCGCGCGATTGCGCAGGACATCGGCTTTGTAACGCCCCCGGTGCGCATCCTCGACAACATGCAGCTGGGGCCCAACGACTATGTCATCCGCCTGAAAGAACAGGAAGTCGCGCGCGGGTCCGTGCGGCCGGGGCAGTATCTCGTCATGGACCCCGCCGGGCGGCGCCTCGACTTGATCGGTGAGCTGACGAAAGAGCCGGCCTTCGGCCTCGATGCGATGTGGGTCGATGAGGGGCAACGCCAGACGGCGGCGCTGCGCGGCTTGACGGTCGTTGACGCAGCGACCGTCCTCACAACACACCTCACCGAAATCATTCGCGCCGAGGCGCCCGAGCTTCTCTCTTACGCTGAAACAAAAAAACTGCTCGACGGGCTTGGCGAGCGCCACCGCCAGCTTGTCACGGACATCATGCCGTCGGTCGTCAGCGTCTCGACGGTGCAGCGTGTGCTGCAAGCGCTGATCGCCGAGCGCATCTCGATCCGCGACTTGCCCGCCATCCTCGAGGCGATCGCCGAAGCCGCGCCCGGCGGCGCCTCCGTCCGGGACATTGCCGAGCATGTCCGCTCGCGCCTCGCGCGCCAGATCTGCGGCGCGATCAGGGCCGCCGACGGCGCAACGCCGATCGTCACCTTGTCCTCCGATTGGGAGCGGGCGTTCGCCGACACGGTGATCGGGCAAGGAACCGAGCGCCAGCTGGCGATGGCGCCGTCAAAGATTCAGGAGTTTGTCGCCGCCGCTTTGCGAAAACTCGAAGACGCTGCCGGCTCTGGTTACGCAGCGGCGCTGGTGACGAGCGCTGCCGCGCGGCCCTTCGTGCGGTCGGTGATCGAACGCGTGCGCCCGCAGACGATGGTCCTCTCGCAGGCGGAGATCCATCCGCATGTAAGGCTCAGAAATCTCGGCACAATTTAAGCGGCGCGCAGACTTGCGCCGTGCCGGGCCCGGTCCGATACTCGCACCAGTCACAGAGTTCCCTGCCCCGATCATGATGAAATTTATCGCCTCGACCGTCGATGCCGCGAAAGCAAAAGCGCGCCGGGCGTTTGGCGAAAACGCCGTCATCATCGCCGTTCGCAATCTTCCGTCCGGGGATGTTGAGGTATCGGCGTCCGACAAGCCTGCGCCCGCCTCGCCGCCGCTTGGCGTTGAGCCCGCCTTTGGCGATCACACGCGTCAGGTGTTGAGCGAGGCCCCGGCCTCGACCGGCGCGCGCCTCCACGAGCCGCTGGAGCAGAAATTCGCCGAGGACGCGTTCGCGCGCCTGACCAGCGAGCTCTCAGGGCGCGCGCACCGGTCGGGCCCGATCGATATGTCAGACCGAACGGCGCGCGCGATGGCGGATGTGCTTCGCCCGCACAATTTGTCGGACGACCTGATCGGCGCCATTATCGAAGGCGCGCGCAGCGCCGAGGTTGACGACGATCTCTACCGGCTGGAGCGCGGTCTTGCCGGGGCGTTCGATTTTGCCCCCGTGCATTTCTCGGCGATGGCGCCGGTGATGCTGGTCGGGCCGACCGGCGCTGGCAAGACTTCGTGCGCGGCAAAGCTCGCGGCGGCGGCCCTCTCGCGCGGCGAAACCGCCTTTATCATGACGGCCGATGTTGGGCGCGCCGGGGCGATCGACCAGATCAAGGCTTACGGCGATGCTCTTGGCGCGGACTATTACATCACCGAGACGCCGCACGATGTCGCCAGCGCCTTGCGCTCCAAGCGCCCGGCGGGCGCGGTTGTGCTCGATACGCCCGGCGTCAGCCCCTATGACCCCGGCGACTTCGCCGCGCTGCGCTCGTTTCAGGAAGCGACCAAGGGCGAGGCGGTGCTTGTTCTCCCCGCCAGCGGCGATGCGGACGAATTCAAGGACTGGGCCGCCGCCTTCGCCGAGTTCGGCGCGCGGCGCATCATCATCACCAAGTTCGACGCGACGCGCCGCATCGGCGCGGCGCTTTCGGCCGCCTACAGCGCCAAGTTCGCGCTCGCGCATTTCTCGCAAACGCCGTTCATCTCCGAAGGCCTGATCGAGGCGACGCCGGAGTTTCTGGCGCGACGGCTGCTTGCGGGACGCGCGGGGCGCACCGTCTAAGCTCCATGCTAAATCAGAATGGCTAAAAATCGCCGAAAGCCGCCGTCGGCGGTAAGCCGCGCCATCGCTCGATCAGAATCCAGACCTCGTTACGCCGCATGAACCAGAGCGTCCATGGCGGATCGTATCGAGCCAGAGAAGGAGGGCCGACGGCGCGAAGGCTCTTCCGCTCCATGAAGGCTCGCAGCGTTGTGGTTCTTCGGTCGACGTCAGCCTGTTGCGCCAACCCGGAAAAACGCACCACGGCATAACGCGCCGGTGAAATGGGAACGAGTCGGACGCGTGGGTCATTGGGCGTTGGGAGAGTCTCAAGGGTGTATGCGCTTGGCATGATGAAGCGAACCACCCACGACCCTGACCCGCCGGACTGAGTGACGGGCGCTGTCATCGCTATGGTTTCGCCAGTCGAGCTTTCCTGAACAACAGGCGCCGTCATCGCTATTTTTTGACGTCGCGTGTTGCCGCCAAAAATGTAGTCCGCCAGCAACCGGAATCCCTCGTTCGACGCTTCATCCCGGCTGCCCGCGACGCTGACTTCCGCTACGATAAGAGCGGGATAATCCCGAACTTCGAACTTGCCCTCGTGAAGCGAAACGACGAACGCCGGTTCCTCGGTCGCCACAGCCACGCCTCCAAGCACCAGCAAACCGCATAGAACGGCGAGCAAAGCGTTTTTCATCCGAAAATTACACGCGGCAGTTTCCACCGCTTCCCTGCCATTGCCTTTATCTGGTAGAAATTTCAGATAACCGACCCTTCGCGCTGGATGGCAACCCAGGCGATTATTTTCTTGGCTACTTCGATCGGCAGCACACGCCAGTACATGATGAAGGGTGTGCCGTCCTTCTTGTAGTTAATCGCTTTGCCTTCAAATTTTTCACCGGACTTCAGTGCGCTGGAAAGCCTCGCGATCACCTTATCGTCTGTTCCCTGACCCTGGAGGATCCGGGGTGTCCTACCGATGACAGAGGAGGGGTCGTGGCCAGTAAGCTTTTCAAATGCCTTGTTGGCATAGATGATTTTTCCTTCCGCCGACGCGTCGGTGATCAGCATTGAATCAAAGCTATTTTCCACCAAAACCTGAAGCAAGGCTAACCCGCCTTCAGCTCCATCCAGCAGGCTTTCAAACGTAACAGCCATTCTAGCTCCCTTTCTGCGTAAGACGCGCCACCCTAGACCCAGCCAGTCCGAAACGGCGTTTGGGACGCCAGCTAAAGAACATGCAGACGAGAAACCTACTCATGCTCGCCATCGCGACGACGGCCGGAAGGTCGGTTAAATACGGATGGCTTGACTGACGCTGTCGTGTAAGTCGCCACAGTAATTGCTGCGGCGCCGATTAAAAAAACATGCCCGATAATGTTTGCAAACGCCAAAGTGTAGCTCCCAATCGCGACGCTAAAAGCCACAGCCCACATGAACCCAAGAGCCTGCAACACATAGTGTCTCATCGAGACGTCAGTTATATGGCGGAGTGGACTCACTTCCGCATTAAAAATATAGTTCCAGGCAAATACTAGTATTTTTCTCACTTACCTCTCCACGTAGTCATGCGCGAACAAAATTCTTTGCCTCGGCCGAATTATACCAACCTGCGCGGTTTCTGACTCACGAGGGATTCCCGTGACGGCCGAACGCTGATTCAAGATGGCGAACGAGGGAGGTTCGCCATGGGTGTTGCGGTTCGGTTGCGTCGGGATTTTGACGGG
>JBJXFO010000098.1:0-47844 GCA_046154725.1 Parvularculaceae bacterium | reverse complement strand
CGCGCGAGTTCTCTCCCCCAAGCGCGCGAGCGGCCGACTTTTTCGGGGACCGGCTGTCTCCCGGCTCAGATGGTCCGCAGATCGCCGTCGATCATTTCGCCGCAATGAAATTCAAAGAGTGCGCGCCGGCCGTCGCCGCCGCTTCCTCGCGCAGCCATTTCTTGAACGCTTTGACCGCAGGACTGCGCGCCTTCGACGCCGGGTGAACGAGATAATACGAGAACGAGGACGGCGTCGATAAATCAAACGGCGCAACGAGCCGCCCAGCCTCGAGATCGGCAAGCGCAATCGTGGACTTGGCTAACGCCACGCCTTTCCCCGCAACAGCCGCCTCGATAACGAGGCTTGACTGGTTGAACTTGGCGCCCCGCTTGCCATCAACGCCGCTGATGCCCGCAGCTTTCAGCCACATTGCCCAATTGGGGCTTGAAAGCTCTTCCTGATCGGGGCTGCCGTCGTGCAAGAGCGAATGGTGGGCCAAATCGGCCGGGTTGCGCAGCGGACGCTCCCCCTGCAGCAGGCGCGGGCTGCATACGGGGAGGATCGATTCCTCCATTAACAGCTCAACGTCGAGCCCGGGATAAGCGCCGGCGCCATAGCGAATTGCGAGATCGACATCATCGACGGCAAAATCGACGACTTCCATGTCGGCGGAAATCCAGACCTCGATTTCCGGATTGGCTTCCTGAAACCGGTCGAGGCGCGGCACCAGCCATTTCGCGGCCAGCGACGGGGCGACGGACACGGTCAGCCGGCGCGAATCGCCGCGCGCGGTCAGGATCCGCGCCGCCTCGTCGAGCTTGTCAAAAGCCTCGCGCAGAATCGGCAAGCTCGCTTGCGCAGCATCGGTGAGGAGAAGCGCCCGCTTCGTGCGCCGGAACAGCCGGCCGCCGATAAAGTCCTCAAGCGTCTTGATCTGCTGGCTTACGGCGCCCGGCGTCACGTGCAGCTCGTCGGCAGCTTTAGTGAAACTCATATGGCGTGCGGCCGCTTCAAACACTTTCAGCGCATTAAGCGGGGGGAGGCTCTTCATAAAGCAGCCCTTCTGCGGCTATTTGTGAACAATCATCTTATCGGCGGCCGCGCCATTCGTCATCAGTAAATCTTACACTTGAATGTGAAGGCGGGCGTCGCAGCTCCGCGCGGCCGAAATCCGGACTGTAGCTGGGGGCAATAGGCAGCCTGAATGACCATTCAGCACTAATGGTTTTGCATCGCCCATCAACGCTGCTTTTCTGCGGCTCGCAGCGGCGATCCGCCGGCGTCTCGCCACAAATGGTAGTTAGAATAACTAATATGAAATTCTTCCCTGCTTTTTTCGATCTCACCGGACGCAAGATCGTCATCGCAGGCGGCGGGGAGGCAGCGGCGCGCAAGGCGCGCCTTGTCTTCGACGCCGGGGCGGCCATCACCTTCGCCGCGCGGTCCTTTGAAGCGGAGTTGAGCGCCGAATGGACCGGCCGCGCCAATTTTGTCGTCGCCGAGCCCGGCGCCGGCGTCTTCCAAGGGGCGACGATCGCGTTCGTCGCGGTCAACGATGAAGACGAGGCCGCGCTCTGGGTTGCGGCGGCGCGGGCGGCTTGTGTCCCGGTCAACGCGGTCGATCGCCCCGGGCTGTCGGACTTCGCGACCCCGTCAATCGTTGATCGCGGCGATATTGTCGTTGCGGTCTCGACCGGCGGCGCGGCCCCGGTGCTTGGGCGGCGCATCCGCGAGAAGATCGAGGCGCTATTGCCCGAGCGCCTGTCGGCGCTGGCCGCCTTCGCCGGCTCTTTCCGCGGCGCGGTTGCAGCCAAGATTGCCCCCGTGCGCCGGCGGGCGTTCTGGGAAGCTTTTTTCGATGGCCCGATCGCCAGTCGAGCCCTGGCGGGCGATGAGCGCGGCGCGCGCGAGGCCATGCTCGCCGCCATCAATCGTCCGGATACGGATCAGGGCCTATCAGGTCAGGGGAGCGGCGTCGTTCACATCGTCGGCGCGGGGCCGGGCGATCCTGAGCTTTTGACACTGAAGGCCATGCGGCTTCTGCAAGCCGCGGACGTCATTTTCTACGACCGGCTGGTCGGTGAGGGCGTGCTGGCGCTTGCGCGCCGCGACGCGCTTCGCGTGTTCGTCGGCAAATCAAAAGCACGCCACTCCGTTCCACAGGAAGAAATCGAGCAACGCCTGATCGGCGCCGCCAAAGCAGGCAAGATTGTCGTTCGCCTGAAAGGCGGCGACCCTTTCATTTTCGGGCGCGGCGGCGAAGAACTGGAGGCCGTGCGCGCAGCCGGCGTTCCCGCATATGTGACGCCGGGCATCACAGCGGCGGCGGGCTGCGCGGCTGCAGCAGGCATGGCGCTGACGCACCGCGACGCATCGCAGGCGCTGACGTTTGTAACAGGTCACGCCAAGGGCGACGCCGAGCCCGATCTCGATTGGACCTCGCTCGCGCGCCTTGGTCACACGCTTGTCGTCTATATGGGCGTCAGCAAGGCCGCCGCGATCCAGCAACGTCTCATCGAGCACGGCCGCGCTGGCGCGACGCCAGTCGCCGTGATCGAAAACGGCACCCGGCCCGACCAGAAAATTCTCAAAGGGCGCCTCGCCGATCTTGCGCGCCTGGTCGCGGCGGGCGGCGTCACGGGGCCCGCCCTTCTCGTCATTGGCGACGTCGCCGCGAAAGCGGACGGCGCCGCGCTTGCGGAAATTGCCCACAACGCGCGGAGGGCCGCATGAAGGCCGTAACCGCCAACCTGCTTGCTGACGGCGCTGTCGTTTATCTGGGAGCGGACGATGCGCTCGTCGGCAGGTTTGACGCGGCGGCGTTGTTTGCGCCGGAAGACGCTGACGCTGCGCTCGCGCGCGTCACTGCCCGCGCAACGCTGGTGGCGGCTGCGTATCTCATCGACGCTGAGCGTTCTGGCCCGATCGGCCGCGAAGCGATGCGCGAAACAATTCGCCGCAATGGCCCGACCGTTCGCCGCGACCTTGGAAAACAGGCGGAAATCGTCAATGAACGCGTATAAAATCTACGGCGACTCGATCAGCGGCAACTGCCTCAAGGTGAAGTGGACCGCCGATATTTTGCGTCAGCCCTATCAGTGGGTTGAGATCAGCGTTGTGAACCGGGAAACGCGCACCCCTGCATTTCTCGCCATCAATCCCGGCGGGCAGGTTCCTGTGCTCATCGATATCGAGGGGCGCGCGCTCGCGCAGTCGAACGCGATCATCCTTACCCTTGCCGAAACGCACGGCGGCGGCTTGATCCCCGATGATCCGTATGCACGTGCAAAAACCTATGAATGGCTGTTCTGGGAGCAGTACAGCCATGAGCCCTACATCGCCGTGCGGCGTTTTCAAAAGGCCTATCTGAAGACACCGGATCATGAGCTTGATCCCAAACTCCTCGATCGCGGTCTTGTCGCGCTGACGCGAATGGAGCGCCAGCTTGGCGACGAGCCCTACATCGCGGGCGCATCGTTCACCCTCGCCGATATCGCGCTCGTTGCCTACACGCGCGTGGCGCATGAAGGCGGGTTCGAACTCAATGCGTTTCCGGCGGTGAAGGCGTGGGTCGCGCGCATTGAGAAGCATCTCGACATCGAGGCCGCCTGATGTATCGCTACGATCATTTTGACGAGACGCTGGTGCGCGAGCGCGTCGCAGAGTTCCGCGGCCAGGTCGCGCGGCGCATGTCGGGCGCGCTCGGTGAGGAGGAGTTCAAGCCGCTCCGCCTGATGAACGGCCTCTATCTCCAGCTCCATGCCTACATGCTGCGCGTCGCTATCCCTTATGGAACGCTCTCATCGCAGCAATTGCGCAAGCTTGCCTTCATCGCGCGCACCTATGACAAGGGTTACGCTCACTTTACGACGCGCCAAAACCTCCAATACAATTGGCCCGCGCTGATCGACGTTCCCGATATTCTGAATGACCTTGCCGATGTCGAGATGCATGCGATGCAAACATCCGGCAATTGCATCCGCAACATCACTTCCGATCCTTTCGCCGGCGCGACCGCCGATGAGATCGAAGATCCGCGCATCTGGAGCGAAGTGATCCGGCAATGGTCGACGCTGCATCCGGAATTCTCGTTCCTGCCACGCAAGTTCAAGATTGCCGTAACAGCCAGCGACAATGACCGCGCCGCGGTGCGCGTGCACGATATCGGACTGAGGCTCCATCTCAATGAGAAGGGCGAGCGCGGCTTTGAAGTGATCGTCGGCGGCGGGCTGGGGCGCACGCCTTATATTGGCGAGACGATCAGGGCCTTCCTGCCGGAACACCACCTTATCTCGTATCTTGAAGCAATCTTGCGCGTTTATAACCGTCGCGGGCGCCGCGACAACAAGTACAAGGCGCGCATCAAGATCCTCGTCGCTGCAGATACGGCGGATGAATTCCGCCGGCAGGTGGAAGAAGAGTGGGAGGCGTCGGACAAAGCGCGGCTTGATTGGCCTACGGAGGAGTTGCTCCGCATCCGCCTGCATTTTTCGCCGCCGCCGTTTGAACGCCTGGCGGACGCCAGCCGTCGCCTTGACGATGCATGCGCAGCGGACGCAGATTTTTCGCGCTGGGTTCGTGCCAATGTCGCGACGCACCGCCAGCCCGGCTATGCGATCGTTCAAGTCTCGCTGAAACCGATCGGCCAGCCGCCCGGCGACATTTCCGCGGACCAGCTCGACGCGATCGCCGATCTCGCCGAGCGGTATTCCTTTGACGAAGCGCGCGCGACGCATGAACAAAACCTTGTGCTCGCGCATGTGTGCAAGGACGACGTTTACGCCGTATGGACCGGCCTCAAGGCAGCGGGCCTAGCGGAGGCAAATATTGGCCTTGTCAGCGACATTATCGCGTGCCCCGGGCTCGATTATTGTGACCTTGCAAACGCGCGCTCGATCCCGATTGCGCAACGCCTTCAGGAGCGCTTCGCCGATGCTGCGGTCGCCGCCGATCTTGGCGAACTCAAAATCAAGATTTCGGGCTGCATCAATGCGTGCGGCCATCATCACGTCGGCCATATCGGCATTCTCGGCGTCGATAAGAAGGGCGAGGAATTCTATCAGATCATGCTCGGCGGGTCGGCGGCGTCCGACGCGAGCCTTGGCGAGATGACAGGCCGGGGCTTTGCCGCGACGGAAATTGTCGATGCGGTCGAGCGGCTGGTCGATTGTTTCAAGGCGAGCCGGCGCGACGGCGAGCGATTTCTCGACGCCTACAGGCGCCTCGGGGCCAAGCCATTCAAGGAGGCACTCTATGGCGACGCTGCGGCTTGATGGCGAGGGCGCACCGGCAAGTGCGCCAATCGCCGCTGAAGAAATCGCGCTCGCGCAATGGCGTGACGGCATGCGCCCGGAGGCCGGGGCTTTCGCGCTCGTTATTCCAAATACGGAAGAGTTGGCGCCGCTGGCTGACGCTGTGACAGGGGCCGCGGCGATCGTCCTCGAATTCCCGGCCTTTATGGATGGCCGCGCGTACAGTCAGGCACGCGTGCTGCGCGAGCGCCTCGGCTATCGCGGTGAAATTCGCGCGCGCGGCGCACTTGTTCCCGATCAGGCGCTGTTCATGGCAAGGGCGGGATTTACAGCGCTAGAAATCGGCGATGCCGATCCGGCGCCTTTCCTCGACGCGCTTCAAGCCTATTCGGTATTCTATCAATACGCCGCCGACGCCGCCTTGCCCGCGCACTTGCTGCGTGCGCGGCGGCGCGAGGCGGCGTGAAGGAATTTTGCCCCCAATGTCCGTGAGCGGCGCAGCGCTGCGTATTCCGGCCCCGGCGCCGCGTGACCTTTCGCTTGAGGAACGAGCATTGCTGCTCGATGCCGAGGCGCAAGCGCTGTCGGCGGAGGCAATCGTTGCGCGGGCAATCGACGAATTCCGCGGCCGCATCGCGCTGGTGTCGTCGTTTGGCGCCGAAGCCGCCGCGCTCCTTCACGTCGTTGCAAAAGTCGATCGCACGACGCCGGTGATCTTCCTCGATACCGGCAAGCACTTTGCCCAGACGATTGCCTATCGCGAAGACCTTTCGCGCCAGCTTCGCCTCACCGATGTGCGCGACATCCGTCCGATGGCGGACGAAGCGGGCAGGGAGGATCCAAAGGGCGATTTATGGCGCCGCGATAACGACGCGTGTTGCGCGCTGCGGAAGGTTCGCCCGCTGGCTGGCGCCTTGGCGGGCTATGACGCGTGGTTCACAGGCCGCAAACGGATGCACGGGGCATTGCGCAAATATTTGCCGCTGGTCGAAGCCGCGCCGCCGCATATCAAGATCAATCCTCTCGCGCGATGGTCAGCCGAGGACGTCGAGACGTATGCCGCGTCGCATGGCCTGCCGCCGCATCCGCTGGTCGGCAACGGCTTTGCGTCGATCGGCTGCTGGCCTTGCACGGCCCCGGTCGCGGGCGGCGATGACGCGCGCGCAGGCCGCTGGCGCGGCCTCGACAAGACGGAATGCGGCATCCATCTCGGGCGGGTCAGTCAACCAGATCCAGAAACGGCATAATGGCCGCCAGCGCATCCGGCTCCGTCAAGGTCGGCGCGTGCCCGACGCCGCTAACCTCGCAGTACGCGAACGACGGGTGGACTGCGCGCATCTTCGCGATGATCGACGGCGTCAGGAGGTCACTGACGGCGCCGCGAATAATGAGCGTCGGGATTGCCGCCAACGCCGCGAACGGGCCCCAAAGATCGGGCGCCGGGCCAACCGCCAACAGCGCCTTGCCGATCATAGGATCGTAGTCGAGCCGCCAGCGGCCGTCCGCCTCCTGACGAAACGTGCGCCGTGCAAACAGCCGCCAGAAGTCAGCGTCGCGACCTGGAAAGGCCGGCTCGTTAATGGTGCGAATGCGCGCCGCCGCCTCATCAAGGTCCGCAGCCGGCGCATCAGCGCCAGCGGCGCGCGCGCCGACATAGCCGGCGATGCGCATAATGCCTTCCGGCGCCAGTTCGGGTCCCACATCGTTGATGATCGCCGCCGCAAGGCGGCCGGGCGCCGACGCTGCCGCAAGCATGGTGACGATGCCGCCGAGCGAGGTTCCGATAAAGATCGCGCGCCCGATCCCGATACTGTCGATAAACGCGAAAATATCGTTGCAATAAACCGCGGGGTGATAGTTCAGGTGGTCGGGATCGTAATCGGACCTGCCGCGGCCGATCAGGGAAACCGCATAAACGTCCCGCCCAGTCGCCGCCACGAGCGGCGCAAAATCCTCGAAGTCGGAAAGGTTGCGCGTCAGGCCCGGGATACAAAGGACTGGCGTTTTTGACCCGCCCGTTGTGCGCGAGGCTGTCATGCGCAGGCCCGGGCGGACTTCAATCGAAATCGTTGATGCCTCGTGCATAGTGCCGTTCATTTGATCGCGCGCGAGCTATCGCCTATCACGGCATTCCGCGCAACGGGCGCGTCCACTGCTGTACGGCCGCCGATGACATTCGCAACGCAATCGCGTCTGAATGACGCCGTTGCCCTTCTGCAAAAAGGCGACGCTGTGGGGGCGGCGGCGGTTGCGCGCAGCGTTCTTGGCGCCAATTCCGGCGACATCGAAGCCCGGCATCTGCTCGCGCTGGCGCTGTCGGCGCTTGGCGAGACGGGCGAGGCGGCGGCAGCGTTCGAGGCTGTCGCCGCTGTTCATCCGCGTAAGGACGTCATCCTTGTCAATCTCGGCAATCACTGGCGCAGGGCCGGGCGTCTCGATGCGGCCGTCGATGCGTATGAACGCGCCGTCGGCGCGGCGCCTGAATCGGCGCAAGCGCTTGCCGCGCTCGGCGCGGCGCGCGCCAGTCAGGGACAGCAGGGACAAGCGGCTGACGCCTTCACAGCGGCTTTGACTAGAAACCCCCGCCAAGTCACGGCGCTCATCGGGCTTGGCAATCTTCAAGCCGCCAAGGGCCGCCATGCAAGCGCTGCGGAATTTTTCACCAGGGCAATTGACGTTGAGCCGCAATCCGCAGCCGCCCTTGTCAATCGCGGCGCGTCGCTGCGCCAACTCGGCCGGCTCGATGAGGCGCTCGCCGACCATGATCGCGCGCTCAGCCTTGCGCCAAGCCTTGCGGAGGCCGCATTTCAGCGCGCCGCGACGCTGCGCCTCTGCGGCCGCTTCGATGTGGCGGCGGCCGGCTACCGAAGCGCCCTCGCTTTAGCGCCCGCGCGGACGGACATTCATCGCGAATATGCCGGCTTGATGTTCGAAACGGCGCGCGCCAGCGAAGCGTTTGGTGTGCTCGACGCGGTCATCGCGCGCCAGCCGTCGGCAACTCTGTTGACAACACGCGGCGAGCTTTCGCTTTTGGCTGGCGATAGGGGCGCTGCGGCGGCGTCTGCCCGCCGCGCGCTCGCGCTCGATCCGGAACATGCCGCCGCCTTTGGGCTTGCGGCAAAAGCGGCCCGGCTCGCTGCGTCGATGGAGGAGGCGTTGACCCTTGCGCGCCGCTCCGTCGATCTTGCGCCCGACGATTTTGATCTGCTGCATCTGTGTTGTGAGATCGAACTAGCGACGGGAGAATTTACGCACGCAGCAGCGCGGCTCGGGCGCGACGCGCCGGGCCGCCATTTGCAAAAACACATCGCGCTCAAAGCGATCGCTCTGCGGGCCGCCGGCGATCCCGGCTATCGCCGCTATTATGATTACGACCGCCTGACCGCGCAGATCGCGATCGATCCGCCGGACGGGTTTTCAACGATTGAAGATTTCAATGCGACGCTGTTCGCCGCGATCGCCCCGCTGCATCGATCAAGCCAGCGCCCGCTCGACCAGACGCTGTTTGGCGGCACGCAGTCGCCTGGACGACTATGGAACGACCCCAATCCGATCATTCAGCTGTTCGCCAAAACGATGCTGGCGTCCGCGCGCGCGTTCATTGCGTCATTGCCGGACGACCCGACGCATCCGTTTCTCGGGCGAAAACGCGCTGACGTTGAGTGCGCCGGCGCATGGTCCGTCATGCTCGCGTCCGGCGGCGGTCATGTTGACCATATCCATCCCGCAGGCTGGATCAGCGCGTCCTATTACGTTGAGACGCCGCCGGAAATCCTTGGCGGCGGGACGGGCGGGTATCTACGCCTCGGCGCCTCGGGCGTCGCGGGATTGCCGCTTCCCGCGGAGCGCTATTTTGCGCCGCGCCCCGGCACTGTTGTCTTCTTTCCGTCATACATCTGGCATGGCGTTGAGCCCTTCAACGCGGCGTCGGCGAGAGTTGCCGCGCCGTTTGATCTGAAGCCTGCTGAATGACCGGTGCGCGCAAAACCGATCCCGGCGCGCGAAATCTTAAGTCCTTAGTAACTAAGTTTAGCAGGGGCTTAACAAAATTGTTGCTGAAATGAGACGCTTGGAAATCGCCTTATCCGCAAGCGGTTATCCTTGTTGACGGGCCTTCTTTCGCTGCCATAGGGTCGTGATCGATTGGGTCAATCCGGCCCAGACGCGACGTTCTCGGTCTATTTGGGAGGGGGTCGCGGCAGTGTGCGGTGCAACGAGGGCGGCGAAATCTTTCGGGCAGCGCGGTTCATCTCTGGAGGGATATCAATGAGAAAATCGACATTGGCGGCGCAACTTATGCGCACGACCATTCTGACGGGGGCGGCCGTCGCTTTTGCGATGCCGGCTTTTGCACAGGATGAAGACGCGGAAGACGATGAAGTCGTCGTAACCGGCTCTCGCATTCAGCGCGACAACTTTGAAGCGCCCAGCCCAGTCGCATCGGTATCGGCGGAACAGCTTACCCTGACGAACACGGTCAACTCGGAAGAGTTCCTCGACTCGCTGCCGCAGGTTGTTCCGAGCTTTGACTCCTCGTCAAACAACCCGGGCACAGGCACGGCGACGGTCAGCCTTCGCGGCCTCGGCACCAACCGCACGCTCGTCCTTGTGAATGGCCTTCGTTTCGTTGGCTCAGGAGCTGGCGGCCCGGTCGATTTGAACAACATTCCCGCCTCGCTTGTCGATCGCATTGACGTCGTCACGGGCGGCGCGTCGGCCGTTTACGGCTCGGACGCGGTCGCGGGCGTCGTCAACTTCATCCTGAAGGACGACTTTGAAGGCGTCCAACTTGATGTCACCAACCGCCTGTCGGCGTCCGGCTGGGACGCGAACACTTTTCAGGCCTCGGTCACCTTAGGTGGTAATTTTGCCGACGGTCGCGGCAACGCCGTGATTTCGGCTTCGTATACAAATCGTGAAGCGCTCTTCCAGGGCGACCGCGACTTTTCTGAGTTCACTTTCATAGATCCGGGCGCCGGCTCGACCTCGGTCGGGTTCATCCCGGGCGGCTCGTCTTCGGTTCCTGGCACGCGTATTCGCGGCCGCACGACGAACCATTTTGGCCTCTCTGGCGCTGGTCTGACTGGTCCTTACCCGGAATGTATCGGCAACACCTGCTCAGGCTTCTTCTTCCCGGACGGAACGTCGAACCTTCAGGGTCTGCGCTTCGGCAATCCGAACGACCTCTACAACTACGCACCCAGCAACTATCTTCAGTTGCCTCAGGAGCGGTATTCGCTCTTCGGGTCTGCCACTTATGAAATTAATGACAGCATCGAAGTGTACGCCCGCGGCCTCTATGCCACGAACGTTGTCGATTCTCAGCTTGCGCCGACGCCCTACGGCTTTACGGTCGCCGTTAACAACAACAACCCCCTTATACCGGCGGAATTGCTCGGGTTGTTCCTTGCTGATCCGGCTTCAAATGGCGTGACAGTTGGATCTGTGCCGAATTCCGGTCCGGGCTTCACCACTTTCCGCTTTAACCGTCGCGGGATCGAACTTGGAAATCGCAACAGCCTTCGTGAGTCAAACACGTTCCAATTTGCTGGTGGCATTAAGGTCGACGTGGGCAATGACTGGGTTTGGAAGACCGAAGCGCAGTTCGGGCGTTCCGGCATTTCCTCTATTCAATCGGGCAACGTGTCGATTGCTGCGGTGCGTCAAGCCGTACTCACCACGGATGGCGTAAACTGCACCAATCCCTCCGGCGGATGCGTTCCGTTGAATCTTTTTGGGGGACCCAACGGCGTGAGCCCGGGGGCAGCCGCCTTCATCTCTCGGACAGGCGCGATTATCGAAGAAGTCGAGCAGACTCAAATCGTCTCGACACTCGGTGGTGAGTTCAGCGCGATCAAGTCGCCGTTCGCTGAATCGGGCGTCGCATTGGTGGTTGGTGTTGAATATCGTGAAGAATCGGCCCGCTCCATTCCGGACTCGGTTCTTGGCCCCGACGTTTTGGGCTTCAACCAGGCACCTCCGGCGGCCGGCAGCTTTGATGTTTACGAAGCGTTCATGGAAACCCAGATCCCGGTGTTCGAAGACTCGGCGATTGGCGATCTCGGTATCAACGGCGCGTTCCGTTATTCCGACTATTCGACCGCTCAGGTCGGATCGACGATCAGCTATGCGGGCGGCGCCGAGTGGGCTCCGTTGGATGGCTTGCGTCTGCGCGGGCAGTACCAGCGGGCGGTGCGTGCGCCTAATATCGGGGAACTCTTCACCGCCGTTTCGAACGGCTTCCCGGGCGCACGGGACCCCTGTTCGTCTGGAACGTTTGGCAGCTTCGGGCTTGCGAACCCGCTCGGGGCGCCAATTGCTGCGACGTGCGTCTCCACTGGCGTGCCGCTAGCGAACGTTGGAACGTCGTTCCAGTCTAACGGCCAGATTGAGGCGCTATTTGGCGGCCAACCGAATCTAAGTGAGGAATCGGCCAGCACGCTGACTTTCGGCGCAGTCATTCAACCTTCGTTCATTGAAGGTCTTACCGTGCAGGTCGATTGGTACAACATCGAGATTGACGAAGCGATTGTGACAGTGGGGCTACAGGCGGTCCTCGATAGCTGCCACCGCCTAAATGTCGCGTCGCAGTGTGCTATCATTGTTCGCGACCCTTCGACAGGCGAAATCGCTTCACCCTTCCTCCCGACGCTGTTCCCCCAGAACATCGCGGCCATCCAAGAAAAAGGTATCGACGCCCAGGTAAATTACGATTTCGACATTGGTTCCCTCGGTTCCATTGCAGCGGTTTATTACGGCAACTACCGCTTGAAATCGAACATCCTCCCGGATCCGGCCACCGGCCTTATTGAATGTACGGGACTCTTTGCGGGCCGTTGCGGCGAGCCCACTCAGACCTACAAGCACACAGCGCAGGTGTCTTGGCTCTATGGGCCGCTAACATCCAGCGTCCGTTGGCGCCTGATCGGCGGCGTCGATGCCGAACCCGGCACGGGCGTCAGTGATTTGTCAGACAATATTGACCTGTTCAATTATGTCGATGTGACAATGCGGTATGCGGTCAACGAGAATCTTGACCTCACCCTCGGCGTCCAGAACATCTTGTCGAAGGATGCTCCGATCCTTGGATCAACGAATGCCGAGCAGGCCAACACGTACCCGGCGACCTACGACACGCTCGGCCGGCAGCTCTTCTTCGGCGCTTCGCTGAAGTTCTAGTCTGACGTTGCAAGACTACTTGGAAACGGCGGGCTTCGGCCCGCCGTTTTCTTATTGAGCCGCAGCAGCTAACTGGTGCTGCTTGCGACTGGTGCTGGAGCAATGGCAGCTGAGGAAAATGCCTGGGCCGAATATTGGGGCGGCGCTGAAGGCTTCGAAGCTGTCGGCGGCACGCATCGCCATAAGCTTGCGGAACATTGGACGGCGTTCTTCGGTCACATGCCTCGCCTTCAACCGAATTCGCCGGTTGTCGTCGATATCGCAGCCGGCGCAGGCGTAGCGTTAATCAGCGCAATTGATGCTCTCGCCCAGCAGGGCCTTTTCCTTGCTCTCGATTATTCGTCGGCGGCCGTCAAATCGGCATGTCAGGCAAACCCCTCGATCAAAGGCGTCGCAGCTGAAGGCGCACGTCTTCCGTTTGGCGACGGTTGTGCGGACTTTGTGATCAGTCAGTTTGGCATCGAATATGCGGGCCTCGCCGCGTTCACCGAGGCGGCCAGGCTGCTTGCGCCGGGCGGGCGGTATCAATCGATCTCGCACTATTCCGGCGGCGCGATCGACCTCGAATGCGCCGAAAACGAGCGCCTGCTTGGCGTGCTTGAGAAAACGCAGCTAATTTCTGCCGCGCGCGCGACGCTCGATGCAAGTTTCAGCCGAAGCTCGCGGCGGGACCCGGCGCCGATCGATGCGGCTCTCGATCTTGCCTTCGCGACCGCGCTCGGGACAATGCAAAGCGCGGCAAGCGCCGCGCCCGCCTCCGCCGCGCGCGCGACGCTGGAACGCTTCCTTGCTGACCTGACGCGCCTCAGCGCCCGCCGCATGGCCTACGCGCCCGCCGACGCGCTTGGCTGGCTTTCCGGGATGCAAGCAACGCTCGGCGCTTATCTCCGGCGTATGCAATCGATGCGCGCCGCCGCGCTCGACACGGACAAAATTCGCGCCATCGCCAAGGTCTTCAACACCGCTGGACTGACGGACTTCCGCGCCGAACCTCTGCGGCTTGACGAGCATCGCCCGCCGGCCGCCTGGGTCATCGAAGCGCGCCGCCCGTCGCTCTAAGTGGCAAGCGCTTCTTCCCCCGTCAGCACAGCCGCTGCTGCATGCACAACGGCCGCAATACGCAGCGCCGCCTGCACTTGGTCTGCGGAGAGCCCGCCCTTGCGCACGACTTTCTCATGTGCGTCGAGGCACATGCCACAGCCGTTCACAGCCGAAACGGCAAGCGACCACAATTCGAAGTCGACCTTGTCAACGCCAGGATTGGCGATGACGTTCATGCGCAGCTTCGCCGGCATCGTCTTGTACTCCGCCGCATGCATCAGATGCGTTGCGCGATAATAGACATTGTTCATGGCCATGATCGCGGCCGCCGCCTTTGCCGCCGTGACCGCGTCTGCCGACAGCTTGTCGTCGACCTCGGCGTTTACCGCGCGAATGACGGCTGCGTTGCGCGACGCGAGCGCAGCGGCGAGAAATGTCCCCCATTTCTGCTGGTCGGTCAGCGTCGTCTCGGACGCAAGCGTGCCGAGGTTGAGGCGAATATCCTTCGCAAATTCGGGGATCAGATCTCGTAGGGCGTCAAGGCTCATGCAGGTCTCCTGTCCAGGTGAAAAAGCATTCAAACTGTCTTGCGGGCGCCGGTCTCGCGGTCGATGCCAAAAGCGCCAAGCGCATCGATCAATGGCGCAAGCCTGTCGAGATAGGGGCCGCTTGACGAGAGGCGCAAAAGTGACGGCGGCTCGCGCACTTGCGCCGCGCTGAACGTCATCACGCTTCGCTCGCTTTCGTGATAGGAAAGACAAGCCTCATTCCAGCTCAGTCCGCAGTAAGCGAGGATACGACGCAATTCGCTCTCGAAATTGCGGACAAGGTCTTCGTACTGAACAAACGCCATGCGGCCCGGAAAGGCGCGCACCCAGTGGTCCGCAATGCGGCAGTGCTCAGCGTAGTAATGCGCTATATCTGCGAGATCCGTCGTGAACGGCCATTGCTGCGTGAAATTGCGGCGAAAAATTGAAAAGCCTGTCTCAACGGGATTGCGCCGGATATAGATGATGCGCGCTTCGGGAAACAGGCGCGCGATCAATCCAACCGAGAGGAAGTTCGACGGCTGTTTATCCGTGACAAAGCGCGCAGCCTTCCAACCGAAGCGGCGGCATTGGTCAAGATAAAGTTTTTGCCACACTGCCTCATCGCGAAAAGCCCCATCGCTAAGCGCCCCGCTGCCCGACATTGCGCCGCGCGCCGCCGCACTATCGAGAAACTCGTCAAGAATGAATGGCATCGCCGGCACTTCACCAGCGCCGTCGACGTCGGGATGGGCGCAAATCGCGCTTTCAAGCAAGGTGGTGCCGGAACGCGGCATGCCGACGATGAAAATCGGCGCCGGGCCGCCCGATTGCGCGCCCGGCCCGGCGGCGCGCTCGGCCGGAAAGAGACGGATCAACGCATCAATGCGCTGCTCCTGCGCGCGCCTGTCGTAATCGGCGCCTGATGCAAGGGCCTTGGATTTCTTGAGCCGGTTGGCCTTTGACCATGCGCCGAAAGCGTCGTCCGCGCGCTTTCGCGCATGCATCGCGTCCCCGCGCGCAAACAGAAGCTTGACGGCATCGTCGCCGCGGGGATCTGCGCCCGCAAGGGCGCGGTCAAGCGCTTCAAGATCGCTATCTGAAATGCGCCCACCGCTTGCCTCGAGAAGAACGCCAAAGGCGTCCGCATGCTGAGGCCGGGCGTCAAGCGTGCGCCTGCACCATGCTTGCGCGTCATCCATCCGCCCAAGGAACATCGAGCGGCGCGCGAGGCCAAACGACGCCTCGGCATTTCTTGAATCGGCTTTCAGCGCGCGCTTGAACCAGCCAGCCGCCTTGTCAAGGCGGCGCGCGCCGAGCAAATACCGGCCCATGGCGGCCAGCCTTTCCGCATCCGCCGCAGGGTCCGCAACGAGCGGCGCATAAATCGACGCTGCCTGATCGTAATAGCCGCGTTCAGCGAGCGCATAGGCAAGCGCAATGCGCGCCTCTTCGTCCTTAGGCGCGGCCTTCAGCCAAGCCTCTGCATGCGTCTGCAGCGCCGGCGCGTTGCCTTGTTTGCGCAGAAGATGCGCGCGCAGGCGCCGCACTTCAGAAGGCGCAGCGTTCAGCGCCGCCAACTCGGACAGCGCGCGCTCGCAAGCATCGAGATTGCCGGTCTCCAGTGCAGCCGCCGCATAAAGCAGCATCACGCCGCTATGGTCGCGGCGCAGCCGAAGCGCTTCGCCAAGCGCCGCGAAGGCCTCTTCGAATTTTTCGCCTTTGCCGAGTGCATTCCCAAGCTGCGCCCACGCTTCAAATGACGCCGTGTCGAGCCGGGCGGCGTTGCTGGCGTGAACAACTGCGCTTCTGATGTCGCCCTCGCGTTCGCGCAGGATCGACAGGTTGACGGCGAGCGGCGCGCTGTCCGGCGCCGCTTGCGCCGCCTTGACGATGCGCGCGGCGCCGCCCTGCCGGCCAGTCTCAATTTCGCACAAGCCAAGCAAGCTCTCGCCTTCCGGCGAGACCGGATTAACGTCAAGATAGGTGCGGCAAAGCTTGATGGCGCTGTCATAATCGTCAGCAAGGCGCGCTTTTCGCGCTTCCGTCAGCAAGTCCTCAAGCGCCATGTCGGTGTCGCCGTTTCTTCAATTGACGGCGGAGCGCGCCAGACGCGCGCGCCGCCGCATTGGTCGCACTAAAGAGTGTCGCCGCCGACGGGGCGGTTACAGGGACAAAGCTCGTCCGTCTGCAGGGCATCAAGAACGCGCAGCGTGTCCTGCGGGTTGCGCCCGACATTAAGGTTCGTGACATAGACGTGCTGGATGACATTGCTCGGGTCGACGACGAACGTCGCGCGCAACGCAACGCCCTGCGGCGCGCGAACGCCAAGGCCGTCGATGAGAGAGCCATTCGTGTCGGCGAACTGCCACGCCGGATGGCTTTTCAGATCGGCATGATCGCGGCGCCAGGCGAGTTTCACGAACTCGTTGTCCGAACTGCCGCCGAGAACGATGGTGTCACGGTCGGCGAATTCCTTGGCGAGACGGCCGAATTCAGCAATCTCGGTCGGGCAAACAAAGGTAAAGTCCTTGGGATAAAAGTAGATAACTTTCCATTTCCCGGGAAAGCTGTCCTGCGTGATGTCTTCAAACGCAGACTGGCCGTTTTCTTCATGATTATTGAATTTCGGCTTGACGCCGACGACGCGGAAGTCCGGAACGCGATCGCCTATTCCGAGCATGATTTGGGTCTCCTCTGACAAAATTGGCTGACGGCGCTCAAGGCAAGCGCCGCGAAACGACCTGCTAGAGCATCATTGAAAATTTATCAAATAGATTATATGCGGAATCTTAATCGATTTCATTGATCAAGGCGCTATGCAACCGCTCCCGACCCTTCGCCAGCTGCAATTGTTTCTCGCGCTCGTCCGGCGCCAGTCCTTTTCCAAGGCAGCCGGGGATTGTTTCGTATCGCAATCGACGCTGTCTTCGGCGATCAAGGAGCTTGAGAGCGTTCTCGATTGCCATCTCGTCGATCGGTCAACGCGCCGTTTTGCGCTGACGCCGGCGGGGCACGATGTCGCGCGGCGCGCCGGGGCGATGCTGGCGCTGGCCGAAGACCTCGCTCGCGCGGCGTCGGCGCGCGCGCCGCTGGACGGCGCGTTTCACCTTGGCGTCATTCCAACGATCGCACCCTTCCTGCTGCCCCAGATAGCGCCGGTGCTCCGCCGCGATTTCCCCAAGCTCGTCCTTTATCTCCGCGAGGATCTGACCGCCGCGCTGTGCGAGCGCCTCACGGACGGATCGATAGACGCAGCCCTGATCGCGCTTCCTTATGACCTTCCAGACCTTGAATCGATCGCCGTGTGCGAAGACCCGTTCTATTTCGCCGGACCTCAGGGCAGTCCGCTCAGCGCCAAACAGACAATTGAATCGTCCGACCTGACAGGCGCCGCCCTGATGCTGCTCGAAGACGGTCACTGCCTTCGCGAGCACGCGCTTGACGCCTGCGCTCTGCGCGATTCCGACGTCTACGGATCTTACGGTGCAACCAGCCTTTTTACGCTGACGCAAATGGTGCGTGCCGGGCTTGGCGCGACGCTACTCCCAAAGATGGCGATTGATGCTGGCCTTGCGTCCAGCGCCGATCTCGTCGTTCGGCCGCTTTCAAGCCCGACGGCGAAACGCACTATCGCCGTTGCCTGGCGCAAGGCGTCTGGCCGCCGCGAGGATTGCGAACTGCTGGCGGCGACAATCAAGGCGGCCCTGGCTGGAGCAGCTGGAGCTAGCGCCCTGAGCGCGGGCGCAAAAGACTAAGGCCAAGTCAATCCGCCGCTGTGTTGGCGGCAGCTGGCGCCCGGGCGCGATTGATGGGAGCGATTTCGCCATTGTCGGATAACAAGATCGCGATCGGCCGCGTCGATTTGAACTGTGTCAGGATGATCATGATCGTCACAGTGATCGGCACCGCGAGCAGCATGCCGGCAAAGCCCCAGAGCGAGCCCCAGACCGCCAACGAGAGCAGGATAACGAGCGGGCTAAGGTTGACGCTCTTGCCGATCAGACGCGGCTCGATGCCGGAACTCATTGCTTGTTCGGCGCCGACCAGAAGCGCCAGCGCCAGCAATGCGGTCTGCACGCCGCCGCCCTCGGGCTGAACCAGCGCGAGGAGGACCGGAAGGGTAATGGCAGTGATCGCGCCGACGATCGGAATGAAGTTGAAGAGGAAAATCAGCAGCGCCCAAAATCCCGCAAAATCGATGCCGACAAGCTGCATGATCGCAAAGCTGATCGATGCCACGATGAGGTTTACAACCGTCTTCACGGTGATGTACTGGCGAACCAGCATTCCGATATCGCCAATCGTGTCGTTGATTGCCGATTTATCATCAGGATGATCGCTGAGAAGGTTTATCTTCCTGAAAATGCGGCCGCGCTCAAGCAGCAAAAACACTGTATAGAGAAAGATCGTCACGGAGTTCGCCGTGATAGCGCGCACGACAGACCCGGCTTGCGACAAAACCGGATTGATCAGCGACAGGGCTGCCGCCCGCAATTGTTCGACGCCGCCGGCGAGTTCTGCTGGCAGCAAGCCCGACGACTGAAGGACACGCAATCCATCCAGGCTGATTTTGCGCAGGCGTTCCTCATAGAGCGGCGCCGCATCGATCAGCGCCTCGACGTTGTCGCGGACAATTTCAATCAGCAAAACAAACGTCGAGACGATAAGCGCGAAGGCGAACACATAGCATAGCCAGTTCGGCAGAAACCGGCCGACGAGCGGACCTCGGCGAATCGTCTCCTTGAGCGTGTAGATGATGAAGGTCAGGAATGATGCGATAATCACCGGAATAAAAACGGATCGCCCGATAAAGGCAATCGCGCCAATCAGCGTTGCAAGCCCAAGGCCGAAAAATAACTGCGCCGCGCCGCGAACTTTGACCGCCACAGGCAAATCACGCGGGTGGAGCGTTGCTTCGGGATCAGGGCTCATCGGCAATCGCACCTCGTGTAAGTTGTCCAGCTTTCGGTTAGGCTGATTTGCAGCGTGAAACCAAATCGGGTGGCGCTGGGGTTAGGCGAATGATTGCGCAGGACTTGGTCATCAGGGAAATCGATTGGCGTTCCCCGGCCGCGGCATTCGCGCCGTTTGCGCATGAGCCGCATGCGGCGCTTCTCGATGCCGGCGCCAGCGCGAGCGGGGCGCGCTGGTCTTTTGTCTGCGCCCGGCCTTCCGAGCGCCTTGAGGCGCGCGATGGCGCAACGTTTCTGAATGGGGAGAAGCTTGAGATCTCGCCGTTTGAAGCTTTAGCCCGTCTGCAGACGCGTCGCAGCCGCGCGCCGGATGGCGTTGTCCCGCCGCTCGTTTCCGGGCTGGTCGGGTTTGCCGGATATGAATGCGGCGCGATCGCTGAACCGAGCGCGCGCGGACCTGCGTCTGCCGGCGACGCGCCAGATTTTGCCTTCGCGGCCTTCGATACGATTGCGGCGTTCGACAGCGTTGAGCAGCGCGCCTTCATCACCACTCTGGACGAGGGCGGCGCCGCGGAGATCGAAGCGGTTCTAGGCACGGCCGAGCCGGCCGCCGTGCTGCCGGCGCTTGTCGCCGCGGGGTCGAATTTTTCGCCCGCCCGCTATCGCGAAGCCGTGCGGCAGGTGATTGATTGCATTCTCGCGGGCGCGATTTATCAAGCAAACATTTCGCAGCGGTTGATGTTCGAGTGCGGCGCGCCGATCGATGCATTTTCAATTTTTACGCATGCCGTGGCGCGCTCAAGCGCCGCTCACGCCGCGTATCTCAATCCTGGCAAAGCACAGATCGTTTCGCTTTCACCGGAGCGGTTTTTTTCCGTGTCCCCCGTAGACGGCGCGATGATCATCCGCGCCGAGCCGATCAAAGGAACGCGCCCGCGCGGCGCAAATGCAGAAGAAGACTCACGATTGCTGCATGATCTCGTCACAAGCGCGAAAGATCGTGCCGAGAATATCATGATCGCCGACCTGACGCGCAACGATTTGTCGCGTCTGTGCGTAGACGGATCTATCCGCGAGGAAGCGATCTGCGAAGCGCAATCGCACGCAACCGTCCACCATCTGGTGTCGCGAATCAGCGGCCGCCTGAGGCCGGACCTGAGCGCCGCTGATGCGCTGCAGGCGTTATTCCCGTGCGGGTCGATCACCGGCGCGCCAAAGGTTGAGGCGATGAAGACGATCGCCGCGGTCGAAGGCATCGCCCGCGGGCCGTATTGCGGCGCGATCGGCTATCTTGACGACCGGGGCGGCGCTGACTTCTCGGTTGCGATCCGCACGGCAATCGTCGAAGGCCAGCGCGTCACCTTGCCGGTTGGCGGCGGCATTACGCTGCGGTCCGAGCCGCGCGAGGAATATCAGGAAACGCTCGACAAGGCCGAGTGGTTCTTGCGCCTCATTGGCGCGAGCAGCGCGGCAACGTCGTGATCTTGATCCTCGATAATTATGATAGCTTCGTCCACAATCTCGCGCGCTATGTGAGAGAGGCGGGCTATGCAACGCGCGTCGTCAGGAACGACGCGATGAGCGCCAAGGACCTGATCGAATTGGCGCCGGCTGCGGTCATTATCTCGCCGGGTCCCAATGCGCCTTCAAACGCTGGCCAGTCGCTATCGCTGATCGATCGCTTGCCTGATCACATTCCGCTCCTTGGCGTGTGCCTTGGCCATCAATGTCTCATCGAAGTCTTCGGTGGGCGGATCATCCGCGCGCGTGAACCACTGCATGGCGAGGCAAGCCACATCCGTCATGACGGCGACGGTCTTTTTGAAGGCATCGACAATCCGATGACGGCAGGGCGGTACCATTCGCTGGTCGGCGAGTTGGGCGCGTCGGCAGAGCTTAGCCCGTGCGCCTGGTCACCAGCTGGTGAGTTGATGGCAGTGCGACGGCAATCGGCGCCCTGGTTCGGCGTCCAGTTTCATCCAGAATCCGTGCTGACGCCGCAAGGCCGCCGCCTGATGGCAAACTTTCTGGCGCTGACAAACGGCGGGCGCGCATGATTGTCTGGCGCGATGGAGATCTGGTTCCTGGCGATAGCGCCGTTTCTGCGGCGGACCGCGGATTCCTGGTCGGCGACGGCGCCTTCGAAACGCTCTTGGTGCAAGACGGCGTTGCGGCGTTCATTGCCGCACATCTCGGGCGATTGAACGCCGGCGCCGCCCGCCTCGGCATGACGCTTGCTCTCGACGGCGAATCTGTTCGAACGGCAGTCGACCGGTTGGCGAATGCGGATGGCGTCAGCGGCCTTGCGGCGTGTCGCATCACGGTCACGCGCCGGGGCGGCGCGCGCGGCCTTATGCCTTCGCCAGACGCGCCGACCTGCATCACGATATCGCTCGCACAAGCGGCGCCCCCCAAGCGCGAGCTGGCCCTCGCTGTCTCCTCCGTCGCGAGATTTTCCGGCGCACCAACGAACAAATTTAAATGTATCGGAGCTTATGGGCAAAATCTGCTCGCCCGGCTCGAGGCGGCCAGCGCCGGCGCCGATGAAGCGATCATGTTAAACGAATTTGGCCGTATCGCCTGCGCAAGTGCGGCAAACACCTTTCTGATCGCCGAGAAAAAGATTTTCACGCCGTCCGAAAGTGAGGGCGCCATGCCCGGCATCGTCCGCGCAATCTTGTTGGAAGAGGCCGCTGCGCTCGGGACCCCGGTCGTAATTGGGCCGGTCACACCGGAACTGCTTGAGGCTTCAACGATACTGCTGACGAACAGTCTGATCGGTGTCGCACGCGGATGCTTCGATGGCGGCTCACGCGCAGGCGTTTTGCAAGTTGATGACGGCGGACTGGAAGTTCAGCTTGCATCAGCTTACGAAGCGCGCCTTCAGGCTGAGTTTTCAAATGAACGTCGAGGGAAGCTCCGGTGAAGGCGTTTGAACTCTCGCGCACGCAGATTATCGCCGTTGTTGCGGCGATCTCGTCTGAAGTGTTGTCCAGCGAGTATGGGCGCCATGCCGGCGGCCCGGCGAAGGGTGAGTGGACGGATGACGCGCCGCTTGGCGGCCCCGGCCTCGACATCTCGCCCGCAGAACGCCGCGCCTGCCTCACGCGCGTCGCACGCTTTTTCGGGATGGCTGATCTCTTTTCGACCTCCGAGCCCGAGACACTCGGCGCGACTGCCGATGTCGTCGATGACAGGATTTCTAAATTGCTAGGCGCATTCATCTTCACCGCCGCGGGCGGCTTCGGGCGAGAATTCGAACACCCGGCGGACCGCATTTTCGCCGATGCAGCAGCGGTTGCGAATTTGCTTTACGGCCGGCGCCGGATCGTTTCGCTGGTTGCGCCGCACAGCTTGATCGGCTTTTCGCTGTCAATCCTTGCGCCGAACCTTCTGGGTGCGCCCGCGTTCGATGCGCGCGGCCTCGCGCCTGAGGCAATCCGCGCGGCGCTCGTGTTTGGCGATGCGGTCGTCGCAACGCCGACTTTATGGCGCTATCTTCTCGCGCAGGGCGTCAAAGCGCCGGACAACGCAATGGCCGTGACGTTCGGCGAAGCGCTGACGGCGGAATTGTCTGCCGAGATTCGAAAGGCCGGTTACGGCGCTCAACGCGAAATTTATGGCTCGACGGAAACTGGCCTCGTCGGCTGGCGCGACACGCCCAGCGATCCGTTCGCATTGTTCGAGGCATGGCGGCGCGACGCCGATGCGCTTGTGCGCACTGCGCCTTCCGGCGCAACGGTGCGATTCACACCGATGGATTTTCTTCAGTGGGAGAACGATCGCCGATTTCGCCTTGGCGGCCGCCGCGACGGCGCAATCCAGATTGGCGGCGTCAATGTTTTCCCGGCGGAGGTCGCGGCGCGAATCTGTGAGCACCCTCAGGTTGCCGATTGCACGATTGAGCTGTCGCGTCATCCGGGCGGGATTGACCGGCTGATCGCGACGATCACGCTCTCGGCGCCGGCCATCACCGAATCGCTCGCGCGATCGATCGACGCCTGGTGCCGCGCAAAGCTGCGCCCTCACGAAAGGCCGCGCGTCTATAATTTCTTTGCTGGCTAGATAAAGCGAAGGAAACGCCGCAACTATTCGGTCGGCGCGGTGCCGGACGTTGCCTGCTGATACTTTTGCTGAACCTGCTGGCTGACGTTTCCGAACACTTCGGTACTGTCGCCAACGGTGATCGTGGCTTCGCAGGTCGTCATGCAATTGAAGCTCGTGCGCTGTGCTCCGCGATGGAACGTCAAAAGATCGGAGTTTGTTGCACGTACACGAACGATGACGTTATCGATCTCCTTGCCGTCAGCGTCGAAGAGGAAAAGATTGGTGATGCCCGGCGCTTTGCCAAACAGCAGAATCTTCGACTTGTCGCGCACTGTAACATCGGCGATGCCGGGATTGCCGACCACAATCTGATCGACGTCCTGCTTGAACTCATATGGCGAGACATGGTCCATGGTGAGCCACACCTGATCGGCATGCGCCGCCGTTGCCGCCGAAAACACCGCGACCAGAGTAATCATGACCATGCGCATCGTGCCGCTCGCTTTTCGTTGGCTGTGAAGATCGAAGCTAGGGGTTGCGGGTCAAAAAAGGTTTAACCGGTCGAAGATTGGCGGCGCACAAACACTCAGGAACAGCAGATTCAAGTTTATCTTTTACGGGCGCTTAAATCTTGGCGACGCACTATCGTCGATGTCACCAATTTGTGAGCCCTTCCTTGTCGGAACACCAACCAGGCGTCTGCGCGGCTGACTCTCTGGCAGGAGCCGAAATTCTCTCGGACCTGCCCCGGCAAATCGTCGAGGCGATCGCCGAAATCTCAAGCACGCGCTCATTCAGCGCCGGCGAGACGATTTTTTCGCCCGGGCAATTTGATGGCGCAGATCTTCTCTACCTCGCCGAAGGCAGCCTCAAAGCGACCCATGCGGACGCTGCAACAGGGTCAATGATGGTCGAGCCCGTTGCGCCAAATTCGTTCTTTGGCCTTGCTCTTGCTGTCATAGCCGCCGATCAGGCGCGCTTTTCAGGGCTCACGCTGTCGGCAGATCAAGACAGCACGGTCATCTTCATCGACGCGGAAGGCTTCCGCGGTCTTGTCGGTCAGCGCCCGCTCCTTGCTCGCAGCTTGCTGATGGCCTTTGCCAAGGCCTCGACAGGAAGTCATGGCGCACCGGCGCAGGAAGCCGCGCCCGAGCGGCGGGTCTTTGCGGCGATTGCGGCGTTGGTCCGGCGCGACGCGGTTGAAGCAAACTGGAAGATCGCGAAGATGCCAAAACATCGCGACCTCGCTGACCTCGCTGAAGTCGGCGAGAATGACGCGGCAACCGCCGTCGCCAGACTGATCAGCAGCGGCGTTGCCCGCCGCGACTATCCGGGTCTAGTGATTGATGACATGGCGGAGTTGAGCCGTCTTGCGCGTTGAGTGCCGCATCAGTCCCGACAGTCCCAACAAAAGTCACGGCGCGTTAACCAAGATGATCAGTAGACAAATAAAATGGCAGTCATTGCCGAATGTTCAGGAAAAATTTACGCGCGTCGGGCAATGTCAGTGAAGTCTGAGGGGGGTCTCTCCCGTTCAGCGGTGCAAGAGTAAGCAAGCAGGAGTAGATTCATGAAAACGCTAATCAACAAGTTTCTCAACGACGAAGATGGCGCAACGGCCATTGAATACGGCCTGATCGCCGCCTTGATCGCGGTTGCGATTATCACCGCGGTTCGCGCGGTCGGCGCTGATTTGAACAATACGTTCTCGGCCGTTGCCAGCGCGCTCTAACCAGTTCGAAAGTTCGACTGAATTGTCGGCGAAAAAGGAGGCTTCGGCCTCCTTTTTTGTTGGCCTGTCGCATTAAGTCTAACGGTATCTTAAGCGCGCCACCCTAGCCTCAACCCTCAAGGCTGTTTCGAGGCGTTGTCGATGGTGCCGCTGATTTTTCTTTCTGCATTTCCCGCCGCGCTGATTATCGCAGCGCTCAATGACATCTACGAATTCAAAATTCCCAACTGGGTGTCTGCGGTTCTTTTTTGCGCGTATTTCGCAGCGGGCCTCGGGCTGGGCGCCGATGCGGGCGTGCTGCTTGAAGGCCTGTTGCTTGCGTGCGCCGCGCTCGTGATCGGGTTTGCGCTTTTCGCGTTGCGCATTATTGGCGGGGGCGACGCAAAACTCCTTGCCGCGAGCGCGCCTTGGGTCGGTCTGTCGGCGCTTGCGCCGTTCATGGTCAATGTCGCGCTGGCGGGCGCAGCGCTTGCGATTGTGCTTCTCCTGTTCAGGCGCATGCCGCCGCTGCCCATTTATGCGCAAACGCCATGGCTGCTTCGTTTGCATCAGCGGCCCAAGGACATTCCCTACGGCGTCGCGATCGCTGTTGGCGCGCTGCTTAGTTTTTCGCAAACGCCGCTCTTTCAATTGGCGTATGGCGGTTAACAGATGCGGTTAATACAGTTTTGAGGACTTCTTTCTACAAAATATACGGCAAATCCAGAGCGAACGAGCTCTGAGCTTCTGGCGAGGACAATCATGAACGTGACGCGGTTGGCGGTTTTGGGCGTGGCTTTGGTGGCGGGCGCCGGGGCCTTCTTCATGATGATGAGCGGCCGGCAGACGACGGCGGTCGATGTTGTTCAGCCCATTCAGGAAAAGACCATGCGCGTCCTCGTTGCCGACAAGGATTTTCAGCGCGGCGAGCGTCTTGGCGCTGATGCGACACGGTGGGTCGATTGGCCGGAAAAGGCGCTTTCTGAAGCCTACATCACCGAGAAGTCTGGTGGCGATCCCGCCGAACTTGAAACCGCTGTTGCGCGCACCGGCATCATCAAGGGCGAACCAATCATTGAGGGAAAGATCGTGCGGGTCGGGTCCTCAGGCCTGCTTGCCGCCGTTCTCGAGCCCGGTATGCGAGCTGTAACGATGCGCATTTCTCCGGAAACCGGCGTTAGCGGCTTCGTACTTCCGGGGGATCGCGTTGACATTTATTATTCCGAGTCCGTCGGATCGAAAACCCAGACCCAACTTCTTCTTGCCAACGTTCGCGTCCTCGCCATCAATACCGTTTATACGGAAAATCCGGAAGCGCCGACGCTTGAGGGCGCGAATGCGACGGTCGAGCTGTCGCCGCCGGACGCCGAGTACTTCGTCAATACGCGCTCGTCGCGCGGTCAGATGAGCTTTGCGCTGCGCAGCGTGTTTACGCCGGAAGACGAAACTACTGCGCGCCGAAATCAAAGCGTCCGGGTCATTCGCTATGGCCGAACATAACCGGGAGTTCGAGGGCACGATCATGTTGGCATTGCACTTAGCGTCTGTTCCGGTGTTGACGCGCACCGCCTTGTTGGCGCTTGCCGCCGCCGCAAGTATCGGCATCGCGCCGGCCGCGGCGCAAAGCGCGCGCGGTGACGCGGCAATCAGTTTTGGCGGTGACGGGGTCAATTCCCGCAGTATTGTGCTGCCTCTCAACAAGGCGGCTATTGTCGAGCTTCCAACGGCGGCGTCTGACGTGCTTGTCGCGCAGCCATCCGTCGTTGACGCCGTCATTCGCTCGCCGTCGCGCGTCTATTTGCTCGGCCTGACGGTCGGACAGACGAATGCATTCTTCTTTGACGGGCAAGGCCGGCAGATTTTGAACCTCGAGATCCAGGTCGAGCGCGACCTCGATGCGCTGACCAGCCTGATCGGGCGCCTGATGCCGGATGCGCGGATCACTGCCGAAGCGGTCAATGACAACGTCATCCTGCGCGGCTCGGTGCCGTCCGGCGTGCAGGCGGCCAACGCCGTCGACATCGCCGGGCGATTCATCGGCGGTCCGGAAAAAGTCATCAGCATGGTGTCGATCCGGGACCGCGAGCAGGTGATGCTCAAGGTTCGCGTCGTCGAAATGCAACGCTCTATCATCAAGCAGCTTGGCGTTGACCCTTCGGGTTTCACTTCGATTTCAAACACAGCTTTTGAAGCGACGGCATCGACGATCGCGTCGGGTGTTACATCAGGCATCAGCGGCAGCTTTGCGCGGTTCTTTGGCGGCGGCCAGTCAGGCTTCAATCTGAGCTTTCAGGCGCTCGAGCGCGTCGGCCTTGTGCGCACACTCGCGGAGCCGACATTGACGGCGGTTTCGGGCGAGACCGCGAGCTTTCTTGCTGGCGGCGAATTCCCGATCCCGATCGGCCAGAACGACGGGGTCATTTCAATCGAGTTCAAGGAGTTCGGCGTCGGTCTCGGGTTTACGCCGCTGGTCCTCGACAAAGGCCGGATCAACATCAAGGTGTCGACCGAGGTTAGCGAAATCTCGTCGCTGAACAACTTCTCGCTCAGCGGTTCAACCGCGACGTTTCCTGGAACCCCGCCGCCGCCTGACGAACTGATTCCAATCGACACGGACGGCGACGGCAACCCGGACAGCGTGTTCAACGTAACCGAGGCCGCCGGTGAAACGCTGGCGGGCACGGACCCGACGGTCATTTCAACAAGCGGCCTGACCGTTCCATCGTTGACTGTGCGGCGCGCAAAGACAACCGTCGAACTTCCCTCCGGCGGCAGTCTGGTGATGGCCGGCCTTCTGCAGGAGAACATGCGTCAAACCATTTCCGGCGTGCCGTATCTGAAAGATGTCGCAGTGCTCGGACAGCTGTTCCGCAGCCGCGATTATCAGAACTCGGAAACCGAGCTTGTCATCATCGTGACGCCCTATCTCGTCGATCCGACACACGATTCAAAGCTCACCGATCCGTCCAAAGGCTTTGTTGCGGCGAGTGACATGCAGACGATTCTGCTTGGCAAGGTTGCCTCCGCCTACGGCCTTGCCGGCGCCGGCGTGAAGGAAAAAACGCTCCAGGGCCCGATGGGCTTCATTCTCGACTGACAAGGAAGCGAACGATGGCACACACGATAAAAGCACTTTTGATGGCGGTCGTAGCGACGGCGATCACTGGCTGCGCGTCGCACTTTAACGGCCCGAACGAGGCGCTCACGGTCGATGAAGAACATCCGATCTCGGTTGATAGCCAGACCGTGACAATGACGTTGGCGCAAGGCGGCGTTGGCTCCGGGCTTTCATCGATGGATCGCGCCAGACTGCGTGCGTTCGCCGATTCCTTTATGCGCAATGGTCACGGCGTCCTGACGCTGACGGCGCCTGGCGGCGGCGACGCTGCCCAGACTGGCGAAGTGACAAAAGCGCTCTATGAGGTCGGCGTCCCGACATCTTCGATCGCCGCCTCAAATTACAGGGCTGGCGAAGGCTCAACCAGCGACCTCATCCTTTCGTATACGCACTATGTCGCGACGCCGAGCGCCTGCGGCATTTGGGAAGGCTTGCAGGAGCGCGACTATCGCAATTTGCGCACGCCGAATTTCGGCTGCTCGACGCGCAACAACCTCGCGGCAATGATCGGAGATCCGCGCGATCTCGTCGAGCCTGCCGCCATGACCGATCCGGATTCAACTATTCGCATTCGCGGCGTGCAACTCTTCCGTCAAGGCGAAGTCACGTCAAGCGAGACCGATGGCGATATCGAGCAGCAGGTCGCCAACTAACATGACCATAAGGGGTTCGGGCGTCGCCGCCCGCAAGGAGCAGAACATGAGGAAGGCCGCAGAAGAAACGATCGCCTTTGCCGACGACGAAGAAGGCGTCGCCGCCAGCGCGGCGAGCCTTGGTCCCGACGGTGGCCCGCTCGTTTCGGCAAACGTTCGTTACGTAAAGTCCGACGCCAGCGGGCCGGGCGACGAAGCGTGGCTGGAAGACGAGCTTACAGATGAAGAACTCGCAGCGCTCGGCGAGGAAGATTTTGATGATGCCGACCTTCTGGCCGCCGAGCTTGGCGTTAACGACACAGATGATTTCAGCTTCGACCCGAAACAGATTGCACCGGAAACCGAGCGCGCCGCTCCTAAAAAAGCGGGCGCCGCCAAAACGAACGCGCCGCTTGTTGCCAATGCTGTCGCTGTAGCGCGTCAGGCGCCGGTTTCGGCGGACCAGACCGGCGGCGAGCCGCTTGCTGAATTTGACGGCGCCGACGACGATCACCGTCCCGTTCCGCGCATTTCGATTCATGCGTTCTGCGAATCGCCGGAAACGACTGCGCTGCTTGAGCGCGCCGCCGTCGATCGCCGCCTCTCCAAGACCCATATGACGATGCATATGGGCGGGCTGCCGAAAGCGGTCGATCATTTCCAGACCGCAGCAACGCCAAACCTCATCATTGTCGAGACGATGGAAGCGGGTCAGTCGCTCTTTTCGCAGCTTGGCGAGCTGGCGGAAGTCTGCGATCCGTCGACCAAGGTCATCGTGGTCGGCCGCGCCAACGACATTGGCCTTTATCGCGAGCTCGTGCGTCAAGGCATCAGCGATTACATCGTGCGCCCGCGCTCGCCGCTGCAAATCATCAAGTCGATTGCAACGCTTTATATCGATCCGGCAGCGCCGCCGATCGGCAAAACGATTGCCTTCGTTGGCGCGCGCGGCGGCGCCGGCTCCTCGACCCTCGCGCACAATGTTGCGTGGTGCGCTGCCGAAGAAATGCAGAGCGACACGGTCATTCTCGATCTCGACCTGCCGTTCGGAACCGCGAGCCTCGACTTTGAACAGGATCCCACGTCCGGCCTGATCGAGGCGCTGGGCTCGCCTGAGCGACTCGATGACGTTCTGCTTGACCGGCTTTTGCAAAAGCACACCGAACGTCTCAGCCTGTTTACAGCGCCCAATCTTCTCGATCGCGATTACGATCTCGACGATCAGGCGTTTGAGACGGTGATCGATGTCGTGCGCAGCGCGGCGCCAACGATTGTCATCGACGTTCCCCATATCTGGACCGGCTGGTCGAAGCGTCTGCTGCAGTCCGCCGACCACATCGTCATCACGGCGACCGCAGACCTCGCGTCATTCCGTAATACGAAGAACCTCGTCGATATTATCTCGGGCGCGCGGCCGAACGATTCGCCGCCGATCCTTGTTATCAATCAGTTCGATCCCAAGCTGTCATCGGTCCAGCCCCAACAATACGCCGAGCATGTTGGTCTCAAGCCGACCATCATCTTCGGCTGGGAGCCGCAACTCTTTCACACCGCCGCAACCAACGCCGCCCCAATTCTGCAGGTCGGCGCCAAGACCAAAACTGCTCAGTCGATCCGTGAGCTGACGTCGCTCATTCTCGGCCGCACGCCGATCGCATCGAAGAAGAGCAAGTTCAGTTTTTCAGGGCTCGTCAAGAAAAAGAAGTAGGTTGAGTGATGTTCGGACGCAGGACAGCCGAAGCCGAAGAGCCGCAAAAAGAAGCGGCCAAGCCAAAGCCCGCCGCGCCGGCGCAAAAACCGGCGCCGGCAGCCGCTGGCGTGTCCGCCAAAAAATCGGCTGCGCCGTCGGCGCCGCCTCGCATTCCCGCCGCGTCCGCCAAGGTGCAACCGATCGAGATCGGCGGCCGGTCGGATGAATATTTTCAGACCAAGACCGCGATTTTCAACGCGCTGATCGACACGATCGACTTGTCGCAACTTGCCCAGCTCGACGCAAAGTCGGCCGCCGAAGAGATTCGCGACATCGTCAATGAGATCATCTCGATCAAGAACGTTCAGATGTCGATCGCCGAGCAGGAAAGCCTGCTGCAAGACATCTGCAACGACGTGCTCGGCTACGGGCCGCTGGAGCCTCTGCTCGCGCGTGACGACATTTCCGACATCATGGTCAACGGCGCAAGCCGGGTGTTCATTGAAGTCGGCGGCAAGATTCAGCTGACAAATGTCCGCTTCCGCGACAACTCGCAATTGATGAACATTTGCCAGCGCATCGTCAGCCAGGTTGGCCGGCGGGTCGATGAAGCCTCGCCGATCTGCGACGCGCGCCTTCCTGACGGCTCTCGCGTCAACGTCATTGCGCCGCCCCTGTCGATTGACGGCGCCGCGCTCACCATCCGAAAGTTCAAAAAAGACAAGCTCCGCATTCAGGACCTTGTCAATTTTGGCTCGATCTCGCCCGAGGGCGCGAAGGTTCTTGAAGTTGTCGGCGCCTGCCGGATCAACACGCTGATCTCGGGCGGCACAGGCTCGGGCAAAACCACCTTGCTCAACTGCATGACAGGGTTCATCGAACTCGATGAGCGCGTCATCACCTGTGAGGACGCCGCAGAACTGCAATTGCAGCAGCCGCACGTCGTCCGTCTCGAAACGCGCCCGCCAAACCTTGAAGGGCAAGGCGAAGTGACGATGCGAGACCTTGTCAAAAACTGCCTGCGCATGCGGCCTGAACGCATCATCGTCGGCGAGGTGCGCGGTCCGGAAGCCTGTGACCTCCTGCAAGCGATGAACACCGGCCACGACGGCTCGATGGGAACGCTGCACGCGAACAGCCCGCGCGAAGCCCTTCAGCGTATTGAATCGATGATTACCATGGGCGGCTACGGCCTGCCGTCTAAGACCATCCGTGAAATGATGGTCGGCTCGATCGACATTATCATTCAGGCGGCGCGCCTGCGCGATGGCTCGCGCCGCATCACGCACATCACCGAAGTGCTCGGCACCGAAGGCGACACGATCATCACCCAGGATTTGTTCGTCTACGAAATCTCGGGCGAGAATGAGAATGGCAAACTTGTCGGGCGCCATCGTTCGACCGGCATTGCACGTCCCGCTTTCTGGGACCGTGCAAAGTATTACGGCAAGGAACAAGAGCTCGCCGAAGCTCTCGACGCAGCGGCGGAGTAAGGCGCGGCATGGATCAGCAATTGATCATTACCGCTGTTTTTGGCGTTGTCGGTTTTGGCGCGCTGGCATTTTTCATGCTGGCGCCGACGCAGAACGACAAAGCGAAGAAGCGCGTATCGGCTCTCGAAACCAAGAAGAACGCCAAGCGCGCCGGCGCTGCGCGCGACAATGACAACGCGTCGAAAGATCGCCGTCGCAAGGTCACGGACGCGCTCGCGAAAGTTGATGAAAAGAGCAAGGAAAACAAGAAGAAGAAAAAACCCAGCCTGGAGCAGAAGCTCGAACAGGCCGGGCTGTCTTTTGGCGCGAAGGAATTCTACATCGGCGCAGCCGTTTCGGCGCTGGTCCTTGGACTGATCGGTCTGATTTCCGGGCAGAAACTGCCCGTGACGCTCGGGCTCCTCTTCGTCGGAGGCTTCGGCCTGCCACAGTGGTTTATCGGCTTTGCGATCAAGCGGCGGCAGAAGAAATTCGTGGATGAGTTCTCGAATGCGATCGATGTCATCGTGCGCGGCGTAAAGTCCGGCCTGCCAGTCAATGAATGCCTGAAGATCATCGCGTCAGAAGCCCCGAAACCCGTCAACGAAGAATTTCATCAGCTGGTTGAAGGGTTCAAGATCGGGCTGTCGCTCGAGCAGGGCATGACGCGCATGCATGAGCGCATGCCTATTCAAGAGGTTTCGTTTTTCGGAATCGTCTTGATGATTCAGCAAAAGACGGGCGGCAACCTCGCCGAAGCGTTGTCGAACCTCGCGGGCGTGTTGCGCGGCCGCAAGATGATGGATGGCAAGATCAAGGCGCTGTCCTCCGAAGCCAAGGCGTCCGCGGTGATTATCGGCGCGCTGCCATTCCTCGTCATGGGCGCCGTCAAAATGTCGTCGCCGGATTATTTGACGCCGCTCTTCGTCACCAAACAAGGCAACTTCATTCTTCTCGGCGCTGGCATCTGGATGGCGCTGGGGATTTTCGTGATGAAGAAGATGATGCAGATCAAGGTGTAGGGCGCGACAATGGACGCATTCATCAACCTGGTGACGGACCGCCAGTTCCAGATTTCTCTTCTGGTCGCGCTCGCCGCGATTGGCACGATCTTCACGGTCATCGAACCGTTCTTCGTCAAGGACCGCCTCGCGGAGCGCATGAAGGGCGTCAGCGAGTATCGCGACCGCTTGCGCCAGCAACAGCGCGACAGCTTTGCGCGAAAGCAATCGGCGACGCTGCGTTCATCGTCCGCGAAAGGCGTCCTGAAAGAAATCGTCGAGAGCTTGAAGCTGTTTGAAGTGTTCGACGCCAACTCGGCGCGCAAACAGCTCATGATGGCGGGCTATCGCGGTCAGCGTCCGGTTTTTATCTTCATGGCTGCGCGCCTCGGCATGCCGTTTGTCGCTGCATTCGGCGTTGGCATTTACGTCTATGCGGTCAAAGGCGTTGAACTCGACAGCTTCGGAAAGCTGTGCGCGTGCGCCATGGCCTTTTTCGCCGGCTTTTATTTGCCGAACCTCTACGTCAACAACGCGATCGGCAAACGCAAGCAAAGCATTCAGCTTGCCTGGCCTGATGCGCTCGACCTTCTGCTGATCTGCGTCGAGGCCGGCATGTCGATCGAGACAGCGTTGCAAAAAGTCAGTCAGGAACTCGGGTCAAGCGCGCCGGAGCTTTCCGAGGAACTCGGTCTGACGGTTGCCGAGCTGTCCTATCTGCAAGAACGCAAGACGGCCTATATCAACCTCGCCGAGCGCACAGGGCTCGACAATGTCAAAGGCGTGACGACCGCGCTCATCCAGTCGGAAAAATACGGAACGCCCCTCGGGCAGTCGTTGCGAATCATGGCGCAGGAAAGCCGCGAACATCGCATGCAGGTTGCCGAAACCAAGGCCGCAGCGTTGCCGCCGAAACTGACGGTGCCGATGATCGGCTTTTTCCTGCCGGTCCTCTTCGCCGTCATTCTCGGGCCCGCAATCATGGGCGTCATGGGCGTCGATAAATAGTCGTTGTCGCGCTTCAGTTTTTCGTGCGGCGCCGGTTCCTATTTTCCTGCGCCGGTTCCCGAAATCTCGTCGAGCGCATCGTAGAGCGGCAGCTTGCCGGCGGCGACGAGATCGCGGCTGGTCGGAACGAGGCCAAGGCGCTGGCGATAGATCCAGTAATTCGTCAGTACTTTTTCGACGAAGTCGCGGCTTTCAGGATTGGGGATGCTCTCGATAAAGAGGAGCGGGTCCTGTATCGGGACTTCGCGCTTCCAGCGGCGAAGATTGCCAGGGCCGCCATTATAGGCGACCGCCATATGAAACAGATCGCCGTCGGCCGTAGTTTCGATCAGGTGGTTCACATAATCTTGGCCGATCGCAAGGTTGACTGACGGATCATAAAGTTTGTCGCGGCCCTTGCCGCGCTGGAGCGACGTGTCCTTCGCCACATAGCTTGCCGTGCGCGGCATCAGTTGCATCAGGCCGCGCGCGCCAACGCGGCTCGTCGCTTCAACCTTGAACTTCGATTCCTGGCGCATCAGCGCATAGATGAGCGCCGGGTCGGCCGTAAAGCCGTTCTCGGGCTCGTAGGCCGGCAAGGGAAACAGCCCGGCTTCAAAGGCGGGCCCGCGATATTGGAGTGCGAGGTCGAGTTGCGCGGCCGGCAAGTCTAACGCCTGCTCGAGCGCTAGCAGGTCTTGCGCATGCTCGTCGCCGATGCGGCCGTTGATCCACCGGAACTCCAGATCGGCCTCGTTGACCAGCCCGACTTCGGCGAGGGCGATCGCGCGCCTGATCGCCGGGTCGGCGTCAACAAGCCGGTTGAGCGCGTCTTCTGACAGCGCCGGCGTTTCCCAGTTAAACGCGTAATGACGCCCAAGCTGGGCAAGCGCCAACTGGCCGTAGAAGGTCAACGGAAACTGCGCCGCGATCTCAAGGCCTTCGGCAACGGTTTCCGGCTTTCCAACAGCGAGGCCCGCGCGCGCCATCCAGAAGCCAGCGGCTGCACGCAGCGCGTCGTCCTGTTGGCTGACGCGCGCCATCGCCGCGAACCGCTGATGCGCGCCCTCGATGTCGTTCTCGCGATAATGAACGAGGCCGGAAATCCAATAGGCGAGCACAGCGCTGTCGCCATGCCGGGCGACAACGGCGTCTGCGATCTCGCGCGCACGGGCCTGATACCCCTGGTAATAAAGGCTCGCTGCAACCCAGGACCGCATGCGGTCATATTGGCGCTCGGTGATGGTTCCGCGCTTCAAGTGCTTGCTGATTTCATCAAGAGCGAGCGAGGCTTGCTCCTTGTTGGCAAGATGGCGCACGCGCCCCTCGATCTGCGCCAGCATCGGGCGGCTGGTGCGCGCGTAATCGACCTCGAGGTCGGGATGAAGCGGCGCGGCGGTCTCCGCCTTCCATTTCCGCCGCACGGGCTGCACAGGCGCCGCCGCCGATTTAGGGCGGCGCTTTATCGCCAGCGCATGAACATTATCCGCATCAGGATGGTCCGCGTAATACGCCATCCATTCCTTGAGTTCGTCATAAGTCGAGCGATAGCCTGTGGGATGAAGATAACGCTCTATCTTCACATAGCCCATCAGCAGGGGGTCCTTCAGCGCCGCGGCGCGCGCGTCCGCGTCGCGCCAGCGGGCGTCGGCCTGCAGAGTGAAAACCTCACGGTAAAGGGCGGCATCCTCCGCTGAGAGAACGCTCACGACTGCCGTCTCGCCTTCAGCTGCGGCAGCTTGCGAGCTTGCAAAGAGCACGGCGATCAAGGCGATGATACGCATCGGTTGGAAGTCCCTTTCACGATCAACGCAAAGTTTAAGTCTTGCAGCGTTAATCTGTCGTTAACCGGGCAGCAAGCGATTGCAGGTCCCGCCAGGCAAGGCGCTTTTGCTCAGGTTGGCGCAACAAGAAGGCCGGATGGAAAACGGGCAGGGCGGCAAAGCGCCCGCCAGCGCCAAGGTCAAGCTCGCGCCAGGCGCCCCGAGCGCGCATGATGCCGGCCGCGCCGGTCAGCGCTTGTGTCGGGACGCCGCCCGCGAGCATGATCGCTTTCGGCGCGGTGAGAATGATCAGCCGTTCGACAAACGGGCGGCAAATGGCGATTTCGGCTTGCGTCGGCGCGCGGTTGCCGGGCGGGCGCCAATAGATAACATTGGTGATCAGAGTATCGCGCGCGCGATCGCGGCCGATCGCCGCCAGCATCTTGTCCAGCAATTGCCCGGCGCGGCCGACAAAGGGTTTGCCAGCGAGGTCTTCATCCTTGCCAGGCGCCTCGCCGATGACAAGCAGCGGCGCGCCATAAACGCCGTCCGCAAAGACGGTGCTGCGCGCGCCGGCTTTCAGCGGGCAGCCATCAAAGTCAGCGACCGCGAGAGCAAGCGCCTCGATGGTTGTGCACTCAGCGGCGCGCCGCACAGCGTCCGCGATCGCTTCATCGACACTCGGCGCTGGCATCGAAATAATTGGCGATAGGGACGGGGTCTGTGCGATCGGGCGAACGCCAGAGCGCACTGGCGAGACGTCGCACCGGCTGAAAAAGCTTGCCGGCTCGGCCGTCACCGCCTCATCGACGCCGCTTTCGGCGTACCAGCGCAGGAGCGCGCGCGCCGCCCGGATTTTGTCTTCTCCCTCGATCATGAGCGGCGAGGCGCCACAGAACCACTGCGGTGTCAAACGGCCGTGGCGATCAGGCACTGCGCGGCGTAGTAAAGCGGCAACCCCCACAGCCGGTTGCGGAAATCCGGCACGCCGAACCGGTCCCGCGCGACCGCGAGGTCGGACGCGGCGAAGGCGGCAGCGCCGGCGGCAAGGCGCGCACTTTGATCGTTGCCGGCGGCCTCGTGATGCGCCACGCTCAAGGCGACCATCGCCGCGATGATAACCGCATAAACGACGACCGGTCCGGCCATTGCGCCCATGCCTTTGCGTAACGGCGCCAGAAAACAGGCGCCGGCGCCAAGGGTTGCCCCGCCCGCGGCAAGCGCGGGCCAACCCGGAGCGAGGCCGCCGATCGCAAAGGCGCCCGCATAGGCAAGATGCGCAAAGCCGAAAGCCGCCATCCCGGCAAGGAACAGCCGCCCGTCGCGGCCGATCAATAAAAGGTCGCCCAATGCCGAAAGACCAAGCCCGGTCAGAATCGCAAGGCCCATCGGGCTTTGACTGGCGCCGGCGGCAATCGCGGCGAGCACAAAGAAGAGCGAGGCGGCCGGCTTGAAGACCATCCGCAGCGCCATATTTTCGCGACGCTCGGCGGCGAGCAAACCGGCAACGGCGACGGCGCAAAGGGCACAATAAAAAAGCGGGGTCATAGCGTCAGCCAGTCTTGCACGGCATTTAGGACGTGGGCGGGGTGCGACGCCCCTTTCAATGGCCTTTGCCGATAAATTGCGCCAGAAAGCAAAGCCGAAGAACCGGCGGGATCATTTTCCTGTCTGGCGCGACCAAATTTATGCTCAGGGAGCGGGAATGGCGTACGACGCGGAAGAGCGCGAGAGAATGGACTTCGATGTCGTGATCGTCGGCGCAGGTCCTGCCGGGCTTGCGGCTGCCATCCGTCTCAAGCAACGCGCCACTGCCGCCGGGCGCGATCTCACCGCCGTGATTGTCGAGAAAGGCTCCGAGGTTGGCGCGCATATCCTCTCCGGCGCCGTGCTCGACCCGTCGGGCCTCGATGCTCTTCTGCCAGACTGGCGCGACCGCGGCGCGCCGATCGACACGCCCGTCACATCGGAAAGCTTTAAAATCCTGGGTCCCTCAGGGTCGCTGCCTTTGCCGGTCTTCGCCATGCCGCCGATGGTCAAGAACCATGGCAACCACATTGTCTCGATGGCCAATGTTTGCCGCTGGCTCGCCGGCGAGGCCGAGGCGCTCGGCGTCGAGATTTACCCGGGCATGGCGGCCTCGAAAGCGCTATGGCGCGAGGACGGGTCGCTGCGCGGTGTTGTCGTCGGCGAAGTCGGGATCGGCAAGGACGGCGCTAAAAGCGGGCATTATCAGCCCGGCATGGAACTCTGCGGCAAATATGTGCTGATTGCCGAGGGCGCGCATGGGTCGCTGGCGAAAATGCTGATCGCGCGGTTTGGCCTCGACAAGAATTCGGAGCCGCAAAAATACGGCATCGGGCTCAAGGAACTCTGGGAGATCAGCCCGGAAAAATCGCGGCCCGGACACGTGCAGCACACATTTGGCTGGCCGCTCGACGATCAGACCGGCGGCGGGTCGTTCCTTTATCATTATAACGACAACACGGTTTCGCTGGGGTTCGTCGTTCACCTCAACTACAAGAACCCGCATCTTTATCCGTATGCTGAATTTCAGCGGCTCAAAACGCACCCCGAATTTGCCGGGCTGCTTGAAGGCGGCAAGCGCATCGCATACGGCGCGCGCGCCATCACCGAGGGCGGCTATCAGTCGGTGCCAAAGCTTGTGTTCCCGGGCGGCGCGCTGATTGGCTGCGCGGCCGGGTTCGTCAACGTCCCGCGCATCAAGGGCAATCACAACGCGATGCTGACCGGGATCATGGCCGCGGACGCAGCGTTCGACGCGGTCGTCGAGGCGCGCGAAGGCGACGAACTCGTTGCCTATGCTGCGGCCTATGACGCGTCGCCGGTGAAGCGCGAATTGAAAAAGGCGCGCAATGCCAAGCCGCTGTGGTCGAAATTCGGCACGCTTGCGGGCGGCATCGCCCTCAGCGGTCTCGACCTCTGGACCAACACGATCATCCCGGGATTTTCGCTGTTTGGCACCCTGAAGCACGGCAAAACGGACGCTGCCTCGACGGGCGCCGCGTCCGGCCATCGCATTATCGATTATCCGCGCCCTGACGGATCGCTGACCTTCGACCGGTTGACGAACCTCGCCTTTTCCGGCGTCAATCACGAGGAAAACCAGCCGGCGCATCTGGTGCTGCAAGACCCATCAGTGCCAATCAAGGTCAACCTGCCGCGCTTTGCCGAACCGGCGCAGCGCTATTGCCCCGCCGGGGTTTACGAAGTCGTGACCATGGACGGCGGCGCTGATCCAAGATTTCAGATCAATGCGCAGAACTGCGTCCATTGCAAAACCTGCGATATCAAGGACCCGTCGCAGAATATTGTCTGGACGACGCCCGAAGGCGGCGGCGGCCCGAATTATCCGAACATGTGACGGCGTGGTATCAAGGCGGCAAGTCGAGGAGTTGGTAACTTGAAATCGATCGTTTGGATTGCGGCTGGCGTGTTGGCGCTTGCCGGATGCGTCACGGGGCCAACAGGGCGCGGCGCATCTGACGGCTCCAACGCCGCGGGCGATTATCTCTCGGGGCGTGTTGCGGCGGGCGTCAACGATATTGGCGCGGCCGCCGACAAATACGGCGCGGCTGTCAGCGCCAATCCCGGCGACAAGGAAGCGCTGCGCCAAGCTTTCTTCTATCATCTGGCCGCGGGCAGGGTAGAGGCGGCGCAGCCCTTTGCGATGCGCCTTTCAATTGCTGACAAGACCGATGGCCTCGCGCGCATCGCGCTCGCGGCGCCGCACTTAAAGCGCGGCGCTCTCGCCAGCGCCGCCGAGCCGCTCGCGGGCGAGTTCACGGAATCCTTTAGCAAGTCGATCGCGTTTCTGACGAACGTCTGGATCGAAGCCGAACGCGACGGTCCGGCCAAGGCGCTAGAGTTGCTCGGGGCGGCGCCGGACGACGTCTTCAAGGGCTTCAACCCGGCTTTTGCGGCTATCCTTGCCGAAGAAGCCGGCGACCTCGACGCCGCGCGCGCCGCGCATGAATTGGCAATCGGCTCTTTCGCCGGGCCTGCGGGCCGCGAAGCGTACGGCGCCTTTCTTGAGCGCACCGGTCTTGAGCGCGCTGGCGACCAGCAAGCGGCGCAAAGCTTCTACGAAACGCTCGAGCGCGAGCGGGGCCCTGCGCGCCGGGCGGCAAGGGCCGGGCTTGCCCGGTTGAAGAAAGGGCAGGCCAGCAAGGCGTACACGGATCTTTCCGCGGCCGAGGGCGCAGCGCTCGCGCTCTATAACTTCTCCGGCAATATCCTCGAACAGTCAGCGGGCGAGCGCGCCCGCGCTTTTGAGGCCGGATTCACGATCGGGCAGCCGCAATTCAATTTGCCGCTCGTGCTTGTCCAGCTTGCGATCTATCTCGACCCGTCGCTGGCGCCTGCACGCCAGCTCGCCGGCTCTATCCTGAATATCTACGGAAACTATGACGCCGCGCGCGAGGTCCTTGCAGCGATTCCGCCGTCATCGCCGTACTATGAACAGGCGCAAATCGAGGTCGCCGGCTCCCTCGCCGCGGAAGAAAAACTCGACGAGGCGATCGCGCTGATGCGGTCGGCGGTGCGCGCTGACCGGTCGTCGGAGGAAATGCGCCTGACGCTCGCCGGGCTTTACGCCGAACGCGGACGTCACGATGACGCCGTTGCGGCCGCCAGCGACGCGATCGCGCTTCTGGCTGAGGCCCCGCCCGACGATGCGTGGCGCTTTTTTGTCGCCCGCGCGGCAGCCCTCATTGAACTCAAGCGCTGGCCGGAAGCCGAGAGCGATCTCAAAAAGGCTGTCGCCATAGCGCCGGAAGAGCCAACGGCGCTCAACTATCTTGGCTACAGCTGGGCAGAACGCGGCGAGAACCTTGAGGAAGCGTTCACGCTCATTGAAAAGGCGGTGGCACTGGCGCCGAATTCAGGCGCGATCATCGACAGTCTTGGCTGGGCGCATTACCAGCTTGGCCGCTATACGCAAGCGCTGCCGCATCTTGAACAGGCCGCGTCGCTCGAGCCCGGCGATCCGACGATTACGGATCATCTTGGCGACGCGTATTACCGGCTCGGTCGCAAGGTCGAGGCTGAGTTTCAGTGGCGCCGCGCGCTTCAGCTGATGCCGGCCGAGGCGCTGAAAGCCGTTATCGAAAAGAAGCTTGTTGCTGGGCTCGCCAGCGCTGACGCGCGCCCCTCCCGCTGACGCCCCCTCGCTGCCATGAAGCCAGAAATTGCACACGAAACCGCGCACGAAATTGAGCAGGAAATTGCCCCCGCAAAGGTCAATGTCTACCTGCATGTGGGACCGTTGCGGCGCGACCGGCTGCATGAACTGAAAAGCCTCTTTATATTCGCCGATGGCGGCGACGTTATCAGCGCCCGGCACGCGGACCGGCTGTCGCTGACACTGACAGGACCGTACGCGGGCGAACTCGCGGGCGAGGCTGCCGGGAACAATCTCGTTCTGCGCGCGGCTCGCAGCCTGCAGCGCGCAGCGGGCGTCAAGGCGGGCGCGGCGCTGACGCTCGACAAGCGGCTGCCGGTTGCCGCGGGCATAGGCGGGGGATCGGCCGACGCCGCCGCGACACTCCGTGTGCTGATGAAATTGTGGCGCGTCTCGCTGAGTGCGGGCCCGCTTCGCGCGCTGGCGTTCTCGCTGGGGGCCGATGTGCCTGCGTGCCTGTCGTGGGCGCCGGTGCTTGTCTCGGGCGCGGGCGAGCGCATCCGGCCAGGCCCGCGTCTGCCGCCGCTTTGGGTCTGCCTCGTCAATCCGCGCGTTGCGATGCCGACCGGGCCGGTCTTTCGCGCGTTTGACGCTGCAGAGAGATCGCCCGCAGCGCCCGCCGATCCCGCATTCGACGCCCTCGGCGCGATAGCGGGCGTCAAGGCATTGCTTGGCGCGTCGCGCAACGACCTTCAGCCCTTCGCAATTGCCCGGGAACCCGTTATCGCGCATGCGCTCGGCGCACTGTCGCAAACCGCTGGCGCGCTCGGCGCGCGAATGTCCGGCAGCGGCGCCACAATCTTTTCGCTTTATGCCTCTGGCGCGGCGGCCACGCGCGCCGCGCAGGCGCTGCGGGCGACCGGCTGGTGGACGATGGCGGCGCCAGTTCTCGGCAAACGGGTGCTCGGCGGCGATGAAAGCGCGATGCAATGACCGAAGCCTTGCCCCTGTTGCTGGCCGTTGCCGCGATTGCCGCGGCTGCGATCACGCATGGCGCCGGCCGGTACTTTGCACGCAAGGGCTGGCTCGCCGACAGGCCTGGCGCGCGATCGAGCCATCAGACGCCGACGCCGCGCACGGGCGGCGCGGCGATCATGCTCGGCTTCTCAATCGCGGCGCTGGCGTTTTCGATCGTCACGCCCGGGCTTGCGAAATTGACCGGCGTCATTGCCTGCGCGTTTGCGTTGGGCGTGCTCGACGATGCGCGGCCGCTGCCGGCGATGATCAAGCTCGCCGGACAAATTGCTGTAGCGATGCTCTTTGTCGTTCTGTTCGGTGCCGTTGAAAGCGTGCCGGCGCCGGTTCTCGGCGAACTCGCACTCGGGTTTGCTGCGCCGGTTTTCACGGTGTTCTGGATCGTTGCCTTTATGAACGCCTTCAATTTCATGGATGGCGCCAACGGCATTGCGGCAACCGCGGCGGTGTTCGCGCTCTGTGCGCTGGGTGTCGCGGCGGCGGGCACGGGCGCCGCGACCGTCGCGGCAGCCTCGATCCTCCTCGCCGGCGCGGTGTTCGGATTCCTGCCGCTGAATTTTCCCGCCGCGCGCCTTTTTATGGGCGATGGCGGCAGCCAGTCGGTCGGTTTTGCAATCGCCGCGCTGGCGGCGCTCGCCGCGTCGGCGGCGCCGGATGTTGCAACGACTTCGGCGCTGTTCGTGCCGATCGTCTTCATGCCGTTCCTGTTCGACGTCGCGTTTACGCTCGCTCACCGCGTTGCACGCCGGCGCGCTATCGCCGAAGCGCATAATGAGCATCTCTATCAATTGCTGATGCGTCTTGGCGCCTCGCATGTGTCGGTGACGGCGCTTTATCTGACCCTCATCGCAATCTCGACGATTGCCGCAATCTTCGCCAACGCGCTTCCCGTCGGGCTCGCCTTTATGGTTCCGGCGCTGCTCTTTGCGTTCTTCATCATCCCGGCCCTGACAATCTTCCGCAGAGCGAGCGCGGCGGGGCTGCTCGCGCGGCCGTCCGCGACCCTTAAAGAGACGCCGCCAATGCCGATGGCCAAGGCCGCTGAATAACGCGCCTTTACGCGATCCTTGCAACCGACAGCGCAGCAATTTCAGCCAGCTGGTCGCGCCAGGCGTTGGATGGCGCAAGCGCCAGATCGTCGAGAGCGCGCGCGGCATAGCGGCGCGCGCAGGCGAAGGTGTCCTCCAGCGCGCGCGTTGAGGCGATAAGGTCGCGCGCACGGTCGAAATCCTCGGGCCGCTGACGGCCCTCGGCAATCGTCCGGCGCCAGAATTCGCGCTCAGTGGGCCCGGCGCGATCAAGCGCGTAAACGACCGGCAGCGTCATCTTGCCTTCGCGGAAATCGTCGCCGACGCTTTTTCCGAGCGACACTTCGCGCCCCGAGTAGTCGAGCGCATCGTCGACGAGCTGGAATGCGACGCCCAGATTGCGGCCAAAGCCCCTTAGCGCTTCCTCAGCGCGCGGGTCGGCGCCGGCGATGATCGCGCCCGCTTGCGTCGCTGCCGCGAACAGGGCGGCAGTCTTTGAGTCAACGACGGCGAGATACATCTCAAACGTCGCCTCGAGATTCTTCTGCGTCGCGAGTTGCAAAACTTCCCCCTCGGCGATGACGCCGGACGCCCGAGAGAGGATCTGCAAGACCTTGAGATCGCGTGCGGCGACCATCAATTCAAACGCCTGTGCGAAAAGGTAATCGCCGACGAGAACGCTTTCCTTGTTGCCCCAGATGATGTTCGCCGTCCGCTCGCCGCGCCGCAAGGCGGAGGCGTCAACGACGTCGTCATGGAGAAGCGTGGCGCCGTGGATCAATTCGACCGCAGCGGCGAGCTTGATGTGCTCGACGCCCGAATAGCCAAACAGGCGCGCCGATGCGAGCGTCAGGAGCGGGCGCAAGCGCTTTCCGCCCGAATTGATGAGGTGGCTGGCGACATCGACGATCATCGGCGCTTTGGAGCGCATGGCATCGAGAATGGCGTGGTTAACCTCGCCAAGGTCGTCCTCGCACAAAGCACGAAGGCCAGCGATCGCCCGGGCAAACGCCTCCCCGCCGCCAAGTCCGGGCTGCACCGGCGGAAGCCCTATCGAAGGGGGGCCTGAAGAAAGGGGGCCGGTGGACAGTGCGAGTTCCAAAACGCCTCTTGCAGCAATGGCTTGACGATACTGCAAGAGTGGGGCGCGGGCGCGGCCCGGTCAAGGCGCGCCGTTGCGACCGATTGCGCTCAGTCGAAAGCCCGATGCGACAGGGGGCCGCTGTCTTTCGATTGCGACGGGGGTGCGATCCGCGATATCCTTCGACGCAAGGGGCGACTAGGAAGGATAACGCTAAGATGAGCTCGGTCGCAGGCTTGGTTGCAGGGTTTCTCGTGATTGGCAGTGCGGTCGCGCTTTTTCGGTTTGGCAAGCGAAAAGCAGACGAGGTGCGCCGCGCGATTCATGAATTTGCCGGCGCGGCCAGTGACGCCTCGATCATCGACTTCGAGCGCGACCCGCAAACAGGCGTTTTCAAAGCCAAGATCTGACACACGCACCGCGACGCGCATAAAATAAGCATCCAACGTCATCGCGGGAGGCGGCTCTGAATTCCGGAACGGCGCCGCTCGAAGCTTTCGCCTTCCTCGATTTCGAGGCTTCGGGCCTTGGCGCACAGTCTTGGCCGATTGAGGTCGGCTGGGCGCTCGACAACGGCGTTACGGAATCGTTTCTGATCGGCCAGGCGCCGGATTGGCCGATGGGGGCGTGGGATGACAAGGCCGCGCGGCTGCACGGCATCACGCCGCGCATGTTGAGCGATTTTGGTCTCGATGCCGCTGAAGGCTGCAAACGTCTGAACGCGGCCCTTTCGGGGCGGATCGTCTATTCCGACGCGCCCGACTGGGATGCGTTCTGGATGCAGCGCCTCTTTCGGGCGGCTGGCCGGCGTTGCGACATCCGGCTGCACGACTTTGCGCGCGCCATGCCGGTGCTGACGGCGGCGGAAAAAGCGCGCCTGCTCAGCCAAGCGGACCGGCTCGCTCCGCGGCGCCACCGCGCCGCAGAAGATGCGCTTCATCTTTATACGCTCTATCGGCTCGGCAACGCGGACGGCGCTGGCGGATGACCGCAGCTGACGACGGCCTCGCGCCGCGCCGCATGCGCGTTGCGATCCCCGGCGGCGAGGTCGCGCTGCTGCGGTTTGGCGGGCCTGGCGCTGCGCCTTTGCTGTTTGCGCACGCCAACGGGTTTTGCGCGTCCGCGTATCGGCAGATGTTTGAAGCGCTCGGCGCGCGGTTCGACATCTTCGCCGCCGATCTGCGCGGTCACGGCCGAACGCATTTGCCTGCGCACCCGCAAGGCCACCGCAGCATGGCAATTTTCGGCGATGACTTGCGCCAAACAAAGCGGGCGCTTGGCGACGTCGTCGGGCGCGGCGCTCGCTGGATCGTCGCTGGCCACAGTCTTGGCGGCGTTGCGGCGACGCTTGCGGCGGCCAGCGATGAAAACGTCGCGGCGCTGCGCATTATTGAACCGGTCGCAATGCCGCGCAGCTGGAGTGCGATCGCAGCGACGCCCGTGTGGCCGGCAATCGCCCGGCGGCTGCCGCTGGTGAAAGGCGCCATGCGCCGGCGGCGAGCATGGCCGAGCCGGGACGCGGCGCTGGCGAGTTACGCCGCCAAAGGATTTTTTGCAAAATGGGCGCCGGGCGTCCTTGAGGACTATCTCGCGGACGGTCTCGTGATTGATGAAACGGGCGCTTGCCTCTCGTGCGCGCCCGAGTGGGAAGCGGCGAATTTCGCGGCGCAGGCGAACGCCTTCTGGGACGGCCTTGCTACGGTCCGCGCGCCGGTCAGCGTCCTTGCCGCCGCGCACCCAAGCACAACGCTGCGGGGAGACGCGAAATCGCGTTTCCGCAAGCTTGGCGCCCGTGTCGAGACCGCTACAGGCGTCACGCATCTTGTTCCGTTTGAAGATCCCCGGCGCGCCGCCGGGTTTCTGGCGGGGTTCCCCGTTTAATCCTTGGACGCCGGTGGTCTTTTTGCTATGCGGGCGCTTTCCAGCCCGGGTCCGGACGTCGCATCCGCTGCAACGCGCCAAGGACACCGGGTGTTCCGCCGCCAGCAAGAGGTTTTCCGGCCATGAGCCAAACGCCCGCTTCCATGCAGATTTCCGGCACGATGTTCCTCTATGACCGGCCGGAACTGCTCAATACCCAGAACCATGGCGAGCTTGGCGTCCGTGCGGCGGACAAGCCGTTCGGGTTTTGCTCCAAGGTGCGGGCGATCCCGTTGACAATCTCCGAGATCGCCGAGGCGAGCCGGTATTATCCGGTCGTCTTCGGCACGCAGGAGGATTTGCAGCCGCTGGCAATTGTCGGCCTTCTCGATGACGTCAATCTCTTCGTTGACGAAACGGGCAATTGGGACCCTTACGCCTATATCCCCGGGTATATCCGCCGTTATCCGTTCGGTCTCGCGGCCGAAACGGGCGCCGACCGCTTTGCGCTGGTCATCGACGCCGGCTTTGAAGGTCTGACCCCGGCGGCCGAACGCAAATTGTTCGATGGCGGACAATTGAGCGACATGTCGAAACAGGCCCTTGAATTCACCAAGACCTATGAGTCGGACCGCCGCCTCACCGAACAGGTCTTCAAATCGGTGAAGGAGCTTGACCTCATCAGCGGCCAGTCGGCGCAGTACACGCCGACAGGTTCAACCGAGCCGCGCGCCTTCGCGCAGTATTTCGGCGTCGATGAGAAGAAGCTGATCGCCCTTTCCGACGAAGAGTTCCTCAAGATCCGTAAACTGAACGTCTTGCCGGTGCTGTATTCGCACCTTTTGTCGCTCGGCAATTGGCGCTCGCTCATCGTCCGGCGCATGCGCCGCTACAACATGACGGAAGCGGAAGCCGCGACCGTGCGCCAATTCTCCTGAGATTTTATCTTGGTCCGTTCACGTCTTGGCGAGACAACGCCGCCGCCGGGGGCCGCGCGCTTGGCGTCGGGGTTCGGCGCGTTTATTGAGGCGGCATGAGGCTTTTCGCGGCTCTGGTCCTGGCGATGACGGCGGCGTTGCCAGCGGCAGCCGAGGCCATCGTCACAACCGATCACGCGCGGTCGAGGCTTGTTGCCGAGCAGACAGGCATCGCGCCGGGCGGCAATGTTCGGCTTGCCTTGCATCAGACGCTGCAGGCCGGCTGGCACGTTTACTGGAAAAACCCCGGCGACAGCGGCCTGCCGCTCGAAACGATCTGGGCATTGCCCATTAACGCCAGCGTCAGCGCCGTCGAGTATCCGGCCCCGGAGCGCATCGAGATCGGCCCGCTTGTCAACTATGGCCATGAGGGCGAACCGGTTTTTCTTGCGACTTTGACGGCGCCAGCCAACGCGCAACCAGGATCGACGCTTGCGGTCGGTCTTGAGGCGACATGGCTGATCTGTGCGGAAATCTGTGTGCCCGAGACGGCCTCGTTTTCGATCGCATTGCCGGTTGTCGCGGCGCCGTTGCCCGACGCAAACGCGAGCGCGATTTTTGCCGCCGCCGATGCCGCCGCGCCCCGCCCCGCCAGCGCGTCATTCCGGATCGAAGACGGCAACATCGCCATCGAAGCGGCCAGTCTCGGCAATGGGGCGACCGGCGCTTATTTCTTTCCGGAGGCCGATAGCGTCATTGCGCCAGCCGCTGTGCAGCGATTTGAACAGCGCGGCGGCGCGTTGCGACTGACGGCGCCGGCGCTGTCGACGCATACCGGGCCGCTCGCCGGCGTCATCCTTGTAGAGACAAAAGACGGCGCTGCCGCGTTTGCAGTTAGCGCAACTGCAGACGCATCGATTGACGTCGCCGCTGCGGCCTCGGCGGCCCCGCGCAACGCCGCGCCGGTCCCGCCGCCAACCGCCGCCGCGCTGCCGGGCTTGTTGCTTGCCGCGTTACTTGGCGGCGCGTTTCTCAACCTGATGCCGTGTGTCTTTCCGATCCTTTTCGTGAAGGCGGCATCGTTTGCCGCCGCGGGCACCGACGCTCGCTTGATGCGCCGCCACGGCCTCCTGTACGCGGCTGGCGTCATTGCGACCTTTGCGGTGCTCGGCGGCGCATTGCTTGGCTTGCGCGCCGCCGGCGAAGGTCTCGGCTGGGGCTTTCACCTCCAGTCGCCGTTCATTGTCGCCCTGTCGGCGTATGTGCTGTTCGCTGTCGGGCTCAATCTCGCAGGCGCTTTTTCCGTTGGCGACGGATTGCAGAATGTTGGCTCTGGTCTCGTCTCCAGCGCGAAGGGCGATGGCGCGGCGTTCCTGACCGGCGTGCTCGCGGTCTTTGTCGCGGCGCCTTGCGTCGGGCCCTTCCTGACCGCGCCGATTGGCGCCGCTGCGGTTCTCCCGCC
>JBJXFO010000097.1:0-70373 GCA_046154725.1 Parvularculaceae bacterium | reverse complement strand
ACCGGTCGGGCGTTGCAACGAAATCAGCCCCGCGCCGTCGGCCATAGGAGTGAAAATGAAAGGCCGGCGCGGTGTGCGCGTCGATGGGCGAGGGGAAGGGGTGGAAGTACGATCCGTATCCGGACAGAGAAGACCATCCGTGAAAGCTTATCCCGTTCTTGTACGTTGCGTTGCAGGCCGGCATCCAAGCCGCCTCATCGACGCCAAGGTCGCGAAAAAACGCCCGCAACTGCGGCGTTGATCCCTCGCCAACGCCAATGATGCCGATTTCAGGGGATTCAACGACGGTGATCGAAACGCCTTGCGCAATCCAGCGCTTCGCCATCAGGCACGCGGCCATCCACCCGGCGGTTCCCCCGCCCAGGATGACAATGCGCAATCCGTGTTTGACAGCTCCGCCCACGCGCCCACCCGACAAATGTCAGCGGGCAGCGTATAAAATCTAGAACCGATAGTTAAGCCCAACCTCGGCGCTGTGAGTCTTGATGTCATCATTTGTCGCGCCGAGCAGACGATAGCCTGCCTCGACGGCGACCTTACGCGTGACCGGATAGGAAATGCCAACGCGCGCGCCATAGGCAAGCTCGATGTTCGAATCAGACAGCGGTGTGAAACCGTCATCGATTTCGACCTTCACCTGCGACGGTCCGACGCCGCCGGAGAAGTAAGGCTTGAAGCGCCCGAATTTCGGTCCATCCCAGCGCAGTGAGACGAGGCCTGATATCGCCCGGCGTGTCGCTTCCTCCTGGCCGACGCCGATAACGACGACATCCTTGTCGCGCTGAAAGACGACCTCCGCCTCAAGGCTCAATGGCCAGGATTGGCTGATGCGGTTGCGATAGCCAGCGCCATAAAGCGGCGCGCCCTTTCCATCGGCAAGACCTTGGCCGCTCGCCGCGAGCGTGTAGCCGCCGCGCACAAAAAAGGCCTTGGTTGGCTGATCGCGGAGCGGTGGCTTGCCATAGCGCCGCTGTTCCTGACGCGGCTTCTGGTTGGGGCCTGCGACCTTCATGCCTTTCAGGTCGCGGTCGCGCAACATGGCCAGCGTAAACGTGCATTCGGCGCCTGCGCGACACTTCTCGACGCCATAGGCGGTGGTGGCGCCCACGAGGCTGGCCCCGATTGCGGCGGCAAGGATTGCTCCCTGTACGGCGGTCTTATGTTTGGTCATGGCGACTTGCCCCCTTATTGTGGTGTTAGACGCTCGACGATGAATTGAAGAGATCGATCGGCCCCGAAAAATTGGCGATGTTCGGAAGCGCCGCCTGAACTTCACTGGGTGTCAAGCCAAACCACGCGGCAAGGCTTGCGGCGAACTGTTCGACGGAGACATTGGGGATCAGCCGCCCGGCGCCGCTATCTTGCGCGTGATCGGCAACGGGCGCTGGAATGTCGCCAAGGATACGGTTGCCATTAACCGCGCCGCCGACGACGAAGTGATGGCCGCCCCAGCCATGATCGGTGCCGTCGCCGTTGACCGCGAGTGTCCGGCCGAAGTCTGATGACGTGAAAGCGGTAACGTCATTCTGTACGCCGAGCTCAACGGTCGCGTCGTAGAATGCGCGCATCGCCCCGGCGAGCGTTGTGTGAAGTCCGGTCAAACTTGGCGCCTGACTTGAGTGCGTGTCATAGCCGCCGGTTGACACAAAAAAGATCTGCCGCGCGGCGCCGAGCGTCGATCGCGCCGCGATCATACGCGCGACAACCTGCATTTGCTGGGCAAGGCCGCTTGTTGGAAAGACGGTTTGAAATGGCGCTTGCGACGATAAGGCGACTTCCAGATCGCGGTTGAGCGCAATCGATCGGCGATGAACGGTTGCGACATCGCGCTCGAGGAGGTTTGTCCGCGCTCCGGGCACGTCCTGGATCTGATTGGCGATGCGGCCGGGAAGTTCCAGCGAGTTGTAAAGACCTGGCCGATCGACGGAGCGGATTTGCGTTGGACCGTTCAGGCCAAGCGAGAATCCGGTTGCTTCCTGGCCCGTGAGGTAAATGACGTTTCCGGAGACAGAGACCGCTGTGAATGAGGCATTTGTATTGGCGCGCGACGCAATCGCCATGTCGGCGAGGCGGCCGCCCCATCCAAATTGCGCGCCTTCTGGCGCGGCTGCCATCCACGTCGATTGCTGGTCGTTATGCGAAAACAACCGCGCCGGCGACGGCGCCGAACCGTTGCGCCACTGCGTGCGATTGAGCGGCTGGATCAGCGGACCGACATTGCCAACAATGGCTGCCTGACCGGACGTAAACAGTTGATGGATCGGCCTCAACGCTTCGGGGAGGGCAAACTGGCGCCCGCCGAATGCGGCGGCATTTGAAGGGTTCATGGCGAGCAGACGCGCCTGTGTCCGCGATGAGCCGCCCTGCAGGCCGTTATATTCGTTCATCAACGACCGGCGGAGCGAGGCATACTGATTGTAGGACGTGTCATCGAATGGAAGGACCGTGTCGTGACAGTCCATGCCGCCAAACAGGAAGACGCACACCAGTGCGCGATACCCGCTCGTTGACGCAGCGAGCGCGTTGAACGGCAACAGGTTCATGGCGAATGGCGCCGCGCCATAGGCGCCAAGAAGGCTCGCGGTTTGGAGAATTTGGCGTCGCGTAATTGCGGACATCGGGGCGGCTCCTTAGCGTTGCGTGTAATATTCGGAGGAGAGTACGGCGAGCAGCATGGCGGCGTTGACGCGGCGGCGCCGGTCTTGCGGTTCGCTAGCTGCGCGGAGTGGAACGCTGGTGATCGCGGCAATCATGTTGTCGCGCGTTGCGGGCTCGATCGCGCCGGCCATCATGACAAGGTTCAGGCGATCGACGAGCGCTGCGGGATTATCGGCCAACGCAAGCTCCGCGCTGTAGCCCGGGCGGAAAGTGGCGAGCGCGTCGCTTTCTTCGATCCGGTCTTGCATGAAGTTGGCGTAAGAGGTGACTGTCGCCGTTGTCGTGATCTGCAATTCAGGCGCAACAAGGCCGAGGTCGCCCGTTTCAGTGCCAGCTGCCAGATAGCCCGGCCGGAAAAAGTTGAAGACGGACGGCGAGCGATAGGCTTGCTGGGACAGACGCGTCGGCGACGCCGTTTGTTCAAGGTCACTTTGTCCGTTGAGAGTGCCCTCGCCAAGGATCGCCGCCGAGTTCAGCTCGGCAACCCTTGCCCAATGCGTGAACCGGATTACGGGTTCACGCACCTTGCCGAAATTGACGTCCGCGCGCTGCGTGAGAATGCGCGCTTCGTCGTCGAGCAATACGGCTGTAATGACGGCGGCAAGGTCGCCGCGCGTCTGCGTGCCGACCGCAGTACCGTCCGGCAACTGGAAAAAGCCGGTTTCGAACGCGGCCGTGACATTGGAGACATACCGCGGCGACGGGTTGCTGGTGACAAAACGCTGGATCAATTGCCGGGCAATAAATGGCGCCGCATTCGGATGGGCAAAGAGTGTGTCCAGCGCGATGTCGATGCTGGCCGCTGCCGCCGTGTTGGCGGGGATCGTTACGCCGAGAAACACCTTCTCTGACGTTGAGTGCTCCTGGTCAAAGATCGCCAACGGCGAGTAGGCGGCGACCGGTACGGTCTGATCGGGGAAGCGCCCGCCAAAGTTTCCATCCGCCCAGCTCAGCCCGGTAAAGACCCTAGCAAGGCCTGTGATATCGTCATTCGTATAAGTCTCCAGCTGGTTTCCTTGAGCGTCAAGGCGCGGGGTTCCATCCGGATTGAGCTGCACGAGGCCAATCGTGAACAGCTGCATGATCTCGCGCGCATAGTTTTCATCCGGGACCCGGTTCTGGTTTGGGTCTTCCTTGCGATTGTTGAGGTAGGTCAGATACTGCGCCATCGACGGGCTGTAGGTCACATCTTCGATCAGCTCGCGATAACTTCCGAAGGCATTCTCGTTGAGTATATCCATATAGAAAGCTGCGGATGATAGCGTGTCCGCAACGTCCGAGTTTTCGTAGGAGACGACAAAAATTTGCGACAGGCCAAACACCATGCGCTGACGCAACTGGTCGTCGTTGACGATCATGTCGCGCCAGGCGATGTCGGCGAGCGCTTCTTCCTCGACCGACTGTCCTTGCGCTGTGGCATCCGCCTGGATCTGACGGATTTCGCTGACATTGGAGCCGGACGATGCGCGAAGCTGCCGCCGCATCCACTCGGAATATCCAATACTGACGAGCTCATCGATATCTTGTTGCGTCGGCCCGAACGTCGCCTGCATCAGAAAGCGCGAGGCGTCCGGCGCTGTCGGCGTATCGGCAATTGACGGCGCCGGCGGGGCGCCGACGGGCGCGACCGCTTGAATGCCCTCTTCTCCAGCGCATCCAGCCAGCGCAAGGGCGGCTGCGGCCGCCGCTAATTTGACGGCGTTACGGCTGGACTCCAGCCCGATCATTCGGAACGACATCACTGCACCCACACAACAAGGAACCTGCGCAGGCAAAGTGCATGATCGCCTGTAAACAGAGCTTTGACCGAAAGCGCGGCTTCTTCAGCAAAAGCACGCTATTTCGATGACAACGAAGTAAGGACCAAAGTGCAGAAAATTTAACCCAAACTCTCAGGGCGTCCAGCCGGGTCGAACATGATCTCCGCAATGCGCCGGCGCCCGCCTTCGCGAACGACATGGATCGCAATGTCGATTATGGATCGCACGTAATCGATGGTCTCGCGGCGCGCGAGCGGCAAGCCGGCTTGGAGCGCCATCAGTGCGATTTGTTCAAAGGCTCCATGCGGGCTGTCGGCGTGAATTGTGGTGATCGAGCCCGGGTGGCCCGTATTGATGGCGCGCAGGAATGTAACGGCTTCAATGCCCCGCAATTCGCCAAGAATGATACGGTCAGGCCGCAGCCGCAGCGATGCATTCAACAGATCATCAATGCCGATACGCGCCTCGCCGAGATTGCCTTTGACAGCGATCAGCCCGACAGCATTGTCATGGCTAAGTGAAATCTCCGGCGTGTCTTCGACGGTGATCAAGCGCTCCGCCGCCGGAATTGATCCCAAAAGCGCGCTTAGCAGGCTCGTTTTGCCAGTCGATGTGCCGCCGGAGATCAGAATGGACTTTCTGGATTTCACCGCAAGATCCAGAAACGCGGCGACATTGCGCGCTTCCAGAAGTTTCAGCAATCGCCCGTCGAGCGCGCTCAGCTCGCGTTCGTTTGACAGCAGCACGCCGTCAAATGATCCAGCCGTTGAAAAATCATTCAGTCCAAGCTTGATGGAGGAAGGGCGCCGGATCGCCATCGCCCAATGGCGGCGCGTCGCTGGCGGCCCGACAATCTGCACGCGTTCGCCCCCGGGCAGCGACGCGCCAAGGATTGGCTGCTCGCGGTTGATCGCCTGCGCGCTGACGCGCGCAATCTGGGCGGCAAGTCGCTGAATATGCTGATCGGTGATCTCGGGCGCTGCAACGCGGCTCATGGCGCCGCCGGTCACTTCAACCCAGAACTCGCCCGGCCTGTTGATGAAGATTTCGGCAACGCGCTCGTGGGCAAGCCATTTCTCCAGCGGCTTGAGAAACGCTGTCAGATAAACGTGGCTCGATTCCTCGCTGGCGTCGTCGAGTGCGGCTTGGCTCATGGCTCTGGTTCCAGCGGGACGCCGCCTGTCTCCTCGAAAAGCGGGAAGATCAAATCGCGGGCGACGAAGATGCGGATCGGCGCGCCCTGTGCAATGCGCACCGTTGGGGGAATATTGACGCTGCTCTGCAGCGCTGTTTGCGCGACGCCATAAGCTTGCGCCGACGATGTAATAACAACCTGGCTGCCGCCGCTCTCCGCCGCAAGGATCTCCGCGCCAGCGCCAATGATCGACAACAAAATCGCCGATCCAAAACGGTCAAGGAAATGGCGGTCAACCTTGCCACCTAGGCCGGCGCGCCCAAGCGTGTCGGTGACGGGTGACGCAAGCTTGATCGCAACGCCGCTCGGCAGAATCAAGCGTGTCCAAACCACAAACGCGCGCGACTCTCCAATCGCAAGGCCAGACCGATATTGACCGATCAGGCGGCTTCCACGCGGGACGAGGACTTCGGTTCCGTCAAAGCTGCGCACATCTTCGCTGACGATGGCGCGCGTAAATCCTGGAAGGTCGGAGTTGATCGCCGTCTCGAGAATGCCGGCGATCAGCGTTCCTTCGATGACAGTTGAGGCAAGATCGCCAATATGAGCAGCCGTTGCGGGCGCATTCTCACCGTCGCCAACGCGGGCGGCGAATGCTTCGCTGGCGGTCAGACCTTCGCGGCCGCTCGCGGCGCGTTCTTGCGCCAGTTCGGCGGCGGTCGGGCCTGTATCAACAACAAGCGAAGGCGCGCGCAAACGCTCTGGCCTGATGCGCGGCTCTTCGTCGTCAAATTGCGGGGCCGGCGGCGTTTCGTAAGTGCGTGTCGCAACCGGAATGGGCGCAGGGTCGGGGGCCGTTTCAACGACCACGACAGGCTGCGGCGCGGGATCAATGCGCGCAAGCCGCGCGATCGACATCTGATTAAAAGCGAGCACGCCAAGGCCAACGGCAATTGCAGCGCCAATTGCTAGGCCGCTGTCACCACCGGAAACGGCAACCTTTGGCATCGCGAGCGCATTTGCTTCCGCAAGCGAGCCTGCTGGCATCGCCGTGCGCGGATCAATCTTTCCCTTGTTCCTCATTCGCCAAAGAGGCCAAACGGGCCCCCCTTCTTTTTGCGGCGCTGTTGCGGCGCGTCCGGGCCGCGATCGGCATCGACGAACGTCTCGTTGAAAATGTAAGTCACTTCGCGCCCGTTGCGCAGCACGAACTCGGCGCTTACCTGGTGAACGACAATTGCACCGTCGCGATTGCTGAAATTGACGATGCTTTCGGTTCCGTCTGCCCGGCGAAGAAAAATCGCTGGCGTCTCAATCCCTTTGGGCCACTCGAAAAAAGTTGAGGCCCCGTCGTCAAAGACGCGCGAGGGAAGGTTCAGCTTCGATCCTTTATAAGTATAAGCTTCATTGCGGGCAGCAGGAATTGTAGCCGGCGCTGCGTCGCGCAAGTCGGCTGCGGCGGGCTGAAGCTCTGCTGGCGGGTGCTTGATGCGGAGCAGGTAAGTAATCTTCGATGCGGGCGTGTCCGCGTTGCGCGCCTCGGACGTGAGCTCGAAGCTGTAGAACCGCTCCGACGTCATGACAATCATGTTGGTCGGATCGCCTTGATCGACCGGCTTGATGACAAGAACGTTTCCGCGTTTGTTTGGCGTCACCTGCCACGTCAGTGAATCGCCAACGGCGACGCTCTCGATTTTTTCGGGGGCCGGAAATTCGATGGCGATCTGATACCCGTAATGGCCGGTAAGGCGGATTACGCCGTCCGACGAATAGGCAATCTCGCGAATGCGGGGATCGGCGAGGGCTGGCCCGAACAACGCCAGCGCCAGTCCGATCGCGGCGGCAATGATCCTCATCGATACCCTCCTGCCGCGCGCGTGCGCGAAGAGCCAAGTCCGCGGTAAGTGCGCGTTGCGCGGCGCGTGTCGGCCGCTCCTGCGCTGCCTTCAAAGGGCCGCAACGATGCTGCCGCTGAGAAAGCGATTGCGCTTCGCGCCGGTGACATCGCGCCGGTCTCGCGCGTCACAGAAGCGACAAGCCCGGCGACGCGCGCATCGGCATAGCCCGCGGCTGGCGGCGCCGCAGCCGCTTGCGCGTCCCGCTCAATCTTGCCTGGTTCGTTACTCAGGAACGGCAGTCGCCATGCTGCGGTCAAGCGCGCCGTTGTCGTCAGGACCTGCCGAACAAGCATGGCGAACACGATGCAGGCGATGAGCAGCGTAAAGACTGCACCCGCGTCATTGATGCCCAAGGCTTGTTCGCGGTTGATTGAAACGACGATTGGCGCAATGACTGAAAGAGCGCCGCCCGTCGCCAGAATTGAGAAGACGAGCACAAAAGCGCCCGCAACAATCGTCCGGAGCCAGCCTTCGAAGAGGCCCCGGGTGGTCGGAAAAAGCGCTAGCAAAAAGAATGCAGGGCCGACCGCAAGCAGAAACGCCAGCGTGATCTTCGTGATGACAATGACGCCAGCAGAGCAGACGCCAAACAGAATCGCGCTAAGCCAAAGCATATTGACCGCGCTGACGCCTGCGGGAGAAATCGGCGGTGGTGCAACAGCGCCCGCGGCCGTATCAAGCGGAACCTCGGAAACGCCTCCGCCTAGCGGGGTCCTGCGGCTCCATTCGGTTGCCAGCCGTGTCATTTCGTTCACGGCGATATCGATTTCACCGGCAATCGACGCTGAGGTTGCGGCCTGCCCCGTCGTTGCGGACGACATCATCGCGGCCAGCTCTTCGGCGCCGCCGGTTACCGTATTGACGAACAGCGTTTGGTAAGCGGGCCAGTTCGTTGAAAGCGCAACAATCACGCCGATTGCAGCTAGTCTGCGCACGAGGTCGGGCGCGGTCGCAGCGCCGGCCCCGATAATGAGACGGTAGCCGTAGAAGGCGACGTAGATCGTGAGGGCGCCCGCAAAAACTTGAGCAAGATTGCCGCCAGCTCCAAATAGTCCTTCATAAGCGCTGGCAACATAGTCCGCGGATTGGCAATCGACCGCAATCATCAGTGCGCCGATGTCCGACAGGTCATTGAGCGCGGGGCAAGCGATGCTCATCGCGCTCTCCCTGTAGCCGCTTTCGCGTGCAACGCTTTTTCTTGATGTGAAAGCGCTTTTGGGGCCGTGGCCTCGCCGAGCAAGATAGGCAGCCAATTCGCGGGGTCGTCGCCAACCTTTGCGCGCAACTGATCGAGCGCCCGCACCGTCCGCTCGCGCCCGGAGAGCACGCGCAACGCTTCCGGTTCCCCAGACAGATCGAGCCTAGCGACAACGCTATCCGTCCCCGCTTTGATGAGAAAGCAGCGCGACTCCTCGGGCAATGACCGGACAATATCTAGTTCGTGCGATGTAAGGCCGAAGCCTGCCCCGTAATCTTCCTCGCTTGCTCGCGGATTGGGCATAAAGATCTGCGCCGCTGTTTGCTCGCGAATGGCGCTCGCAATCCGGCTGTCGAGCGCATCGCGTGCGGACTGGGTGCAGAACCCGACGACGCCGTTGCGCTTCCGGATAGTCTTTAACCAATCCTTGAGCCGCGCGCCGAAGATCTCGTCGTCGAGCGCTTTCCAGCCCTCGTCGATGACGATCAGCGTCGGAGAGCCGTCCAGGCGCTCCTCGATTCGGCGGAAGAGATACATCATCGTTGGCGTACGGACATCCGGCGCATCAAGCAGGTCGGTCATGTCGAAGCCGAGAACACGGGCATTAACCGTCAGTCGATCTTCCGGATTGTCGAACACCCATGCGAATTCGCCGCCGGCGCACCAGCGTGCGATGCGCTGCGCGAGATCGCCAGCTTCCGGCCGCCTGACACCGCCGAGGAGTTCCCGGAAGTAGCGAAGCCGCCGCAATTCGGGCGGCTGATCGAAGTTGGCGTCGACCGCTTCGCTGATGACGGCGAGTTCATCGGGTCCAAGCGGCGCCCCATATCCGCGCGCAAGCTGAGCGACGAGCGAGCGCAAGAAGGCGCGTGTGCCGCCGCTGTCTTCGAGTTGAAGCGGATTGAAACCTGTCGGGCGGCCGTGACGAAGCACTTCATAAACGCCGCCGATCGCGCGCAGGAAGATTTCAGCGCCGCGATCCTTGTCGAAGAAAATCGTGCGCGGGGCGATCTTTTGCGCCTGCGCCGTCAGGAAGTTCAGAACGACGGTCTTGCCCGAACCAGAGGGGCCGATGACCAGAAAATTGCCGAGATCGCCCTGATGAAAATTGAAATAGTAAGGTGTCGCTGACGTTGTCTCGAAGACGGTCGTTGCTTGGCCCCAGTGATTGCCTTCCGCCGACCCGATCGGAAATCCATGGAGCGAACACAATCCGGCAACGTTCCCGGAGGATATCAGGGCGCGGCGCGCGGTGTAGTCGAAATTGCCGGGAAACTGCGCCCAAAATGCAGGCTCCAGATTGAGTTGTTCACGGACGGCGATCGCCCCGATGTCGGCGATCGCCGCTTGCACGCTGGCCGCAGCCTTATCGAGATCGCTCAACGTCTCCGCGCGCACCATGACGCTCATGTGGTGCTCGCCGAAGGCTGCAGAACCGCTCGCGGCGTCATCTTTCGCCGCCATCAACCCGCGGCGCAAGGTGACGGTGTCATCATCTGCGGCACGCAAGCGACGCAGCGAAAGGTCGATGCGTTCCTGTGCGATCTGCCGATCAACGAAGGAGAAGCTTTCAGTCACCGTCATATCGATCGGCAGGCGCAGCAAGCCATCGAGCATGCCGGGTGTCGTCGACGATGGATACTCCTTCATCGAGAGGATCGCGCCAAACTCGCTTCCCCCCGCGCCGCGCATCTCCATCGCTTCGACGCCGAACGACAGGCGTTTATACGGCAGGTGGTGGCTGACGGGGTTAGCGGGTTCAACCACAGGATTGAGATCGTTGTTGAGCAGTAAAGACAGAAATTCCAGCGGTTCTGAACATGTGCCGCCTGCGCCGTCATAGCGTCCGAGCGTTCGCGGCCCATAGGGCTTGAGCGATGCAAGCAGGCTTTCGCGCACGCCGTCGAGCACGCGCACATCGCGGTCGCGGCCGGCCAGACCAGCGCGGCCTGCTTGCCGCGCGCGATCGCCAAGCCGGTCGAGCAGACCTACTTTGCCAATCGACGGCCGGTAGACGAGCGTAAGAAAGAGGTCGTTTACATAGAGCCGCTTGGCGCCAATGCGATTGCGCCAGCGCTGGTCGAGCCAGCGTGAAAATGGATCGTCGAACGACGCGTCGAGACCCGCATTGGTCCGGCGTCTGACGATATGGTGATAAAGGCCGATGCGCGCATTGCCTATGCTTCTCAGCATGGTCTCGCGTAGCGCAAGCCGATAGTTGAGTTCATCCGTTTCCGCGGTTTCGAACGGGAAGCCGTCTAGCAGGATGACCTGGATGAGCATGCCGTCTTTGAGCGCGACGGTCGCGTCGTCGATATGCCCGATATAGGGCAACCGGTCGCCGACGCGGCCTTCCTTCTTCGCCAGCTTTCTGATCTTTTGCTGTGGCATCTTGCGCTCACGGAACGATCATGGCGCATAGCTGTTGCAACGCCACAGCGCAAAATTCGGCGCGCGGGGGCATTTGCTGACACGCTTGAGCCAGAGATCAAAGATGCGCGGCTCGCGCAATGACGCGAGATAGCCGATTGCATGCAACGCTACCGGCGCCAGCAAGGCGGTGAAAGACCGTGTCACAAGAAATAGCTCGGTTGAGACGACGAGATTGATGACAAAGAAACTGTAGGAGACGCCAGCGAAGGTCTGCGGCTGGGTGAGCGCGCGAAACACCGGCGTTCGCGAGAGGTCCGTCATTGAAGTTTCACCCGGCCGCGCCGGCCGCCGACTGAATGCCGGAGACGATCGACGCGGCGCCAAAGAGAATGAAGCAGCCGACGATCACCGTAATTCCGTAACGCCAGTTCATCCGGCCCGTCAGCATCATGAAGCCGACGAGGGCCACGGCCATGACAGCGACCGTCGTCGCAACATTTCCAAGCAGCGTTCCCTGCAACCATTCGACAGCGGCGAGAATTGGCCCGGACCCTTGCGGGTCGGCGGTCCGGCTTTGCGCGGCCGCCGCGTCAAGAACGCCGAACGCCAGTGCTGCGGCGCCCGTTCGAAAGTGGCGGTTAATCATGCTGTACAAGGAACGCTCCGCACGCTCAGCCAGACAAAACTGGCGGGTAGGGCGACCGTGCACGAACAGGGAAAACGAATCCTTAACGAGGCCAGCTGTTCGCGATGTGAAACCATTAAATGTCTCACAGGCGGCTAAGGCAAAAGAATTGAAGTCGTGGCCCGCACTGATCGCCGGGCCTGCCAGCATTTTCAACCGCCGACGATATCAGCGCCGCCAGAAAAGTCTGCGATCTTCATGGCGCGGCGGCCGTTATGCTCGCCGAGAGATCCGACGGCGACCGTTTTGCCGCCTGCGACGAGCGGAAATCCATGCGGGCCCCGCCAGTCAAGCCTCAAAATATCGCCTCGTTTGAGTTCAAGCGCTTGCCGAAGCGGTGTTTCGATCGCGCCAACGATGCAGCGAGCACTGATGCTGATGGCGCGCATGCGCTGCGATAGCGCCGGCCCTGTGCCGATTGACGGCGCCTGTTTCTCATCGGGCGCCGTGTTGGGCCGGCCGATCATCACAGTGAAGGCTTGACCAGCCGCACCAAGCGATCCGGCAAACTGGAAGAGCGCCCAGCCATGCGGTACAGAAGGCAGCGATAGCTGGTGCGCATTGCCGCTGATAGCCCGCAGCTCAGGCTGGAACTTGCGCTCCGTTTCGGCACGCCCGAAGGCCGCAACAATCAATCGCCTCGCGAGCGCTGTGGCAATTGATCGATCAACCGCAGTCGGATTTGTACCCTCGTTAGGCGAGACTTTCTGACAGATCGCGAAGTCGGCCGCCGCCAAGACCAAATCATCGCTGATGGCGACGATGATAGTTTGGTCATGATCCTCGAAGAGGAACCAGGAGCCTGCGATATCCGCCATCGTTGCGAGTTGTATTGATGTCGCTGACCGTTTTGACAACTCGGCGTTTTCGGCCCGTTCCATGAAGTATGATGCAAACGCGCCGCAAAGCTCCGCTTTTGCGAGTTCCAACTCTTGGTCTTGCGCGGCGGCCTTACGCGCCGCCGCATTGATTTTTGCAAGGATGAGCGCGCCTTGGCGCGAAGCCGATCGGGGTGCCGGTGTCATTGCGCAGGCTATATACCTATGCGAGTTAAGGTTTGTTTTAACGCGTAAAGGTTGCCGCAGGCATTTGCCGCTATGCGTTGGCCAAGCGATGTTGAGCTGCGCCATGTCGACCCCCCATACCCACACCGTCATCATCAAGAAAAAGAAGATCGTTGCCGCACACGCGCATCACGGCGGCGCATGGAAAGTCGCCTATGCCGACTTTGTGACGGCGATGATGGCGTTCTTCCTGCTGATGTGGCTGCTCAATGCAACGACTGAAGACCAGCGCAAGGGGCTCGCGGACTACTTCAATCCGTCAATCCCGGTCAGCCGCATCTCGGGCGGCGGCGCCGCGGCGCTCAATGGGTCGTCCGTCATGTCAGAGCAAACCTTGACGCAAGACGGCATTGGAGGGTCCGCCGATTATGCGGCCCCGGCGATCCGCGACGATGAAAGCGAAGAAGCATCGGAAAACCCGGCGCAACCGGACCTTTCGGCTCTCGAGTCGGTCGAGCAGCAGATCAATGCCGCCGGGCAATCCCTGCGCGAGGCCAATCTCTCCGATCACATCCGTACACGCATGACGCGCGATGGCCTTGTAGTGGAACTCGTCGATCAGGACGCTTCGCCGCTATTTAAAATTGGCTCTGCCCAGCCATCGCCCTTGTTGCTTAAATTGCTTGATGTCGTTGCGCCCGTGCTCGCCACCGTTTCAAACGACATGCATGTCATCGGTCATACGGACGCCCGGCCGTTTGCTGGTGACGCGGCCTATAGCAATTGGGAATTGTCAGCCGACCGCGCGAACGTGTCGCGCCGACTGCTCATCGATTATGGGCTTCCCGCCGCGCAGATCGTCGCTGTTGTCGGCAAGGCGGAAACCGAGCCGCTTGGGCAAGATCGGTTCGCCCCGCAAAACCGCCGGATTGCGATGCTTCTCGTTGCGGGCGATCGGCCGAAACAGGCGCCGAAGGCTCCCGCCATTAACCCGCGCTAAAGGAAATCGGAATACAACCAAAAATTGTATAAACTTAGATTCGCAATCGGAAAAAATCAAATGGGCATCTCGTCATCACTAAACGCCGGCGTCGCCGGACTTGCAGTAAATGCGGTCAAGCTTGCAACAATTTCGGATAACATCGCCAATTCCCAAACGATTGGCTATAAACGCGCCGATGCTCAGTTTGCTGATCTTGTTCTTCAGCAACAGAACGGCGCCTACTCCGCGGGCGGCGTTCGGGCTTACACTTTTAGAGACGCAGGCGCCCAAGGCGCACTGATCACGACGGCGAATTCGACGGACATCTCCATTAGCGGCCGCGGTCTTTTGCCAGTCACCGACAGCGCCGGAGCATCGGCGCCGAACGGAGCCGACCGGGAATTGCTGCTGACATCAACGGGATCATTCTTTACCGACGAGTTCGGTCAATTACGCACGCAAGGTGGGTTGTTTCTTCTCGGCTGGCCGGTCGATTCAAGCGGCAGCGTCGGCGCGCCGCCGCGCGACAGCGGCGCGGGTCTTGAGCCCGTCAGGGTCAACCTCAATCAGTTCTCCGCGGCGCCGACCTCGCAGATCAGACTTGGGTTGAACCTTCCCGCCGCGGATACTGTCGCTGGCGCCTCGGGCGACCCATACGCGTTGCCGATCGAGTACTTTGACAATCTTGGCCGGCGCCAAACGCTGTCCTTGAGCTTTACGCCAAACGTGCCGGCTTCCGGCTCCAGCAATCAGTGGTCCGTGTCGATCATTGATGGCGCCGGCGACCCGGCAACGCCGATTGGCTCGTTCGATGTCCAGTTTGATGCAAGCGCCGCGGCTGGCGGCTCCGTTGGTTCGGTGACAGCAGGCGCGGGCGCGGCCTATGATGCGGCAACTGGCGACATTACCATCACGACGGCAAGCGGCCCCATTCGGGTGAATGTCGGCTCGCCAGGCGGCGGGTCCGCGTTGACACAATTGTCAGCGACATTTGCGCCGCTTGCCGTCACCAAGGACGGCGCGCCAATCGGCAATCTGTCGACAATTGAGATTAACGAAGGCGGATTGCTGACCGCTGTATTTGACACCGGGTTCCGTCGCTCCCTGTATCAAATTCCCGTGGCCGATGTGCCGAATTATCGCGGTCTCAACGCGGTTGGCAATCAGGCCTTCGCTGTTTCGCAAGATAGCGGCGATATCTTCTTATGGAATGCCGGGGAGGGCCCTGTCGGCGAGACCATCGGTTTTTCGCTCAGCGAGTCGACCACCGATATTGCGGCTGAATTGACCGACCTTATCCAGACGCAGCGCGCCTATTCATCGAATGCCAAGATCATTCAGACGGTCGATGAAATTCTTCAGGAAACGACCAACATCATTCGATGATCCGTAACAGGAGCGCTTGATGTCAATCTCACAAGCTCTGTCGAATGCGACATCTGGTCTCGGCGCAGCGTCACGTCAGGCGGGTGTCGTATCGCAGAATATCGCCAACGCACTGACGCCTGGATACAGCCGCCGCGAGGTTTCGCTATCTGAGCGGACCTTGGCCGGCCAAGGCGCCGGCGTGCGTGTCGCTGGCATCGATCGCGCGGCGGCGCCGGCGCTCACCGCTGAGCGCCGGTCCGCTGACGGCGCCGCGGCGCGAGATTCTGCGCGGTTGCAGGCTGCTGAAAAAATAAGCTCGCTCTTTGGAGGGCCAGAGGACGCCGGGTCGCTCTTCGCACAGCTTTCGGCGTTCGACCGGTCATTGCGTGCGCTGGCGAATGCGCCAGCGAGCGTTGCCGCACAGCAGACAGCGGCATCGGCCGCAAAACGACTTGCATCCGGCGTTGCCGGGCTCTCCCAATCGATCAACGCAATCCGTCAGGATGCTGACCGGTCAATCGGCGCCGAGGTTTCCCGGGTCAACGGCTCGCTCCAGCAGATTGAACGGCTAAATGGCGAGATCGAAAAGGCGACCGTTCAAGGGCGCGACGCGAGCGCGCTGCTCGACGATCGCGACCGCCAGATCGATGCGCTCAATCGCGCGATTCCCGTGCGCGTTCTGACCCGGGACAATGGGCGCGTTGACCTCATCACGCTCGAAGGCGCGCCCTTGATTGCCGGCGGCGCGCGCCAGCTTTCCTTCTCGTCGACGCCGCTGATTGGCGCTGGTCAAACATACGCCAACGGCGCGTTGTCCGGGCTTGCCGTTGACGGGGTCGAAATTACGCCCGGCGTTTCGTCCCGGTCGATTGCTGGCGGGTCGCTCGCCGGGTTGTTCTCGGTTCGGGACGAAATTGGCGCGCAAGCCTCGGATGAACTCGATGCTTTTGCCGCCGGACTAATCAACCGATTTGCGCAAGCGGGTCTCGATCCGACCGCTGCTCCCGGTGCGCCGAGCCTCTTTACAGATGGCGGCAGCGCACTTGCGGCGCCGTTTGCGCCGGGCCTTGCAGGACGTTTGGCGCTCAATGCGGCGGTTGACCCGGAAGCCGGCGGCGTCGCATCGAGATTGCGAGACGGGCTCTACGCTGCGGCGCCTGGGCCCGCCGGCTCGAATGCTCTGCTCTCCGCTCTGGTTGATGCGCTTGACGCGCCGCAGGCTCAACCCTTTGCCGGCGGCCGGTTGCTGACCGCGCTTGAAGCAGGCGCGGACTTGACGGCGTTGCGCGCCGCGTCGCTCAGCCGGTTGGACAGCGAGGCAACAGGATCGAGCGCTTACGCTGCGGCGCTTTCGGACGCGGAGCTTGTCGAGACTGGCGTCGATACGGATGCCGAACTTCAACTTCTGCTGTTAATCGAGCAGGCATATGCCGCCAATGCGCGCGTTATCGAAGTGACAAGCAGGCTGATCGATCAGCTGACGGAGCTTTAATTGAGACCCGTTGGCGTTCCGACGCTCTTAGCGAATACTCGCCTCGCTGCCGCAACGGGCTTGCTGCGACAGCAGAGCGAGACGGCGCGCACCGAAGTCGTAACTGGCCGTTTATCAGACCTTCCAAGAGCTTTGGGCGCAGGCGTCAGCGAGGCCTTGTCCTTGCGCGGCGCGCTGGATCTGGTTGCCGTGCGACGCGAGGCGCTGGCGCAAGCAAACCTTGTCGCTACGGCGGCGCAGCAGGCATTGGGGGATATCGCTGTCGGCGCCTCCAGTCTTGCAACGGCCGCCCTCGCAGCGAACGGGCGCGCCGACGAGCGCGCGCTTGGCGCGACGGCGCTCGAAGCGAGAGCTGCGCTGGAAACGACGTTTAACAGGCTAAACGTCCGGGTCGCCGGGCAAGCGATCTTCGCCGGCGATTTTACTGATCGCGCGCCGCTTGGCGACTCCGGCGCGTTACTATCCGATGTAGCCGGGATTTTCAGCGCAGCGGCAAGCGCCGCGCAATTTGAAGCCGATCTCGACTTTTACTTCAACGATCCTTCAGGCGCTTTTCTCACCTCGATCTATCGCGGCGGCGTTGGCGATGCGCCAACGTATGAGATTTCCGCCGGCGAGCGCCTTGGCGTCACTGGCCGGGCCGATGAGCAGGCCGTCAAAGACTTGCTCCGCGGGCTTGCGACGCTGGCGGTCGCGGGCGCAGCGCCGCCGTCGCCCTTGCGCGGGGCGGCGCTGTCTGGCGCTGCGACCGCTGCGATCGCCGGCGCTGACGGCGTCACCGATCTGCGCGCTGCAATTGGCATCGCGCAACAACGCGCCGCCGCAGCTGGGGAATCGCTGACCATCGAAGAGGCGGCGTTGACCGAGGCTTACAACGAAAAAACGGCGAGAGACCCTTTTGAAGCCGCGTCCCGGCTCCGCGCGCTCGAAGCGCAGCTTGATGCATCCTATGTTTTGACGTCGCGCCTTGCTCAGTTCAGCCTTGTCAATTACCTGCGGTGATCGCGTGAAATCTATAGTCGCGGCGTTTTTCGCGAGTTCGATCCTGATCGTGAACGCCTCCGCTGATGTGAGGCTCAAGGATATCCTGAATGTCGAGGGCGCTCGCGGGAACGATCTCGTCGGCTACGGCCTAGTCGTCGGCGTCAAAGGGACTGGCGACGGCATCCGGAATTCTCCCTATACGCAGGAAGCTTTCACTGGCTTGCTCGAACGGCTTGGCGTTAACATTCTCGGCGAGGACTTCAACTCGCGCAACGTTGCGGCGGTGATTGTCACCGCAACGCTGCCAGCGTTTGCGCGCGCCGGATCGCAAATAGACGTCAATGTTTCCGCCATCGGCGACGCGGCAAGTTTGCTCGGCGGCACCCTTGTGATGACGCCGTTAAGGGCCGGCGACGGCGAGATTTACGCGGTCGCGCAAGGCCCCGTCATTGCCAGCGGCATTGCGGCTGAGGGCGACGGCGTATCCGTCTCGTTTGGCGCGCCGACAGCCGGCGCTATTCCGCAAGGCGCGCGTGTTGAGCGGGAAGTCGCCTTCGATTTCGCCGCTACCGCGAAATTGCGGTTATCGCTCAAGGCGCCGGACGTGACGACGGCGATTCGCGCCGAGGAAGCGATCAACGCCGCGCTTGGGTCCCGCGCAGCTCTTGTCATCGATCCGGGTACGATTGATATCGATTTGACAAAGGCGGAAATGACGCCAATCCGGGCAATTGCCCTGGTTGAGAACCTTCGCATTGAACCAGAGCAGCGCGCGCGGGTGGTTGTCGATCAGAAATCCGGAACCGTTGTCATTGGCGCGGATGTACGCATATCGAAATTTGCGGTGACGCAAAGTGGGTTGACGATAACTGTGCGCGAGAAGCCATTCGTATCTCAACCAAATCCCTTTTCATTGAATGGGGAAACGATTGTTGTACCGAACACCGATGTTCAAATCGATGCAGCAAGGTCGGGCAACATCGGCGTTGTGGATGAAAACATCGCGCTTGGGGATTTGATTGAGGGCCTGAACGCACTCGGCGTAGGCGCGCGCGAACTCATTGAAATATTGACGGCGATCAAGGCAGCCGGCGCGCTGCACGCCGAGCTTGTCGTTATATAGCCGGAACAAGCTTGATCTCGCCTGCCTTCTCCAGCGTCTTGACGGCGGCGACGATCGAGCGCTGGGCCTTTTCGCCATCGCCGAGCGTCGGAGGCGGTAATGCTGCCAGGTCCTCGCGAAACTGATCGGCCATCCGCTTCGACATATTCTCGAGCAGAAAGGCGACCGTTTCGGTCGCAGCTAACTGTCCGTGCTTGAGCGCCGCCAGCAAGATGTCGCGCTCAACCGTGCGCAACAGCGTCGCGGCGCCCGCCCCGGTAAGGCGCACTGGCAGGGTCTCAAAAGTCAAAAGCAGTTTTCGGATGCGGGCGCCAAGATCGCCCTTCTCCGTTTCGAGGTGCGCAATCAACGCGTCGCGGAGCGCGGAGGGGAGGTAGTTGAAAATCTCGCTGACGCTTTCGGCCGATCCGTCGTCCGAGCTCGCCTCGGACTTTCGCGCGAGCAATCCGGTCTCAAGCGTCATCTCAATTGCTCGAATCGCCTCAGGCGATGGCGCCTGAATTCTCGCCATCGCTGGCAGAATGGACTTTGCAAAACCGTCTGGCGCATTCGCCAGGATTTCAGCAGCGTGGTCGGCAGGCAATTGCGACAACACAGCTGCCGCCACGGAAAGACGCTGTTCAAGCAGAAAGCTGACAACCCGGTCGCGCGGCAGCATCGCAATACGCTTCCACACATCGTTGCCGAGAGCCGAACCGCCAGCGACAGCGACAACGCGTTCTGCGCGCTCCCGATTTGTAAGCTCAAAAAGGATCCGTCGCGCTTCCGCCGCCCCGCCAGCGACTTCGTCTCTCCTTACCGCCACCGCTGCAATGAATTCGCGCGCAATTGAGGATGCAGCATCGGCCGGCACGGACGTCAATTCGGACAGGGTATCAAAGAATGCTCTTACGTGGTGGTCATCGATTTCGCCGATGATTGCCGTTGCCATCTCGCGCGGGAGCGAGGCAAGAATGATTGCTGCTTTTTGAGGAGGGGTCAGCGGCGCTTGCCTGACCGCGTTCGGTGCGCGAAGCGCGCGGCTCGTCATGTGTAAGACCTCACCAATGCGCCAGAAACCGCAACCCAACCGTTCGTCATGATGAAAAAGCAAAGCTTGAATGGCATCGATACGAGCGATGGAGGAACCATCACCATGCCCATGGCCATCAGCACGGAAGCGACCAGAAGATCGATAATCAAGAACGGCAGCAGGATTACAAATCCAACCTCAAAAGCTCGTTGGATCTCGGAGAGAACAAACGCGGGAACGAGCAGCGACAATGCCGGCTGATCCAACGACGTATCATGCGGCGCTCCGCGCGCTTGCGCCAGCGTAGCAATGGCCGTTGCATCGACACGCCCGCTCATAAATGCGGCAAAGGGCTTCAACGTCCTGTCAAACGCCTCACGCTCGGTAATCTCGCGCGCGGCAAGCGGTTCGACACCGTTCTGCCAAGCCTCCTTGAAGACCGGCTCCATCACAAAGAAAGTGAGAAACATCGCAAGGCCCATGATCAGCATGTTGGGCGGCGCCTGTTGAAGCCCAAGGCCTTGTCGCAGAATAGACAGGGCGATGACGATGAACGGCAAGCATGTCGCCATCATCGCGATCCCTGGTGCAAGGCTTAGGATCGTGACGGTCAGGAAAAGCTGCATGGCGCGTTCGGAAAGACCAACGCCGCCATCCGGATAAAGCGCTTGCGCCTCTGCCGGCGCAGTGGCGACGATAAAGAAGCCCGCCGCAGCGTAGAGAGATGACTGTACTCGTTTCATCGGCTGTCAGCTCCGGAGCCCGCCGTCGATCAGTTCCGTAATTTCAACGCCGATGCCTGAACCATCGGCGAGTTCAACGAGTGAGCCGCGCGCAATAACCCGGTCGCCGACCAGAAGTTCAACCGGATCGTCGATCCCGGTGTCGAGCGGCAAGATCGTCTGCGGGGTTAGCGATAACAATTGCTCAACCGTTGTTGTCGCGCGCCCGATCGAGACAGCAATCGCAATCGGCAATGAGAATAATGCTGCCGTTTGCGCCGCCCTTAGCCCTTGACCATCCGTGCCGTTGCGATCTTCGGCGTAAACGCCATCGGCTTTCATAACAGCATTCATGAGGAGGGCTCCTTCGCATTTAACCCCGATCCTGAATTCAGCAGCTCTACGATTGCAAAGAGCGACCGCCCGACATCGCAATCAATACCGCCGCTGTTCCAGCGCGCCTGCAGTGTTCCCGGTGCGAGGCTGAGGTCGCTCTGCATGGAAATGGCTGGATCAAACTGTTCGCAAAATGCTTGCAGAGCATCGTGAATGTCTGGCGCTGCAACAATCGCAACGTTTGCATGCTGAGGCTTGCCGGTCGCATCCTCAAACAATCGCGCGATCGTTGCGCGCGCTGCTGCTTCGCTGATGGGCGGGATCGCCGCTTTGAGAATTTGCGCCAGCAACGCTGCGCATCTCTTGCGATAGGTCTCCTCCAGTCCGGCTAGCTGCAATTCGAGTGTCGACTTGCAGGCATCGAGCGCGTGCAGCGCGCCGGCTATCGCCGCCCGCTCGTCGGCTGCGCCCCGAGCATAGCCTGCATCGAAGTCACGAGGCGGCAGTGTGGGCGCGGTATCGACTTTAGAGTCTGCCTTCGCTGACAGGGGCGCCGCGAATGCGGCGAGGGATGGGCGCGTCTCGCCGTCGGGGCTAATGAGTTTAAATCTCAATCCGCTAAGTGTCATCGCGATGGCTCCGTTTGTTCCAGCCAGTTTTTCAATACGGCCGTGGCGGCTGTTCTTTGCTCGCTTGCCAAGCGCTGGAGATCGTTGACCGGGAGTGTGGTCGCAGTCGTGGCGGCTATCGGTGCGGAAAGTGCTGGCGCTTGCGGGCTTGCCGCATTTGTCGCTTCGACGGAAAGTGGTGTTTTCGCGCCGGTGAGCAGCGGGCGCAGGACGAATAGCCCTAGAATAAGCGATACTGCGGCGGGAATAAGAAGCTGCAGCATCAACATCAGGTTGTTGCTGAAGAAAGATTGGATAGCATTCTTGGTTGCGGCGGCGCCAAGCGGCGCTGGTTGGTTGAAGGGCATGCTCTCGATGGTGACGACATCCCCGCGGCTTGCATCAAAGCCCACTGCGGCCTCGACGAGATTGCGTAAAGCCTCAAGCTCGGGCTCGGAGCGTTTTGCAATTGTCGTTGATCCATCTTCAGCGGTAATCGGTTCGTCATTGATGAGAACGGCAACATGGACGCGCTTTAATGCGCCGGGCGCGGTAACGGTCTCTGTTCGAATTTCCGAAACGTCAAATCGCGTGTTCTCCGACGTCTCGTTACGTTTGGATTGCGCGGGCGTTGTTGTTGACGCGGCGTCGCCGTCCGGCAGGTTGCTTGCAACCGTTACAACGCCCGCCCCATCGGTTCCCTGCTCGGAAGATTCCGTCGACTCGCGACTAGTCAGTATGCGCCGCTCGGGGTCGAGCACCCGTTCGTGACGCACCTCCTGTTCCTCGCTGACCGCCAACATAACCTTTACGCGCGCATTGCCGGGGCCAACGCGCGCTTCGAGCAGGCCTACAAGGTCTTGCTCGAGAACCTTCTCGCGATCGGTTACCCTGCTGCCGCTGACGGCTCCGGCGTCATCGGGCCCGGGGGCCAGAATGACGCCGCCGGCGGCGTCGAGCACCGCGACCTGGTCGGGCGCAAGACCAGGAACCGCCAGCGCCACTACCAGCCGCATCGCGGCGGCGCGCCCGGCATCGAGCTGGCCGCGCCCCATGCTGGCGGTCACGACCGCGCTTGGCGATAATGTTTCTTTTACAAACGCAGATTTTTTGGGAACAGCGATGTGTACGCGCGCGGACTTGACGCCTTCCGTTGCAAGAATCGTTCTTGCCAATTCGCCTTCCTTGGCGCGCCAGTACGTCGCGTCAAAAAGCTCGGACGAGGTGGCGAAGCCATTGAGATCATCGAGGATCTCAAAGCCCGCCTGACTTTGTCGCGGCAAACCCTCGCGCGCCAGCGCCATGCGCGTTGCGTCACGTTGCGGCTCGGGAACATAGATCGCGTCGCCCCTCACTTCTGAGCGGGTATCCATAGCTTCGAGCGCTTCGAGTATTTCTCCTGCGGCTGAAGGATCGAGTCCGGAATAAAGCAGCGCCATCGGCGGCTTTGTCGCAGTATTGATCAGCATACTTATCATAAGCACCGTAACTGCCAGCGCAGCCAAGGCGGCAATGCGGTTGGCGGTTGACAATTGACGCCATGTTTCAAGGTACTGCACCAGCCGCTCCAAACGCTCAGGTCGGGCGCCGGGCGCCTCAACACTGCAACGTGCACTGAGCTTTAGAGCGACTTGCTTAATGAAGCCTTTACTTAAAGTTGCGATATCAGCAACTCAGGCCGAACGCAGAAATTTAGGACGCCCGGACGTGACGCAAGGCGAAACACCAGTTGATGATGCGTCTCCGGCGCCGGCCCGCAAGGGCGGCGCGCTGATGATCGCCGGCGTTAGTGTGCTGGCGAGCAGTTTGGCCGGAGCGGGCATGTATTTTTTGTCGCCTGACTTTATCCAGATTGGGAAGGGCGCAGCGCCGCGACAGCCGCAGCACGCGGCGGCGGAAAAGACTGAAGCTCACGCGAAAAAGCCGGCCGCGGACAAGCCAAAAGCAGCCAAAAGCCACAAGCAGACAAGCGATAAAGCGAAAGCAGATACCGCCGAAGACGGCTCGTCGAAGTCCGGCGGAGAGTTTCGAATTCAAGGCGAGATCGCCCTCTACGTACCCAACGACATTGTCGTGACGGTAAGTCCGCAAGGGCGAGTGCGGTACCTGAAAATCGGACTTGCCGTCGAGACGACGCCAGAAAGCGAAGCAATCTTTATCGAGCGAGGTCTCCGGATCAGGGACATCCTCAACGCCTATCTTCGCGCCGTTACGCTGTCCTCTCTCGAAGACCCGTCGGCAATGGCGCGACTGAGAGCGCAAATTGCGCGTCGCATCGCGTTCGTGGTTGATCCTGCGCCAGTCAATGCCGTTCTGATTACCGATTTCATTCTAAGCTGAGGGCGCCATGCAAGTTATTTTCGATCTCATGCTGTTGATGGCTTCGGGGGCTGCCGCCGTTTACTGCTTCGTGTTGAGTAATCGGCTGAAAAAACTCAACGACATCAAAAGTGGTCTTGGCGCGAGCATTGCGTCGATGTCGCTGACACTCGAACAAACACGGGCGATGCTCGCTGAGGCGAAAGAGATCAATCAGCAAGGCAGCGCCAACCTATCGCGGCTGATCGAAGAAGCCGACAAGCTGTCGCCAGAGATCAATGATCTGATGGCTGCGCTTGCCGATTATGCCGACGCTGCAATCACGGAAATCTCCTTGTCTCGCGATGTGGCGATCCGCGATCTCCAATTGGCGGCCCATGATACTCAGGCGAAAAACCACCCGGAACTAAATCCGTTGCGGCATAGTCGATCGTCCGCCGCGCTGCGCAACGACAGAGCCGCCTGAATCATGAGATTTGAATCTCTGATGATCCTTGGCGTTGTCTTCGCCTGTGCGTTTACGGGCCGCGCCGCCGTCGTTGCGGCCGAGACGATTGATGCTTCCGATGGCAATGCATCGACGCAAAGTGGGCCCATTCCGGCCATCTGTATCAATGGAGCCTTTGCCGACGAATTGAGAGAGCAATCAAAGCGATTGACGGAAGGTTTGGCGGCGCGCGCTGAACAAGATCAGGAGCGCGCTGTTATGCTTGCGCATGTAAAAGACAAAATCGCGGAACTCGAAAAGATCAACGCCAAGTTGTCGGCAACACTTGCATCGGCCTCGGAAGTGGAAGGAAAAGCGGAACGCAAGGTCGTCGCGCTCTACGAGACTATGAAGCCGGAGTTGGCCGGCTCGATCATTGGTGAGATGGACCCGGAATTTGCCGCGGGACTTCTGCTTGGCATGAACGCCGAAAGCGCTTCAGGCATATTGTCGTCGCTGCCTGCTGGCCGCGCTTACGCCATTACCGTCCTGATGGCGGGGTCAACATGACAAGCATTGCAGGCATATTGATCACAGTTGTGATGGTGTTTGGCGGATATATGATCGCCGGCGGAAAGCTTGAAATCATTCTCCACTCTTTGCCCTATGAGATGATGATCATTGGCGGCGCTGCAATCGGCTCGTTTCTCGTGGGGAGCGATTTTGCAACGGTCAAGGCGACGGGGGCCGATATCGGCAGAGCCATTCGCGGCCCCAAGTGGAAGCGCCAGGATTTTCAGGACGTTCTTTGCCTGATGTTTGAGCTGTTGCGTCTTGCGCGCGAAAGCGCCTTGCGCGTTGAAGCGCACATCGAAAACCCTTCCGACTCCGCCATCTTCCAGCGCTATCCAAAAATTGCCGCTGATCATGAAGCTGTCGAGATCATTTGCGATACTATCCGGTCAATTTTGATGAATTTCAACAATCCTCACCAGGTTGAGGAGTTGCTCGAAAAACAGCTGGAAGCGATGGCGCATGAAGGCTCCAGCGGCGCGCACGCCCTCCAGAAAATGGCTGACGGCCTGCCAGCGCTTGGCATTGTTGCGGCGGTCCTTGGCGTGATCAAGACGATGGCGTCGATTGACAAGCCGCCCGAAGTTCTGGGGCAAATGATCGGCGGCGCGCTTGTCGGAACGTTTCTCGGCGTTTTCCTCGCCTATGGCGTTGTTGGTCCGCTCGCTGACAAAATTGCGACCGTACAGGCGCAGGATCACCGCTTTTATGCGCTGATCCGGGAGACGATCGTTGCAAGCTTGCAGCTGCATGAGCCGAAAATCTGCATCGAAGTGGGCCGCCGCAACATTCCACGCGGCGAGCGGCCTAGCTTTGGTGAAATCGAAGAAGCTCTTAAGGCGCTGAAAAAGGAGGCTGCATGATGCGGTCACTCGTAATTGCAGCATTGCTGTTCGCGACGTCAGCGACGGCAGAGCAGGGCGACGATTCCGTGGCGAAAGCGCGCGCTGACTTGCGTCAGCGCCTTGAGACAGCCTCCGAGACCGGCATCGTAACCATTCGCGGCGGCAAGCAAGCGTCGCCGCCATCAAACGTCGCGGCCTCGACAACGCCTGCATTGCGTTTATTCGACCGCAGTGAATGCTTGACTGTTGAAGCGCTCGCACGGTCTGACGCGCAGCTGCGCGATGATCCCGCTGGCGGACTGGAGCGATTGCGCCGCGCGCTGCTTGACGACAGCACAGCATTTCGGGAGCTTCGCGACCTCGAGCTTGCGCGCGGTTATCTGGCGCTTGGCTTTGCGGAGGAAGCGCGCGCCATTGCAACAGCGCAGCCGGGCGTTGAAGCTGCCGGCATTGCTGGCCTCGGCTTTCTCGCTGAGGGCAACGCTCTATCAGCGTCTGCTTCTATATCGGGAGTGGAATTCTGCGGCGGTCTTTATGCATTTATTCGCGATTTGGCATCGTTCCTCCGCGGTGAGGTAGAACGATTACCGGATAGCGCCGCTTCAACGCTTGACGCGTTGCCCGCAGGGTTGCGGACGCCGCTTTCGGAAGCGCTAGCGATCGCGGCGGTTGCGTATAACAAGGATGCGCCGGAGCGCATCGACGATGCGCTGCGTCATGGTGACGAAAGCGGTCATTCAGCATCGCGCGTGCTCTTGCATGCCCTGAAAGCCGAAGACGCGGCTGGCACAAAGCGCCTTGCAAGTATCGCTAGTGAGCCAAGTCCGATTCGTCAGGTCGCGCTGCGGGAACTCGGAAAGCGCATCGACGCGTCAAAGCCGTCAGAAATCGTCACCGGATTTGGCCTCGATCTTGAAGATGAAGCTGCCGCGTCGCTTAAATCCCAGCCAGCGTGGGGCCTCGCGTTGCAATTGGCCGCGCGCCGGTTGTCGTCCGGCAATATCGATGGCGGCGTCAAAGCGCTGGGCGCGGCATTCAGAAATCCATCAACCCGCAATGCTGCGATCGACAGATTTCGCGAGCTTGAAAAGTCGCTCGCGGCTTCCGTGCATGCAGACCAGCGATTGCAACACCTGGCCGTCGTTTTCGCCGAACCGGATCTCACTGCGGCAAGTCTCAAGGCCGACCGAATGAAGGTTTTGGCAACGTCGGCTGCTGAACTCGGCGCCGCCGACGCGCTGACGCGTCTGAGGGGCGCGATGCCTGCTATTGAGGCAATCGATGATCTGTCGCTTGGCGAAGCGTTGATGCGTTCAGGACAAGAAGCAGAGGCAAGTGAGATTGTGCGCGAGAACTCGTCCGATCCGCGATTTGCCGCGCTGGCGCTCCACTTGGCATTAGCGTCAGGCAACAAGAGCGCAGAACTGGCTGCCGCCAAACGACAAGGGTCCGACGCGATCGGCGCGGCACTCTGGCGACAAGGCGATTTCGACGCGCTCCTTGCTTTCGACACGGAAGATCCGGTGAGTTCGGAGACATCGATCCGCATCGCACTTGCGGCCATCGCTCTCAAACAAGCTGCGCCGCCCCGCGCGCTTCGTCAGGTTGACGAGCCTGACGCACTTCAGTCCTTGTTCGCCGACGGCTCGCGCCTCGATCTCCATGACCTCAGCGCAGTGCGGCGTTTTTCAGAATCGACGGCCAAAGCAGTAAGCTTCTTAAAAGCGAGAATGAACGATGAGTAACGTCATCAATGCGGTCTTGTCGCGGCAGGTGTCTTTGGAGCGGGAACTCGCCAGCCTCGCCAACAATATCGCGAACGCCTCAACAGCCGGCTATCGGCGCGATACCCATATTTTCTCCGAGTATGTGAATGCGCTGCGCGGCGAGCCGAGCCTCTCGCAAACGCGGATCGGCGGCCGGGCGATCAGCGCTGAGCAGGGCGAACTGACGGCGACCAATGCGCCCTTCGATCTTGCAATAGAAGGTCCCGGCTTCTTTGTTGTGCAGACGCCGGAGGGGCAAAGGCTGACGAGAGCGGGAGCATTCCTGCGTAATGAGCAAGGCGTGCTTGCAAACGCCGATGGCGATGTTTTGTCTGGAGAAGGCGGCGGCGCAATAGCAATTCCCAATAGCGCGGGCGCAGTCGCTATTGCTGACGATGGCGTCGTGTCGGCAGATGGCGAAGTGCTCGGCCAAATAAGGATCGTCAACGCCGATCCAACGACGCTTCAACGCGAGGGGGATACGCGATTCCGCACCGATGCGCCGCTGATTGAATCGCAGGCGTCCATCCGCCAAGGGTTTATCGAACAGTCAAACGTTGAGCCTGTCATTGAACTCGCCCGGCTGATTGAGGTTCAGCGCTCTTTCGAACTTGGCCAGCAGCTGGTCAACAGGGAGGGCGAGCGCGTCGAACGCGCAATCTCCGTCATCGGCGGTCAAAGCTAGGAAATAAGGGAGCGCACATGCAAGCTTTAAGAATAGCCGCGACAGGAATGGATGCGCAGCAGCGGCGCGTCGATGTCATTTCCAACAATATCGCGAATATGAGCACGACGGCCTATTCGGCGCGCCGCGCGGAGTTCGCCGATCTTCATTATCAGCAACTGCGCGCGCCGGGGGCTATCACCAGCTCGACAGGCCAGATTGCGCCTGCTGGCGTCGAAATCGGCCTTGGCGTGCGGGCGTCGTCTATCTCGGTCAACTTTCAACAGGGCTCACTCGAACAAACGGGTGGAGACCTTGATGTCGCGATCGAGGGCGGCGGATTCTTTGAAGTGACACTCGCATCCGGTGAGGCGGCATTCACGCGGGATGGTTCGTTCAAGCGAACGGCGGAAGGGTTGATCGTCAACAATGACGGCCTTGCACTTGCTGGTGACATTACAATCCCGGTCGATGCGCGGCGCGTTACGATCAACGCAAACGGCGAAGTTTTTGCTTTTTTTGACGGTGAGGTTGACGGCACGCAATTGGGTGCCATCGAACTTGCGTCATTTGCTAATGAGAAAGGCCTTGAGGCGATTGGCGGCAATCTTTTTCGCGCGACGGCGGCATCGGGCGACTCGCTGCGTGGACAGCCGGGCGAAGAAGGGCGCGGCCTCGTGCGGCAAGGCTTCCTTGAAGAAAGCTCTGTCGATGTCGTCCAGCAGATCGCCGAGCTCATCGAGGCGCAGCGCGGGTATGAGCTCAACTCGAAAGTCATCACCGCCGTCGATCAGATGCTCGGCGCAACAACGCAGATTAGGTAATTCGCATGCTTGGTGCTGCGATCTTGATGATTTTGCAAGCGGCCGCCGCGCCTGCCGCCTCGCCAGATAGCGCTGCGGCGCTTGCAGCAGTTGAAACGCGCGCGACGTTGCTGGGGCCAAGCCTGACGCGGCCATTGCCAGCGGGTGCAATCCTCGCGGCAAGCGACATTCAGTATGCGGAGGCGGGAGCTCAACTGGCGTCGTCTCTCGTTGGCAAACAGACGCGCCGCTATCTCCCTCTTGGGGCTGTGTTGCGCGCTTCCGACATTCGCGAGCCGACGCTTGTTGTCAGAAACAGCGTCGTCCGGATTACGTTTGAACGCGGTCCGCTGACAATAGCTGCGAGTGGCCGCGCGATGTCGGATGGCGCGCTTGGTGAAACCGTACGTGTCCTGAATTTGACATCGAAGGCCACGATCTCTGCTGTTGTCGTAGCGCGTGGAGTGGTGAAAGTGCCATGAGGCCAGCTCAGCTTATTGCCATTGCGGTCATATTGGCGCCAACAGCCGGATGCGGATCGTCGGTGAAAGAGCATTTTGGATCGCCGCAGTTCACGGCCCCTGAGATTAATTATTTCGATGCGCCGCGCAGCGCGCTTTCGCCCGGCAGTTCCAGCGACCTCGTCAGCGCGACCCCTGGCACTTTATGGCGTTCAGGACCCGCATCATTGTTTGGCGACAGGCGAGCGCGCAACGCTGGCGATATCGTGACGATTGTCGTCGAGATCGACGATGAAGCGGAGTTGCGCAATCGAACCGAGACTCAAAGGGACGCCAAAGAAGAACTGAGCGTTCCGGCATTGTTGGGGTTGAACACGCTCGCTCAGCGCGTTTTGCCGGGCGGCGCCGGCATCGATACAGCAATCGACGCCTCGACACAGTCAGAGACAAACGGCGACGGGGCAATCCGGCGGCGCGAACGGATTACGCTTCGCCTCGCGGCAACTGTGACGCAAGTGCTGCCGAATGGGAATCTGCTTGTGAGCGGCAGTCAGGAAGTACGCGTGAACAACGAGCTTCGTGATCTTCAAGTCGACGGCGTCCTGCGCCCCGAAGACATATCGCGGACCAACGTCATCACCTACGACAAGATCGCCGAGGCGCGAATTTTCTATGGCGGGAAAGGGGACGTCTCGCGCGTCAATCGCACCCGGTATGGCCAAAAAATTATCGACCTCGTGTCGCCGTTCTAGACAGTGAAAAAACAACATCTCTTAATTGTCGGTGCGGCGACGGTCCTTGGCGCTGCGTCTGGCGCCGGTCTGAAGATCGTTGCGCCGATCCCCGCCAAGGAAGCGCATGCGCCCGGCCAAGAGCCTGCGACTGAAGAGCTTGGCAAAGAAGGCGCGCACAAAAAAGGCCCACCCAAAGCCGCCAAAAAAAACGATCATAAAGACAAAGCGGGGCCAGCGTCATCGAGCTATTTCAAATTCAGCCGCCAATTCGTGGCGCCGGTCGTCATCGACGGCTCGCCGAAAGCGATGATCATCCTCGATGTGGTGGTTGAACTGGCGCCGGGCGCGGAAACGACACTTTATGCCGACGAGCCCAAACTCCGGGACGCGGTATTGCGCGCTCTCTTGACGCAGTCGAGCAATGGAGCGCTAGCCTCGATGCTGCAGGAACCTGCGCTTCTCGAAACGACGCGCGCGGCCATTTTTAAGAACATTCATGCCTTGGTGGGCGATGACGCCGTATCTGTGCTTTTGATGGATGTCGGTTATCAGCCGTTCTGACGCGCCCCCGCTGAAAGAGAAGGGTCGCTTCGGCGCGATTTAGAATTATCGCGAAGCGGCCTGCGACGGCGCGGCGGCGCTTAATCCTCTGATTTGACCCGCCGGCTTGGTGACGCCGTTTGACAGCGTAATAAGGGCCCCATCGGCGCCAAGCCGGATAGAGTCAATCGTCGCAAACGAACTTGCGGCGCCGATGTCAACGGAACCGTCAGCTTGAATATATTCAATGGTCAGCGAATAGGCGCCGTTGCCGCGCGCGCCATCGCCGTTCCAATACTGAATTGACTCATCGTTGCGGATCGAGTCGCGGTGAACAATGGCGCCGTCCGCCGAACGAACGACGAGGTCAACCCGAACAGCGCCAGTTTGTTGAGCAATTCTGTAGGGTGTCGCAGCGCCTTCATATTGCGTTGGCGACCCGTCGATTTCCGCCACGCGCCCGATCCAGGCCGCGTAATCGGCAAGACCCGCAGACGACAATCCGTTTGCAATGGCGCCCAGTTGATCGTTGGCAGACACCAATTGCTCGACCGTCGAAAAGCTTGCGAGTTGCGCGACGAACTGGGTTGAATCAAGCGGCGACAGCGGATCCTGATTGCGCAGTTGCGCCGTTAACAGGCGCAGGAAACTCTGGAAATCGACGGCCGCGCCGGTCTGCGATTGAGTGCGCGGCGAAGCGGGCGCCGTTTGTGTGGCGATTGTCGGTTGAATTTGCATGGTCGTCACCTCCGTTATGCGATCAAATCAATCCCGCTGGCGCGTGCAAGCATTGCCTCGGGCAATCGGGTTTCAACGAGCGCAGAGGGCGTCTGCGCTATTCGAAAGGGGTGCGCGCTGGCGGCGTTGTTGCGTCCGCTATCGTCGCGGCGCTGCGAAAAGCTGAGCAGAAATTCGCCCGCTCCGTGGCGTGCAAGTTCGCGGTGCAGGGCATCCGCGTTGCGGCGTAGCAAGTCCAGCGTTTCGGCCTTGTCTGCCGCGACTGAAGCGCGAAGCGCGCCGGCGTCGTCTTCGAAGAATTGAATGGTGACGGCGCCGAGCTCTGGCGGGTCGAGTCGCAGCTCAATGCCGCCGCCGTCACGGGGGCCGACCGAGGCAATTTCAAAGGCGGGCGGCGATCGGCCCTGCGCCGGAACAAAGCCGGGCAAGGGCGCCAATCGAATACCTGTATCGACGTTGCGGATCGCTGGCGAAAGCGGATCAGCCGCCGCAATAACCAGCTCGACTGCGGAGTCGAGGACTGTTGAGGCAGGGCTTGTCGCGATGGGCGCGAGCGCTGCCTCTACCTGCGCCGCCGACGCGTCAACCGGCTCAAGGACTGCAGGCTCCGGGTTAACCCGCGTATCAGCAGTAGCCGGATCAACCGCGGAGATGGCGGAGATGTGAGAAGCCGCCGATCGACTGTCGCCGGCGCTATCGGCAACAAGAGTGTGCGGTGTTTCCTTGGTCGACGCTCGCGGGTTTGGCGCTGCGCCAAGCAGCGTTGTGTTGAGAGGCGATGGTGTGCGCAGTGTGTCGCTGTTGATATCGGCTTCTTCTGCTGTTGCCGCTAATTGAAACGGAACACTGACCGCCGCGACGGGGTGAACATTTGGGTGCAGCTCAATGCTATCGACGATAGCGTCGCGCTTGGTTGCCGGTTCTGTCGGGCGGACCCGAGCCAAAGGACTCTCCGCCGCGATGGTGACGGCTTGCGGCGCCTCCTCGCTATCTTTGTCGGTTAGTTTGATGCCCTTATTCTGCGCGGGTCTTCCAGGCTTTTCGCCTTCGAGGTCGTCAACTGTCGTGCGCGTATCGCCCGGACCGTTCCGTGCAAAGAGAAAGGCGAACGTCTCTGAAACCGGCCGGTTGGCGTCGCCGCCCCTTGCGGTCGCGGGCTTCTTCTCCGCAATCTCAGCGTTAATTTTTACATGACCTACGACGGCGAACTCGACCATCGCTTTATACAACCCTAGATAACTTATTTTTTAGTTACAGCAACTATAGATAGCGCCGCTTAACCCATCGGAGGATTATTTTGGAAGTTCCCAAAGTCGCTCGCGCGCATCCCGGCGGCAAGACTGTGCCCACACGGCTGCCGGAAAATGACGCGGCGCCGCTGCGCGCTGCCGCCGAAGAATTTGAAGCCGCTTTTCTTGCCGAAGCGCTCTCGCATGCCGGCTTTGATCGCGCGCTAGCTGGCGAAAGCGGGTTTGGCGGAGAGGCGATGTCCGGGTTCTATTTAGCCGAATTATCCGGCGCGATCGCAAAACGCGGTGATTTCGGAATCGCTGACCTTATTGTCAAAAGCGAGGAGCGACGCTCATGACGCGCCAACACAATAAAATTCGGAACCTATTGCGGGATCTGACAAATCTGATGAGGGACGAGTCACGCGCTCTGGACAACCGTAAATTTAAATCCTTACACGATCTGGTTGGCCGCAAAGCACAGATCGCCACAACGTTGTCGGAGCTGCTTTCAGAAAACAATGATGCCTCGGTCGATACGAGGCTCCTTGCTGAAGTCAGAACGCTTCAGGCCCTTGCAAATTCCAATGCGGTGCAAATCAAAGCGTTGCGCGACGGGGTTGCGCGCGCGCGCCAGTCGCTTGAAAAAATCGCCACTGGCGCAGTCTCAGCCGGCGTCTACGGCGCCCACGGCCGATTGTTGCGAAGCGATAATCACGGCGCACAGTGCCGCGACGCGTGATCTGCCGTTAAGAGTAAAATAAACTCTAGGTTGTATAAGCGATAGAATGCAATTCGGCAATTTGTTGCCGGAGCTGCGGCATAGCGGGCCAGAACGGCTCGAAAGCCTGCTGAACGCTGGCGAACGGCAAAGAGCAATCAACGCCGGATGAAGTTGAGTTCAGGAAAATCTGAAACCTAGAAAAGGAAAAATCCATGGCCAGCATCCAGACCAACAATAGCGCGATCGTCGCCCTCCAAAATCTTCGGTCCGTGAACAGAAATCTGTCTGTCGTTCAAGAACAGATCTCGACCGGCAAGAAGATCAGCAACGCAAAAGACAATGCCTCGATCTATGCGATTTCGACCGTCATTAAATCGGACGTTGAGGGCTTCAAACGCATTTCCGACTCGCTAAACCTTGGGTCATCGACAGTCGCCGTTGCAAGGGGCGCCGCCGAACAGGTCACCGACATTCTGACGCAGATCAAAGGCCTGATTGTGCAATCGCAAGAGGCAAACGTCGATCGATCGAAGATCCAGACCGACATCACGCAGTTTACGGACCAGGTCGACTCAATCGTCAACGCCGCCCAGTTCAACGGTCTCAATCTCGTCAAGGCCGCAACGGGCACGGTGACGTTCCTTGCCTCGCTCGATCGCGATTTAGCCGGGACGGTGACCGCCAGCAGCATTTCCGTCGCGTCGCAAAGCCTTGAAACGACAGCCGGCGGCGGCCTTGCAGCCCTTGCTTCAGTTGATGTTTCGACCGCCGCCGGCGCAACTTCCGCTCTTACGGCGATTGAAGGTCTCATCCAGACGTCGATTGACGCGGCAGCCGTCTTTGGTTCTTCCCAGAAGCGGATCGAGACCCAGAATGAATTCGTCCGCCAGCTGACGGATGCATTGACGAGCGGCATCGGCGCCCTAACCGACGCCGACCTTGAAGAAGCGTCGGCGCGCCTGCAATCGCTTCAGGTCCAGCAGCAGCTGGGCGTTCAGGCCTTGTCGATCGCCAATCAGGCGCCGCAGTCCATTCTGGCGCTCTTCCGTTAAAGCCAACGTCCGGGGCGGCGCGCCATGCGCCCGCCCCGGAAGTTTTTCCTGCTTAAACCATCGTTGGAGGCTGCCGCACCATGCAAAAGGCATCGCCCGCGCAAGGCGTCTACAGGCATGCGATGCGGGCGACGGCTTCACCGCGCGCCATCGAAGCCGGAGCAATCGCCGATGCGACCAGAGACTTGAAGTCGGGTATCGCGGGCCGCGAGCGTGATTTTCCGGCGTACATCGCGGCGCTCTCCAGAAATCTCGGACTATGGACGCATCTGGCCGCCGACATCATCCACCTCGACAACAAACTTCCGAATGAGTTACGCACCCAACTCCTTCGCCTTGCCGCTTTTGTGCGCAGCCATACGTTGCGATTACAAAGGCAGGATGTCGCAGCGGACCCCAACGTTTTGATTGAAATCAATCAGAACATCATTGCCGGTCTTCAAGCAGCTCCCGCCGCTGGAACAAGATCATGACCGGCCTCGTCCTGAAACTGAAGCCGTTTGAGAAACTGCTAATCAATGGCGCAATATTGCAGAATGGCCCGCGGGCGGCGCGTCTGCGCGTCCGGACAAGCGGCGCGTCGGTCTTGCGCCTTCGGGATGCGCTTCATCCGCAAGACATCCATACTGTTGCCGGGCAGATCTATTACATCGCCCAACTCGCCATTGCCGGCGAAGCGAACGCCGCGCGCGCGCAAGAGGAAATTCTGGCGCTCGTCACTCCGGCGCTGGGCGCCGCGCCCGATGACCGCCTCATGCCGGCGTTGATGCGCGCGCACGCTGCGGCATCGGAGCAAAAATTTTACGTCGTCATGCGCGCGATGCGCCCATTCCTTTCGGCGGATGCCGAATGTCAGGCGGCTCCATAATGTTCACGCCCGCCATCCCGATCGGAGGGTTCGCAGGCTTCAAAGTCTTCGATCGATCCAGTGAGCGCCAGCTTGCCGCGTTTTCGAAGTCACCGGAAATCAAACGCGATATCGCCTATTTTCGCGAGCAGATTGCGGAAGTCATTGCTCCAGAAAACATCCTTTCGGACCGGCGGCTTTTGACCGTGGCGCTCGGCGCCTTTGGACTTGAGACAGAGATTTCGAAGCGGGCGATCATCAGACGCGTGTTGGAGCAGCCCCTCGAAAGCAGCGACTCGTTTGTCAATCGATTGAATGATCCGCGATGGAAAGCGTTTGCGCGCGCTTTCGGGTTCGGTGACGGCTCCCCGCGTGTCACGACGCCTGCGTTTCGCGATGATATTGCCGCGCGTTACCTCGAGCGCTCGTTCGAGCGCGCTGTCGGCGACGTCAATCCGGATATTCGCCTCGCGCTGAATTTCCGACGCGAAGCGCGCGCCATTGCGGAGGGCGCCAGTGTCGATCGCTCAGGCTGGTTCCAGATTCTTGGGCAATCGCCGCTGCGCCTCGTTGTGCAGGGCGCCTTCAACTTGCCAGCGTCGGTCGCGCAACTCGACATTGATCGGCAGAAAACTATTTTTGAGGAGAAGTCCCTCGCCTTGTTCGGGACCCGCTCGCCAGCCGCCTTTCGCGATGAGAAAAATATCGAGATTGCCTTGCGCAAGTTTTTTGTCGCGCGAACCATCGAAGATTCAGCGTCAATTTCATCGCCGGGCGCGACGGCGCTTATCCTGCTTGGCGGCGGCCAATCGCCAGCAGCGGGGCTGATCCTCTCAAACGCTCGAACCTGACCGGCCCGGATCCGGCGCCGATGCAAGGATCTCGCGCAGCAGCGCAAAACTGTCTTGCGGCGACGCAATCCCCGACAGCGCCACAAAAGCGTCGAGGCGGGGCCAAAGCGTGATGGCGCGGTCTGTTTGAGGATCACTCCCGGGAGCGTAGAGGCCGGCGCGAATTATCAGTTCAGCGTTCTCATGAGCGGCGATCAACGCGCGCGCTTCGAGCAGCAGAGAATTCTCCTCGTCACTCGCCGCGGCTGGGAGCGACCGGGAGATGGAGCGCCGGACATTAATCGCCGGAAATCGCCCGCGCTCGGCAATTGCCCGATCAAGCACAACATGCCCGTCGAGGAGGCCGCGCACCATGTCGGCGACTGGCTCATCCATATCCGAGCCAGCGACCAGGACGGAGAACACGGCGGTAATATCGCCTTCACCTTCAGGCCCTGGCCCCGCACGTTCAACAAGCGACGCGAGCGCATTGACCGTCGACGGCGGGAACGCGTGCAGCGACGGCGGCTCGCCGCAGGCCAGCGCAATTTCCCGGTGCGATTCCGCAAAGCGCGTGAGGCTGTCGAATATCAGAAGGACATGCTGACCTTCGCCGCGGAAATACTCACTGACAGCGAGAGCAAGCCGCGCGCTCTCGCGCTTTACAAGCGCTGGTTCATCCGATGTCGACGCGATAACGATGGATCGATCGAGGAACCCGCCCTCGCGCGCGGCTTCGACGAACGACAAGACTTCGCGCCCGCGTTCGCCAATTAGCGCGATGACGCAAACATCCGGCGCCATTCCCGCCGCAAGGCCGCTGAGAAGCGTTGACTTTCCGACGCCGGATCCGGCGAAGACGCCAATCCGCTGACCGCGGCATATTGGAAGAAACGTATCGAACGCTGGCAGGCAGGTTGAAAGGCGCTCGCCTATTTTTTTTCGGATCGCCGCCGGCGGCGCGCTCGCGTCGCGAAGCATCGGCCGTGCGCCGCTAGAAGGCGACAAGCCAAGGGCCGTCTCGCCGCGCCAGTTGACCACACGGCCGAGCCAATCGGCGCTCGGACGAACAAAAGGCGCAAACTCGTCGAGCGTGGCGCGGTCGCCAGCGGCGATACCGCGCGGCGACCCGAATGCATAAGCAATCACGACGCCCCTCTCGACGCCAAGGATTTCCGCAGCAACCGGTTCAAGCTCTTTGCGGGTGATCGAAACGCGCAAGCCCACACGCCCGAAGCCGCGCAAACCCTCGATCAAAATTTTCGGTCCTTCAACGCCGCAAACGGAACCGAAAACGCGGGGGCCGAGCGCGGCTATCAAAGCGGGGTCGATCATCTGACTAGGGCGCCTTCAAAACCGGTAGCATTAACCATAAATTACAAGCTATGCGAGTATTTTTCGCTTGGTAAGGTTAAGGAGCTGTCAAATGAAAGCCGATCTGACAATTCTTCGGGTGGCCGGCGCGCTTGCACGCCACGGCGCCGAGCGCCACGCGCTGACGGCTGTTAACGTCGCAAACGCCGACACGCCGGGTTATCGCGCCAGGGACGTTGAACCCTTTACGGACGCTTTTCGCCGCCAACAGGCGTCCGGCGATGGAACAGCCTTGCGCACGCGAACGGTCGAAACGCTGGGGTCGGCGTCGCCGAACGGCAACACAGTCTCCGTTGAAGACCAGATGATGCGCGCGGGGGAGGCGGCCCGCAGCAGCGAGATTGCAACGACAATCTTTACCAAGACGATCGCGCTTCTGCGCGCGGCGGCTGCACGGCCGCGGTAACACCCATGAATATCTTTGCAAAAACTTCAGCCGCAGCAACATCCGGGCTTCGCGCGCAAGCGTACCGGTTGCAGGTCGTTGCGCAAAATCTCGCCAATGCCGACACGCACGGGTATCGCCGCAAAATCGTTTCGTTTGATCAGTCATTTGATCGGGCCGCTGGCGCGCAAACTGTGCGGATTAAGTCAATCTCTCTTGATCCCAAGAAGCCGGAGCGCCTGTTCGATCCGAGCCATCCGCTGGCGGACGATGAGGGGTATGTCGAGAGATCGAACGTCAACATTTTGACCGAGCTGGCGGATGCCCGGGAAGCAAACCAGTCCTATCAGGCGGGACTGCAGATTTTCTCCCAAGCGCGCCAGATGTATTCAAATCTCCTCGAAATTCTCAAGCGATAGGAGCGCGCGGTGAAAATACAGCCGTTTCAGGCGGCCGAAGCCTACAGCGTTGCCAAGTCAGCGCTGAGGTCGGACGCCCCGCAGTCGCAAGTCAATGCGGGCGCCGCTTTCGATGCGCTCGAGAAACTCGCTGGCGTAATCGAGCAAAGCGAGAAGGCGTCAATCGGCCTGATGACGGGCAGCGCCGATCCGCATTCGGTCGTCGAAGCGATCGCGGCGGCCGAACTCGCCATCGAAACGGCGGTGACGATCCGCGACAAGGTTGTCGAGGCTTATCAGGAACTTCTGCGGATGCCAGTTTAAGTCAGCATGACGGAACAGGACATCATCGACTTCTTCCGTGACGCGCTCTCCGCTGGCGTGATCATGATCGCGCCTTTGATGATTGTCGCGCTGATCGTCGGGCTGATTATCGGCGTCCTGCAGGCGCTCACCTCCGTTCAGGAAACGACGCTGACGTTTGCGCCTAAGCTCGTCGTGATGCTGATCGTCTTCTGGATTACGGTTGGCTCTATGGGGCGCACGCTCGTCACCTTCTTCGATAGCCGCGTAATCCCGATGATCGCGGGCGGATAGCAGATGACCGCCGTTGCTCCGCTAAAACCTTTCGAAGGCGGCAGCTTTGCGCTCCTCGCCGCGCGCGGGCGCGCAACGACCATCATGACCGTCGGTCTCATCGCGATCATTGCGATGATGGTGCTTCCCGTGCCGCCTTTCCTTCTCGATATCGGGCTGACGATCTCGTTTGGGCTCGCGATGCTCGTGTTCGCTCTGACGCTCTTCGTTCAGCGCCCCGTCGATTTTTCGGGCTTCCCGACGATCCTGCTTGCCGCGGTGATGTTGCGGCTCGCCCTCAACATTTCCTCCACACGCCTAATCATTGGCGAAGGGCATACGGGCACAGATGCAGCAGGAGCGGTCATTGAGGGCTTCGCCATGTTCATCATGGGAGGAAATGTCTTCATCGGGCTTGTCGTCTTTACGGTCATCCTGATCGTCAATTTCATGGTCATCACCAAGGGCGCTGGCCGCATGGCGGAAGTTGGCGCGCGCTTTGCCCTTGACGGCATGCCCGGCAAGCAGCTCGCGATCGACAGCGATGTCGCCGCGGGCGCCATCAGTCATGAGGAAGCGCAGGTTCGGCGCAAACGCGAGCAGGATGAAACGGCATTTTTCGGGTCGCTCGACGGCGCGTCAAAGTTCGTCAAGGGCGATGCGGTGGCTGGTCTGCTGATCACGGTGCTGAACATTGTTGTCGGAATCGGCGTTGGCGCCGGCGTTCATGGACTGACGCTTTCGGAAGCGGTCGAGACCTATTCCATTCTCACCGTCGGCGACGGATTGGTGTCGCAGATACCGGCCGTGATCATTTCGGTGGCGGCCGCCCTGCTGTTGTCGAAAGGCGGAGCGTCAGGGTCAACCGACTCCATTGTGTTCGGTCAACTCGGCGCCTATCCGCTGGCGCTGATGACGGTTGCCGGGTGCATGGCGGTTTTCGCGGTCGTGCCTGGATTGCCATTTGTCTATTTTTTCGGCGGCGCCGCCGCATTGGCAAGCGCCGCGCTTTTTCTTCACAAAACAGCCGAGAAAGCGCGCACGGCGGTCAACACGTTCGACGCCTCGCCGGCAAGGCTTGAGAAGACGCTTGGCGACATGCTGTCGCTTGATGAGATCAAAGTGGAGTTTTCGACAAGCCTTGTCCCTCTGGCGCTCGACATGGCGAATGGGCTCGAAACACGAATTGCCAAGATCAGAAATTATGTCGCGAGTGAATACGGGTTTGTCGTGCCGCCAATCCGTCTGACGGACAGCGCCGAGCTCGCGCCCGGCCAGTATGTCATTCTGATCCAGGGTGTCGAAACCGCGCGCTTCACGCTGAAGACCGATCATGTTCTGGCGCTTGTCGAGGAAACTGAAGCGACCCATTTGGCGGGGGCCCGTATTGAAGAACCGGTTTACGGCGCGCCGGCCCGATGGATTGACGCGAGCCAACGGACTGCAGCGAGTGATGCGGGGCTGCCGGTCATTGAGCCCGGTGAGGTGTTGGCGACGCATCTTCTTGAAACGATCAAGGCCAATTTCGGCCGCTTGATGACGCGCCGCGCCATGCGGCGCCTTCTCGATGAGGCCGTCAAGACGTCGGATGCGGAGCGGAGCGCCGCTTTGCGTCAGATGCTCGATGAGTTGATCCCCGACAAGGTGCCCATTGAACTTGCGCAGGGAGTTTTTCGCCTCCTGCTGGAAGAGGGCGTTTCGGTTCGAAACATTGGTCTCATCGTTGAGACTATCGCCGAGGCGCGGCCCTGGTGTGACAATGCGGAGCAAATTGCTGAACATGTGAGGCGGCGGCTTAGCAAGCAGATTACGGCGAGCCTCAAGAATGAAAAAGGCGAAGTGCCGTTGATCCAGCTCTCGCCCGAATGGGAGCAGATTTTCGTCAAATACGAGGTCGTCAAGCCGGGGAATGTCAAGGACGTCGCGCTGCCGCCGGAGGAGTTCAACCGGCTCTCGCGCTCCATTCAGGATCAGGTGCGCCGCACGGCCAACGACAAAGTGACGCCGGCGATCGTCACCTTCGCGGACCGGCGCCGGTTCGTGCGCACGGTGCTGCATGCCAAGGGATTGCGAAATTCCGTCATTGCCTATGACGAGCTTGATCTGCAAACGAAACCCGTGCTGGTCGGCGCCGCATGATGCTCACTGAGTATTTTCAGGCGCTGGGACTGATCGCGGAGAGGGTCAACATAAGCTGGCTGCTTGTCGCGGGCGTCTTTGTGCGCATGTCGGCCGTTGCTTTTCTGGCGCCGGCTCTTGGCGAACTGGCTGTTCCCCCGCGGGTTCGCCTTGCAGCTGCCGCAGCGCTGACACTGATCGTCGCGCCGACGGTGGTGTTCGAAAAACAGGATGCGCTCAACCCGGCGCAGCTTGCGGCGATATTCTTTGGCGAAGTCGCCGCAGGCTTGCTCATCGGTTTTTCGCTGCGCCTTGCAATCTTTGTACTGCAAATTCTCGGCGCCATCATTGCCCCCATCATCTCGCTGTCGCAATTATTCGGCGCAGGCCTCGATCATGATCAGGAATCGCCGGTGTCGACCATACTGATCATCGCCGGATTGGCGCTCGCCTGCGCTGGCGGGCTGCACATAGAGCTTGCGGCGGCGATGTCCGCGACGTTTCAGGTGTTTGCCTTTGGCGGTTTCATCCCGGCCGGCGACGCCGCCGAATTCACGGTGAGCCAGACCGGCAGAGTGCTCGCGCTTGCGCTTGGCCTTGCCGCGCCATTTGTCATTCTTGGTTTCATTTATTCGATTGCCTTGGCGGCTGTTAATCGCGCAATGCCGCAAATGGCGGCAATTTTTGTCGGGGCCCCGGCGATCATTTTCGCAGGCCTTGTTCTGATCGCGGGCTCGGCGTCGATCATCCTGATGCGATGGAGCGATGTGATGGCCCGGCTGATTGCAGAGCCCTTGTCCGGCCTGCCATGAGCGACACAGACAATGACGACAAGAGTTTCGAGCCGACGCAATCGCGCATCGAGAAAGCGCGGCGCGAAGGCGATACGCCGCTGTCAAAAGAAATTGCGAGCGCGGCGGCCTATATTGGCCTTTATGGCGCAATCGTCATTGGCGCTGATTTTGCGGCGCAAGGCGTCGCAATGGCGCTAGCGAGCCTCCACGATCGGCCGGAGAGTTTTTCTCCCACCGGCGGCACGCAAGCGTTGCAAGCAGCAGTTATGGCCGCACTCGCCGCAGCGGCCGTCTTTATTGCAGCGCCGGCAGCCGCCGTCGCAACCGCCCTCGCGCTTCAGCAAAACGTCGTCTTTGCGCCGCAGCGCCTGAAAATGAAGTGGTCGAGGCTTTCGCCGATTGCCAATGCCAAACACAAATATGGCCCCGATGGCATAGCGGAGTTCTTAAGATCGTTCACGATCGTCGGACTGATCCTCGCCATGTTCCTGTTTGTCTATCGCGACCGGTTCGAAGCGCTCCCCGGTGCGGCGCTGGCGGCTGGCGAGGCTGTTGGCGGCATGATTACGCTCGAAGCTGCACTTTTGATCGGCGCCATCTCCCTGTTCTCCTCTTCAATCGGCGCAGTTGACCTGGTTTGGGTGCGCGCACGGCACCGGAAAAAACTTATGATGTCGCTCGATGAAATCCGGCGCGAGGCAAAGGAAACGGAGGGCGATCCGCACTTCAAATCCGCACGCCGGGAGCGTGCGAAGGCATTGGCGACGAACAAGATGTTGAAGGCGGTGCCGGGCGCCAGCGTGTTGCTGGTCAATCCCGAACACTACGCCGTGGCGCTGCGGTGGGACGGGCCATCGAGCGGCCCGCCCGTTTGTGTCGCCAAGGGCGCTGACAATATGGCCGCGAAGATCAAGGAGATTGCCGCGCAGCACGGCGTCCCCATCCACCGCGACCCGCCAGCGGCGCGGGCCATCTACAGCGTCGTCGGCGTCGGGGAAGAAATTCGCCGCGAACACTTCGCGGCAGTTGCCGCCGCCATTCACTTCGCTGATCTGGTACGCAAGAAGGCGCGCGATCGGTGAAACAGCGGAATGACCTTCAAATTCGGGCGATACACGATCTGATATGCCGGCAATTGCTGCTCGCCGAAGACAAGCTGCGCATCAGCCTTGCGGAGCTGTCGCGGCTGGATGAAAAAATCTCGAAGCTTGTCGTCGATCGCGCGCGCATCGTTGGTGGCGATGACGATCTGACCGCGGCGTTTGCATCGCTTGAGGCGCGCCGCCGGGCTGGCTCGATTGAGATAGCAGTTTTGAAACAGCAGCGCGTAGAGGCAGTCACGGCTTGCGACGAAAGCCGTGGCGAGGCGCGGCGGCTGCTTCGGCGCAAGATTGCATTGGACGGGATATTATCGCGCTTGGCGGAAGACGAAAAAGAACGATCGCGGCGCGCTTGACGCGCCGTGCTCGCCGCCATTCAATTTATTCGTCGCCGAGTTTACGCGCGTAAGCTGACACAAGCGTCATGTACGGATTGACCTTGGTAAAGAGCGGTTCGTCGCCAGCCTCTGCGACGAAGTTTTCGTACATCTCGAAATGGAGGTGTGTTGTCGTCGGCACGACCGTTCCGTCCGACTTGAAGAAATCGTTCGAAATCTTTCCGATGCGCGCGCCTTGCGCGACAAGATCGCCTTCGGAAACCTCAAGTTCGCTCATATTGAGATGAAGATAATTGTAGATTGTTCCGTCGTCGGTCTGCAGCGTCACCCAGTGCCTGCGAACGTCAATCACGCGGGCGTTTTCGGCCGCGATCGCCCAATGGACATTTTTGGCGCAGCTGTGCGGGCGGATGTCGAGGCCCTCATGCCCGCCGCCGGGGCATAGCGGCTGGTTGCGGTCGCGCTTTTCGCAGAAGGTGTCCTGCCAGGGATATTCGTAATTGCGCGCGTCGCATTGCGCCCCCTCCATCCCATTCACCGATCCAAGGCCGCCGCCGAAGCGATAAACCTGGCTGTTCAGATAAACGGGGTCTTCGGTCGGGAAGAGAATATCGCTGCGGTAAACGGTTTCATCGACGAAGCCCGGCCCTGAACTCGGCAATAATTCACCGACCGGCACAAAGCTGAAAACAGCGCCGTCAATATCGGTAAGGGTTGGCGGCTCAGCAGGCTCGTCATCGACAGGCTCATCGCCTGTGTCATCAGCGGGCTGAGCGTCGCTGTCATCGGCAGGCAGATCGTCTTGCCCGGCCACGGGATCTGCCGGCGGCAACACCGAAGACCCGTTCTTCCACCACCACCACGCAAGCGCTGCGAGCGCGAGAAGTATGATCAGGAAGATGACGGCGCGGCCGGATTGGCCTTGTTTGTCCTTTGCCATTATTCGCCTCCCGCTTCCGGGTTGAGGAGCATCAGGTTTGAGGCGAGCGCGACGATGAATTCGTCTTCAAGGCAACGGGCGTCCGTGTCCGGATCGTCACACATGACGGACAGCACATATCCAGCGCCGAATTTTGCAAACGACAGATCGGTGGCGCTGTCGCTGCGCGTGATGAGATAGGGCGCATCGACGCTGGCAAGCGTTCGCCGTTGCGCGCGCATCGCCGAAATCTTGGCGCGCGCCGCGCTGGCATTGCCAAGCACCAGTTTTTTACGCGTGCCGGAAATGCGCATGGAAACGCCCGCATCGATTTCCGAAATCGCGGAGTAGCTATCGCCCTGCGCGTAAATTTTCAGCGTCTCACCGACGCGGCCCGCACTCGTCCCGCCTTCGGGAACAAGCACGGGCACTTGCGCGCGATTGACCTCAACAGCGCGTACGCCTTTGAAACGATCGGCGGCGGCGGCGCGCAGGCCCGGCGGGCGGACGACAGCCACCGTCACGGACTGGCGCGCCGCAGAATCGCGCCGCGCGCTGATCGCGGCTTGCGTTTTCATCTCGGTCCAGTTGATGCGGCTCTCGACGACTTCCCGCGCCGGCAATCCGATCTCAGGCGGCCGGTCGCGCAGAATTGTCTGAGCGCGGGTCTTCAGCGATGCGCGAAGCGATTCTGCACGCGCGCCATCATCTTCTTGCGCATTTGCTGCCGGGGGGGTGGCGGCAAGAGCCAACGCGCTGAGACAAAATGCGGCCAAGCGACCAATGATTTGAGCGGTCATCTGTCTTCCCCCAACGCCTTGTTGCGGAAGGTTACGCCAATGCAGGGCGCCGCGTCTATCGGGCGTCCAGCTTGAACTCGATACGCCGGTTCTGGGCGAGCGACGCGGCGGAATAGCCCGCTACCAGCGGCCACTCCGACCCGAGGCCCGTCGCCATCAGGCGCTTGGCCGGCACGCCGCGCGACTTCAGATATTCGGCAACCGAGACGGCGCGCTTGGCCGAGAGATCAAGGTTTGACGTGAACCGCGTCGCGCAGGCAGCGCCCAGCGGCACAGCGTCGGCGTGGCCCTCAACCCGCAGCAGCCATTCGACCTCAGCTGGAATATCGTCCGAAATGTCGAGAAGGATCGAGGCAACCTTATCGAGTTCGAGCTTGCCCGCCTCGCCGACAGCGGAGGAGCACGACCCAAACAGCACATCGCTGCCAAGGACGAAGCGGTCGCCGACAACTTTCACGTCGGTGCGGCCAGCGAGCGCTGTTCGCAGCGCTTCGAAGAATCGCGAGCGCACTTCCTGAAGCTCCTGCACCTTGCGCGCGAGAGCGGCGTTTAGGCGCTGCGACAGGTTTTCGATCTGCGTGTTTTGGTCTTTGTCTTTCGCTTCAGCAGCCTCAAGGGCTTGCTGAAGGCTTTGCAACTGGCGGCGCAATGCTGCGAGCTGCGCGTTCAAGGTCGCGATCTGCGATTTTTGATCGTCGCTCAGCGCCTTTTCGGCTTTCAGTTCTTCCGCGCTTGCGGCAACGGCCGACTGGCTGAGCGCAATCGCTGCCGCGGCAGCGGCAAGCTGCGCATCCTTGTCGGCGATCGTCGTCTCCAGCGCGAGAATGCTGGCGGCGAGCTTATCCTTCTCGCCCTGCGCAAGCCCCAATTGTTCGGCGAGTTCGTTGATGCGCGCAGTCAGGCGCAAGAGCTCGGAATCCTTTGTCGCCAATTCGTCTTTTACGAGATTGAGTTTTGCGCCGAGATAAAACTGCGCAACGACAAAAATCGACAGGACGAACATCAGCACAAGGAGGAGCGTCGTCAGCCCGTCCACGAACCCGGGCCAGATATTGGCTTCGGAAGGTCGCCGCCGCCGGGCCATCGGCTATTCCTTGCCGGCGCGAATGATCGAGCGGTTCAGCGCGCGGATCTCATCCTTGAGTTCGCCAATCTGGCTTGCCTGCGCTTTGATCAGCGCATCCGTATTGGCCGCGAACGCAGCTTCGAGCGAAGCAAAGGGCGCATCTTCGCTGCCAAGCGACGATCGAACGCCCGATGCGGCCGCGCGCGATTCTGTCATGCCCGACAGCCAGTCTTCAAGGTCCGTATAAAACCGCCCTTGCGCCTGGCTCGCCTGCAAATCAAGAAACCCGACGACGAGCGATCCGGCAAGACCAAAGAGCGACGATGAAAAGGCGGTTCCCATGCCGGCAAGCGGCGCCTTCAGATTGGTGATGAGCTGCGCAATCGCGTCCTCTGCCGCTCCGCCGGAAACCGCGAGCCCGCTGATTGTGTTGACGACGCCATTGACGGTTTCAATGAGGCCCCAAAAGGTGCCGAGCAATCCGAGGAAGACGAGCAGGTGGCCAATATAGCGGCCATTCTCGCGGCCTTCGTCCATCCGTGTGCCGATTGAATCGAGGATAGACCTCGTCGTCTCGGCGGAGATCGATACTTCGCGTTCTCTCGTCTTGCCGTCCTTTTCGTCCGCATCGAGAAGGAAATTCGTCATCGCGCTGATCAGCATCGGCGGCTTTGGCAGCCGCGCGCGATCGCGAAACGCTTCGACCCATCGGACGGCTGGAGAAATCACGCCGGCCTGCCGGAGGTAATAGATAATGCCGAAAGCAAGCACGAACAGGATAAATCCGTTCAGCGCCGGATTCGCCGCAAAAGCGTCGATCAGGACGGGGCTCGGGTCGGGGCTATATGGCGACAGGTAGAAAACGACCGCTGCAACCGCAGTCAAAAACAGCACCATGTTGAGAATGTAGCGCCCCGGCTCAACAAACTTCACCGAGCGCTTGTTCGACCGCGCCATGTCGCCCCTCCTCATGCCTTCCCCGCAATTACCTTATCCATGTCGCGGCGGCTGGGCAAAACCCGGTCGCTGCCCGATTGCGCAAGAAGGCGGGCGCGTCGCCGATCCTCTTCCAGAGCCGCGCGAGAGGCGAGGGCTCGCTATGCAGCGCACCCTGGACGCCTTGTTATAAAAAAATGCGCAATAGTTGCGCAAAACTCTTGACTGCCGGTTCGAATATGACATTCTGATGACAGTTCAGTTACAGATCGGTGACGCCTCGCCGGTCGCAACCAAGAAAGCGAATGTCCCATGAATTTCCTCAAGTCGATTGTCTCCGCGGCGGCTGGCATTGCATTTTTGACAGGCGCCTCCGTCGCGGGCGACATCAAGCCTTGCCCCGATGATTATCCCGTGCGGGCGGCCGACTATATCGAGAGCCGGCTCGACGACCGGCGCGGCGCCAAGGTTCAGGTCGTGAGCGAGCCGTATCGCGTCATCGCGTCCGTCAGCGGTTATGAGGGCTTGCCGGGTTGGGGCGTTGATGTGCGGGTGAAAGCCCGCCTCCCGTCGGGCGCCTATGGCGGCTATGTCCCCTACACCGTCATCTTCGTCGATGGCGAAGCGGTCGCGCTGAATGATGACACGTCGGATCTGACCCGCGTCTAGTCGTTTGCCTTCGCGCATTAATGCGGCGCGCCCTCGGATTTGGTCCGGGGGCGCGTGCATGATTTTGGGGGAGGTAAAGGCGCAAAAACCTTCGAAATGTTTTTTGGCGCAGGCATCCGACTCGCCCGCTGGTTGAGACGCACCCCCTCGCGTACCTATAACGGGATCAGAAAACGCTAATCCGTTCAATTCCTTAGATGGTTAACGGCGGCGTCCCACGAGTTATCCCCCACCTTACCCCCCTACTTATCCCCCACCTTATCCCACCCCGTCCGCGAGGCTTTATGGTGGGTGTGCTTGCATTCTGGTCAGGAGTAAGGCGGATGGACATGAAAGTAGAAGGCGATAACCGCCCGCAGTGCGGACTTTTCGCGCAAGAGGCGAGTGCGGAGAGTGCGGAAAAAAACGCTGGACCCCGCGTCAATCCACGCTTTGTGCTGAGCGCGCAACGCCGCTTTGTCCGCCGCATCCGCAGTGTCCGCACTTTTTTCAGCGCTGTTTTAACCCGAGGTTGCGCCGCTCGCACATCAATAACGAAGGGCGCGAAAACGTCCGCCGGGACCTCGGCTTCCGCGAAGAAGGATGACGGCGTTGTGAAAAGTGGCCCGTAATCAGGCGTCAGAGATTGACGTCAGACAGCAGGCTGCATAGCGCCGACCGCATGCGTCCCGAGGACTGCCCCCTAGGACTGCCATTGTCGAAGCCGGCCACGCGGCCGTGAACCAGGATCGAGACCATGTCGCACGCACTGTTTTTCCTTGGGCTCCCGGCGATGCTGCTGGCGTCTTGCGCGACGCCGTTCGCGCCGCTGCCGGAAGCGCCGGCTGCGCGCGAAACCGCAGCTGTCGGCTCGCCCGATGATGCGGCCGACGATCCGGCGATCTGGATTGATGCGGCGGCGCCGGAGCGGAGCATCATTCTCGGTACGGATAAGCAAGCAGGGCTCTATGCCTACGCGCTTGACGGATCGGTAACGCAGTTTCTTCCCGTTGGCGCGCTCAACAATATTGACCTTCGCCAGGGCGTCGCCGCCGGCGCATTTTCCGGTGACATTGCCGCCGCATCGAACCGCTCTGACAACACGATCACGCTCTTCGTCATCGAGAACGGGAAGTTGCGCAAATCTGGCGCATTCGCCTCGACGATCGTTGAACCGTATGGGCTGTGCATGGGCAACAGCGCCGGCGCCGTCATGGTTTTTGTTGCGTACAAGACCGGCGATCTCATCGCGTATCGGCTGACCGGCGAGGGAACTGGCGTCGAAGCGGCGCGTCTCAAGCTGGCAACGCAGCTCGAGGGGTGCGTCTTCGATGACGAGGCGGGCACGCTCTATATTGGCGAAGAAGGCCGCGGCGTCTGGAAGGCGTCGTTCGCCAACGAATTGTTTGGCGCGCCGGCTCTGGTCGATGAAGTCGGCGGCGTCAGCGGCATCACCGCCGACATCGAGGGCATGGCGCTGTACAAAATTGGCCCGGCCAGCGGCTATCTCATCGTCTCGTCCCAGGGCGATTACAGCTATGCGGTTTACGACCGCAGCGGCGACAATCGCTTCCTTGGCCGCTTCAGGATAGGCCCCGCCGGGGCCGTCGACGGCGCTGAAGAAACTGACGGACTTGAGGCGACCCCGGTCGCCTTGGGCGCCGATTTCCCGGCCGGCGCGCTGATTGTCCAGGACGGTTTCAACCTGCCGAAAGGGCAAAAGCAGAACTTCAAGATTGTCGATTGGCGGTCGATTGAAACAGTCATTAATCCCTTGAATTAGGCGTTGATCGCCCCTGCCTCTTGCGCCGCAGCAAAAATTCGGCGACAGCCCTCGCGCCCGCTGGGCAAGCTCCGCACCGGCGCCCGCACGACGAAAGACCGATTTCGCCCATGACCGCCCTTCGCAACATTGCCATCATCGCCCACGTCGACCACGGCAAAACGACGCTTGTCGATGCGCTGCTGCGCCAATCGGGCACGGTGCGCGCGAACACGGAAATGGCCGAGCGCGCGATGGATTCGAACGATATCGAGCGCGAGCGCGGAATCACCATTCTTGCCAAATGCACCAGCGTTCTCTGGGAAAAGGGCGAAACGCCGATCCGCATCAATATCGTCGACACGCCCGGCCACGCCGACTTTGGCGGCGAGGTCGAGCGCATCTTGTCGATGGTTGACGGCTGCCTCCTCTTGATCGACGCATCCGAAGGCCCGATGCCGCAGACAAAGTTCGTGTTGTCAAAAGCGCTGGCGCTGGGACTCCGGCCGATTGTCGTCCTCAACAAGGTCGACCGCCCGAGCGCCGATCCTGACGACGCGCTCAATCTCGCCTTCGATCTCTTTGCCGCGCTTGGCGCATCGAATGAGCAACTTGATTTTCCAGTTGTCTACGCGGCTGGCCGCGACGGCTGGGCGTCGCTGACCATGGACGGTCCGCGCGTTGATCTCGCGCCGTTGTTTGAAAAAATTGTCGAGCATGTGCCGCCGCCGCCGATTGCGCCGGACGCGAAAAACCTGCCGTTCAAGATGCTGGCGACGACGCTTGAAGCCGACGCCTATCTCGGCCGCATCCTTACGGGGCGCATCATTTCCGGCATCGCCAAGCCCGGCGTGACGATGAAGGCGCTGGCGCGCGACGGCAGCGAAATCGAACGCGTGCGCATCTCAAAAGTGCTGGCGTTTCGCGGGCTGAAGCGTCAGCCTGTCGATACGGCCGAGCCCGGCGATATCGTCGCGATCGCCGGCTTCGGCGACGCCTCGGTCGCCGACACGCTCTGCGATCTCGAGAATGACGAAGTGATCCCCGCGCAGCCGATCGATCCGCCAACTCTGGCGATCACGATTGCCGCCAATGATTCGCCGCTCGCCGGGCGCGAAGGCGACAAGGTGCAGAGCCGCGTCATTCGCGACCGCCTGTTGCGGCAAGGCGAGGGCGATGTGGCGATCCGCGTCACCGATGCGGAGGGCGGCGACGCCATGGAAGTTGCCGGGCGCGGCGAGCTTCAATTGGGCGTCCTCATCGAGAATATGCGGCGCGAGGGCTTCGAGCTCTCTGTGTCGCGCCCGCGCGTTGTGACGCGCACGGATGAAAACGGCGTATTGCTGGAGCCCATTGAAGAGGTCTTCATCGACGTCGACGATGAGTTCACCGGGGTCGTGATCGAGAAACTGACGCGCCGCAAGTGCGAGCTTGCCGAGATGAAGCCCTCCGGCGCCGGCAAGACGCGCATTATCATGCATGCGCCGGCACGCGCCCTCATTGGCTATCACGGCGAGTTTTTGACCGACACGCGCGGCACGGGCGTGATGAACCGTTCCTATCTGAAACACGCGCCGCACAAGGGATCGATTGAGGGACGCCGTAACGGCGTGCTCATTTCGACCGATAACGGCTCGTCGGTTGTCTATGCGCTCTGGTATATTCAGGAGCGCGGCACGCTCTTTATTGGCGGCGGAGAGGCTGTCTATGAAGGCATGGTGATCGGCGAGAATGCCAAGGATGACGATCTCGACGTCAATCCGCTGAAAGAAAAGAAACTCACCAACATCCGCACGAAGGCGGCGGATGAAGCGATGCGCCTCGTGCCGCCGCGCCGCATGAGCCTTGAACAGGCGATTGCCTATATCGGCGAAGATGAACTCGTCGAGGTGACGCCGAAATCAGTCCGCATACGGAAGAAGGCGTTGTCGCCCAACATGCGAAAGAAGCGCACCAAGGATTGAGAGGGCGGCGTTGCCTTCATTCTTGAGCCGGACCCATGAACCGCTAGGAGAGGCTGCGCGTATCTCTTTGGGATCAGGGAGAAAGTCATGCACTCTGCGCGCAATTTGTCAGCGGTCGCGTTTCTTTGCCTATCGGCATGCGGCAAGCCGGAGATCATTGACGGCGCCGTCATTGCCGCCGGAGATAACTCGGCATTCCAACATGAGCGCCAGACGTCGGCGCCGCCCGACGCGATCTGGGCGCTGTGGACGGACGCCTCGACCTGGAAAGACTGGGACAAGGGCCTGAAAAGCGCCCGGCTTGAGGGGCCCATGGCGGCCGGCGCCATCGGAGAAATTGCGCCGCTTTCCGGGCCGACCGCGCAGTTTCGGGTGACGGACTACATTGAGGGCCAATCCTATTCGTTTGAGACCAGTCTTCCATTGGCGCGCCTGACGGTCCGCCGATCGTTCGTATCGCTCTCGCCGACTGTATTTCGCCATGACGTATCGTTCAGCGGCGCGCTAGGCGGTTTCTGGAGCGATCGGCTCGGTCCGCAGTTCCGTGCGGCGTTGCCGGCGACAATGGATGCCCTGGCAACGCTCGCCGAACAGTCGGGCGACGTCGTCCTTGCAGAGTGAGCGCCACCCATCGCTTAAGGCGCGGCGTCAGGCGTTCGGCGCCGCGCGCCGGGCTGCGTCCAGGACAAGGAGCAAGCCGAGCGCCCAGAACCCGACAAACGTCAGGTATTCGTTGATTTCCAGCGTCGAATACAAAGCGCCGGTCACGTAATAGCCGGCAATGCCGACGCCGATCGCAGCTGCAAACCAGGCGGCGGCAATGGCAAGCCGTTTGGTCGATAATGCAGGCCGCATAATGACAGCCGCGGTGACGACGGCGTTCAGCGTCGCGATGCCCGCGACGGCGATTGTCGACAGCTTGTCCTCATGGATCGCAAGCGGAATATTCGTCAGCGCCGACGCAAATCCCTGCGCGATGAACGAAAACAGAAGACACTCGAAATCGGCGAACCATGACCGCGCGACATTCCTGGCAAATCGGTCCAACCCTTCCGATTTCTGAGGTGACGACGTGATCGATAAAGGCCTGCCAATTCTGTCGCTGATCGCCCGCAACAACATGTCTGGCAAAGGGTCGCCCGGCGCCCATGACGCCATGTCGATTGTGTTGAGACTTCTGAAATCGAGCGGCGGCATCACGCCGTCGGCGGTAACTGGCACAAGCACTTTGCGTTCGCGCGCCGCAGACGCTTCGCCAACGACCCAGCTGCTGTCGATCGAACGCCGCGACCAGACGACGATCGCCACGGCGACCTGAGAGATGACACCGGCGGTTTTCTTGCGATAGTCCTCGCCGCCGAGGAGGTCGCGGTCCCACCAGACTTCGGCTCCGGCGGCTGACAATTGTGCGGCGATCGCCTCGGCGATCGGGCGGTCTTTCCGGCTGTAGGAGATGAAAACGTCCGGCAAGCGCGCCCCCTCGACCTCTCGTTGAGGATAGGATCAATACTGCCGTAGCTGAAGCGGCAAATGCCAGATACGGATATTATCGCGCTTATCCGCACTATTCGCAGTGTCCGGCGCTCTTACGAGAGGCCAAACCCTTATTCTTCGCGGGTTCCAGCGATTTTATCCGTACTATGCGGATTCCATCAAATGGGGCAATAAAACAAGCCGCTCAGCCGCCAGTTGTTGCGGGCCGATTGATTGGTAGACGTCCGCGCACAGCCTGAAGACCGCAGCGCAAGGACCCGCCGGACTTTTCAACGAGCGCCGCGCACGATCTTCGCGCTATGCTCCACGATTTAGTATGTAGCCTGCGGCGCGCACTTTCAAGTCTGCATTTGCGCGAATAGTGCGAGGCAAACTCGCCCTAAAGGCGAAAAATCTCTATTCCCTGACCAACCGGTCAGGGAATTAAGCGTTATGGTTAACGGGCAGCGAGGCGTTCAGAAACTGAACGTCCCGCTTGCGCCCGCTTCGAAGCGGCCAATGCAAGCATCCTCGATGCGCACGAACGGGCAATCGTCCACAGCATTTTCATCGACGAAGCGGATTTGAAAGGCGCCCCGGCCTGGGCCGGAATACTCGCACGCGCCGGCGGTCGCGCCCTTGACTGCAATCGTTTCGACTTTGCCGCGGCCCCTGGCTTTGCGGGTGAGCGGCGAGGCGTCGCCGCGCTGAAACGTGCAGTCGAGCGTCCAGCCCCGATCGCCGGATGCTTTAAGGATGACCGACCCGCCCGTTGGGCTGGCGGCGGCTGTTGCCGCAATCGCCATCGCGGCGCTCATTGCGCACAGGACGCTCAAGGGATTTCGATTTCTAGCCATGATAAATCCTCCATTACAAAGGACGATCATACCATCGTTAACGCTATAAATCAATATATCTTGAACTAACGATTAATAGCTGCCCGTCCATCTTTGCCGATCGCTGCATCCAGCAACGACGCGCAGGCCTCCGGGTGTCCGTTGCAGCAATCCTGGACAAGAAACGACATTAAATCGCGGGTCGTTTCGATATCGACTGCATGCAATATCCGGCGTCCATCGCGCCGAAAATTTGTGAGGCCAGCAGCGGCCAGAATATTGAGATGGGTCGACATCAGGTTCTGACGAACGCCAAGCCGGTTCGCGATTTCCGTCGCCGGCAAGCCTTCGGCGCCTTCCGTCATCAGCAGGCGAAACACCTGCAGGCGCGTATCCTGCGCCAGCGCCGACAGGGCAAGGATTACTTTTGACGTATCCATGAAGATTGATTAATCGCCAATCGCCGCGATGACAACCGGAAGGGCAGGGAATCGATGGTCGTCATTTATCACAATGCGGATTGCGGCACATCCCGCAACGTCCTCGCCATCATTGAAGCGGCTGGCTTTAAGCCGGTCGTGATCGACTATCGCCGCGACGGCTGGACGCGGGCGCATTTGCTCGGGCTTTTCGCTGCCGCAGACCTTAGCCCGCGCACAGCGCTGCGGGAGTCCAAATCGCCCGCCGCAGAGCTTGGGCTTCTGGCCGATGGCGTCAGTCCCGACGATATCCTCGCAGCGATGATCGCGCACCCGATTCTTGTCAACCGGCCGATCGTCTGTACAGGGAAGGGCGTCAGATTATGCCGTCCGAGCGAGAGAGTTCTGGACCTCCTCGAACGCTGGCCGCCGGGTCCCTTCGCCAAGGAAGACGGCTCCTTGCTGATTGACGAGCATGGCCAGCGCGTCGGCTGAAAATCCTGCGCCGCTACGCGCTGACGAACGCCAATGCCTTTTCCTTGACGCGGTCGCGGCTCGACCGGATGTCTTCAATCGATGGCGCGGCGATGATATCCGGCTTAAGGCCTTCATCCGGTTGCGGCGTCGTCGGGAAATAGCCGATCAGCGGCAAATCGACTTCGATCCCCGACTTCGGCAGGCGCATAAAGAAAAATGCGCCGCCGTTGATGCCGCGCTTGTTGCCGCCCGTTGGCTCTCCGATCAGCGTCGCGAGGCGGTTCGACTGCACGATGCTCGCGAACTGGAAGGTCGCCGAGCTGTTCTGCGCATCGATGAGGATCGCGACTTTTCCGGCAAACCGAGGCCCCATTGGCGCGATAACCTCGCCGCGCGCGTCATCGTCATACTTTGTCTGGCGATAGAAGCCGTTTTCAACCGCAACTGCGTCGTCGCCCCAGTCACGAAAGGAGTTATCCCAAGTGTCGAGATAGGGATTGAGGGCGTCCGGAACCTTGCGATAACGCACTTTGCGGTCGCCCCCGTCGATAACCAGGTCTTTGTCGATCAGGCGTGCGATGATCAAGTGCCCGCAATCGAGCCCGCCTTCATTGCCGCGCAGATCGACGACGAGGCCGGTCGCGCCGCGGTCAGCGAGTTCGGCGAAGACGCCGTCGAGGAACGCCCGCCAATCCCATTTGCTGTTGAATAGCGCCCAGCCCGGCATAGTGAGGAGACCCGTGCGCTCCGCCATCCAAGCGAACGTCCATTGCGGCGCATCCGCGTCGGGATTGTCGCTGGCGCTCATCGCACGACGCTCAGCCAGATCGAGTGCGCGAACGGCATGCTTGCGCGTCGGGCCGCCGGGCGTCGTGCGCACTTTGAGGGCGATCATGTCTGATGCCGGCGGAAATTTTAGCGAATGAAAAATGTCGAAAGTCTCATAGGCGTCAAGGCCGCTGACTTCGAGCAGTGCGCGCCGCTTGGCGTCGTTGCCGCCATCGGCGCGGGCGTACGGCATCAGCGCTTTCAGCGTTTCCTGCGCCGAGACGCCGTTGATCGATCGTATTTCCGTTCCTGCCGCCAAAACCGGATCGTCGCTGCCGCCGGTGACGATCATGGCCCCGTCAAGCCAGCGAAAAAAGAATGGCAAGCGTGAGCGCGCGTTGAAGAGCGCGCTGGCGACCGCGTCTGACTGATTATAAAAATTCGCGTAGGAATGGCCGCATTGCAGGCTTGCGAGAAACTCCGAGAGCTGAAGATACGCTTCGCCAAGCGCCGGCCCCTTGGCGAACGAGGCTTCGAGCCGGTCGAGGCGGGCGGACACTTGCGCCGGCGTCGCGTATCGATAAAGGCCCGGATGCAACGCCGTGTAGGCGCGTCGGAGAAGGCGAATGTCTTGCCCCCAATCAGCATGCGCGGCGGCGAAAGCCGGATAGGCGGCGAGCAACGGCAAACCTACCACCGCTTCGACAACATTGCGACGCGTGATCATGATCAGCCTCAAAACAATAACTACTACGCGGGCCAAACCCGTCGCGGTTCACTATCCGCCAGCCGTGGCGGGATGTCCGCTCGTCCTACAACTGCTCGCGCTTGATCTCGAGCGCCAGCCATTCCTCCTCGGCGCTCGCAAGGGTGCCCTCCGCTGTGGCAAGCGCCTTGGCTTTCACGGCAAAGGCGTTGGCGTCGCGGTCAAAGAGCGAGCGGTCGGCGAGCGCGGCCTTTAGCGCCGCAATCTCGCGCTGGAGCACTTCGATGCGGATCGGTAATTGTTCGAGTGCGAATTTTTCCTTGAACGAGAGCTTGGCCGCCTTGCCCTGCGCCGCCGCCTTCGCGGGAGCGGGCGCGGCAGCGGCTCTGGCGGCTAACCGTTTGAGCGACCCCGGCGCGCGTCCCCGCTGCGCGATCATATCGTCATAGCCGCCGGCGTATTCCATCCATCTGCCTTCGCGTCCCGACGGATCGGTCGTAATGACGGATGTCACTGTGCGGTCGAGAAAGCTGCGGTCATGGCTGACGATGATCAGTGTACCCTGATAATCGGCGATCACCTCTTCGAGAAGGTCGAGCGTCTCTAGATCAAGGTCGGTGGTCGGCTCGTCGAGCACAAGGAGGTTCGACGGTTTTGCAAGCGCTGCGGCAAGCGCAAGGCGCCCGCGCTCGCCGCCGGAGAGCGCAGCGACCGGCGTTCGCCATTGGTCCGGCTTGAAGAGAAAGTCTTTCAGATAACTCGAAACGTGCCGCTTTTCCTCGCCGATCGTCACCCAGTCGCCGCGCCCGTCGGTGATCGCATCGGCGACGCGGTCGTCGGCCTTCAGGCTTGCCCGCCGCTGGTCAAGCGTCACCATCGCATTGCCAGCGCCGAGCGTGATTGTGCCGCTGTCCGGCTTTGTCTCGCCCGTCAGCATCTTCAGAAGCGTCGTTTTGCCGGCGCCGTTGGGTCCGACAATGCCAATGCGGTCTCCGCGCGCGATGTCGATTGAGAAATCATCGACAATAATCCGCGCGCCGAAGCTTTTGGAAATGTGCTCGGCGCCAATCACACGCTTGCCGGAGGCTTGTGCGACATTGGCTGAAAACGCGACGGCGCCGGGCGCGCGCCGCCGCTCGCGCCGCTCTTTTCGCAGATCGCCAAGCTCGCGCATGCGGCGAACATTGCGCTTCCTGCGCGCGGTCACGCCGTAACGGACCCAGTGTTCCTCCGCAACAATCTTGCGGTCGAGCCTGTGGGCTGCCGTTTCCTCATCTTCGAGCACCTTGTCGCGCCAGGCCTCAAAATCCTTGAAACCGCGATCGAGAAAACGCGTCTGGCCGCGATCGATCCACACCGTCCGTGTCGTGAGCGTTTCGAGAAACCGCCGGTCGTGGCTGATGACGACGATCGCCGCGCGGGACGCGGCCAGCGTTTCCTCCAGCGCCTCGATTGCCGGCAGGTCGAGGTGGTTGGTCGGCTCGTCGAGCAGCATGGCTTCCGGCCGGCCGGCGAACAGGCGGACCAGCGCCGCGCGCCGCGCCTCGCCGCCCGACAGCGTGGCGCATTGAGCATGCGGGTCGATCGCGAAATCCGCATAGAGCCGGCCGAGATCGCCGTCGCCGGCATCGCTGAGCCCGGCCTCGACATAGTCGCCGACCGCGCGGAACGCGGAGAAATCCGGCTCCTGGGGGAGGTAGGAAATGGCGGCGCCGGGATCGACATAGCGCACGCCGTCGTCGGGCTCGATCTGGCCTGCCGCAATCTTCAACAGTGTCGATTTTCCCGATCCGTTGCGGCCGACGAGGGCTATCCGCGCTCCCGGCTCGATCACAAGGCGCGCGCCGTCGAACAGCGCGTCGCCGCCAAAGGTAAGCCGGATATCTTCAAGCGTTAAGAGGGGAGGGGCCATGGCGGCAGGGTCTAACCGGCCCGTTCGCGCGCGGCAATCGACGTTGCCCGTTAAGGCAGTGTTGGACATTCCCGGTCAGATTTCGGGCGATGAAAGCGGTGTTGGACCATCTCCTCGCAGTCGGCGTCAGCCAAGCCGCGTTCGCGCGGCAGGTCGGCATTGATGCGCGCCTGTTCCAGCAAATTCTGGCTGGCGATGCGGCGATCGACTATCGCCTTGCTCAACGCATCGTCGATGCGGCCGGCGGCGCATTGACGCTTGACGATCTGCTTGGCGGCGCCGAAGCCGTGGTTGATTTACGGCGCCGCGCGGCGGTCAATGACGCAGAACTCGATGCCGAAGCGCTTGAATGCATTCTGGCGGATATTTTGCCAGCGCTGCTCGGCGGCGCAAACCGCAAGGGCGATGAGCATTTGCCGCGCCTTGCCGCGGATGCCGCGGCCAGCGCTTACGCGGCGCTGTCGACTGTTACGACGCGCCGGAACGCGGACCGTCTTGTTCAAGCTCTTCTGCCAGTCTTTGCAGAAATTCTCGAAGAGATGTCGGCCCCGTCTGCGCGCCGCGCCGAGGCTGATGCGCTCGCCCGGCAAGCCGCGGAGCGCTATCTGCAAACGACCCGCCGCTAGCGAGCGCGAACGCGCGGCGTTTGGCGACGCGCCACATTGAGCGCGCAATGCGCCCCGCATAATCGTCTTCACTATCGCTCGTCATAATATCCCAAAACCGTCATCAACAGCGCCGCGACTCACGGCATGGTTGCTGTGTTGCGTTCTTTCCATCCACGTTTAGCCCTTTGGAGATAACGGATGACTAAAGATGTTCGTAAAGAGCAGGTCCAGCTTCTAAAATTTGAGAAAAAACTTGCCGGTCTCGCAGCGTTCGTCGCGGCGGGTTCGGCAACAGCGGCGTCGGCTGCCGACAAGATTAACGCCGAGGCAACCATGAAAGCCTACGACGACATTTCGAAAGCGCTTGTCCAACTCGCCGACGTCACGACGCAGGCGCACGCCGCGCTGCAATCGTCGGCGCTGGAGGCTGGGGTGAGAATTTTTGAGGCGAACGGCGGCGGCACAGGTAAAAATCCGCCTGCGGAGATTGTCAGATCACTCCTTGGGATTGGATAACGATTTCATTTTATGCGACGGCTTTAGCGGCTGTCGCATATTTCGCCGCCGCTTCCCGGGAAGAAACGCTGCGCGCTGCCGCCATTATTTTAGCATCTGGCTGGCTTTTGTCGCAGTTCTGGTATTTTGCGTTGGCGGATAATGGCTGGACTTGGGGTTATGCTGTCATATGCATCATCGAAATGGCGCTGATAACCGCGTGCATCCGAAGCAAATACATCCACTTGCCTCTGCTTGCCTTGATGTATTGTTCGCTGCTCCTGCATCTCCTGAACGCCGTCATCGAGTTTGATCATTGGTGGTCCGCATTCTGGATGAACCGGCTGTTCGACTTGTCGCTTCTCTACGTGGCGGGCTGCGCAATCTTTGGTATTTTTCGCCTGCGCCGGAAACAAAAGGGCGCGCCACTGGCGCGCCCTCAGTCTTCTCGATTATTTGCCGCCGCTTAGGCGAACAGCTTTGCCCAGCGGCGCGGCTCGCGCGTCTTCCAGTGGCCGCGATGATAGGCGTCCGAGACGATCAACGGCGCGACGCTGGTTGCTTCGGCAAAGACCATTTGTTCGTGCACGGTCGAAACCTTGCCCCAGCTGGCCGCCTCTTTGAGCGTCGAGGATGAGCAGGCGCCGTCGCGCACGTCCGCGACCGTGATCTGCACCGCGTATTTGTGCACCTCGACGTCGTCATGGCCGAGGATCTCGGCGCAAACGACTGTGTCCTGCGCGAAGTTTTTCGGCACGCCGCCGCCGACCATAAAGAGCGCGGTGGTGCCAGCCGCGAGCTTGATCTCTGTCAGTTCACGGAAATCGCCGCCCGAATCGATCGTCATATAAGGCTTGCCGGCCTTGCGGCGCTCGACCTGGTGCTTGACGATGCCAAAGCCGGCCGAGCAATCCGAGAACGCCGGAACGAAGATCGGTACGCCTTTCTCGTAGGCGCGCTGGATCAGCGAATCCTTTTTCTTGGCGTTGCCGGCGGCGAGCCATTTGCCGATCTCGTGAATGAATTCGCGCGAGGTGTAGGGCCTCGGCTCCAGCCGCTCGCAAATATCATAAATCGTGTGATCGACGTTCTGGAGTTCGTCCTCGTCGATATAGGTATCGTAAATGCGATCAATGTAGAGCGAGCGCAGCACATTGTCGTCGGGGATTTCGTTTGCCTGATAGTGCTTGAAGCCAAGCGCTTCGAGGACATCCATGTCGATAATGCAGGCGCCCGTCGCAACGACCGCGTCGACCATGTTGTACTCGACCATGTCGCGCCAGACATGCAGGCACCCGCCCGCGCCGGTCGATCCGGCCATGATCAGCCAGGGCGAGCACGCCTTGTCTTCCAGCGCCATGTTGAGAATCTGGGCCGCGCGCGCCGCATCGCGCGAGGTAAACGACATCTTGCCCCACGCGTCGATAATCGGGCGCGCGTCGAACGACGCGATGTCAATATGTTCGACCTCGGTCGAGAGCAGTTCGGCCTTGCGGTTGTCCGGCGATTTGGCGGTTGGAGTTTTTGCCATGGGAAATCGGTCCTTTTCGTCCAGTTGAACACCGGATCCGGGCCGCATCTCGGTGACGCGCGGAGGGCCGTAACGATCGCGGCGGTTTATAGGGCAGGGGACGCGCGATGCAAGGGTCAGCTTTTAGCCTTCAAGCATTTCGCCCATTCGCGCTGCCGACCTTTCCGCACAGAGGCGGCGATCGGTCCCTTTGACCGCTCCGGCCCGGGCGCGGTAAACCAACAAATTGGGCGCACTCACGCGCCAACTCCAGCGAGGCCGGCCATGGGCGACAGCAAAGAAACCTTCAAATGGGACGACCCGCTCTCGCTTGAGACGCAGCTGACGGACGAAGAGCGGATGATCCGCGACGCCGCGCGGGCGTTCTGCGACGACAAGCTGAGCCCCCGCATTCTGATGGCGAACCGGCAAGAGCAATTTGACCGCGCGATCATGACGGAGCTCGGCGCTCAAGGCCTTCTCGGCGCGACGGTCGCGGAGGAATATGGCGGCGGCGGCGCGTCGAACGTCGCGTACGGATTGATCGCGCGCGAGGTCGAGCGCGTCGACAGCGGCTATCGCTCGGCGATGTCGGTGCAATCCTCGCTTGTCATGTACCCGATCGAGGCGTTTGGCTCGGAAGACCAGAAGCGCAAATTCCTGCCGAGGCTCGCGTCGGGTGAGTTCGTCGGGTGCTTCGGATTGACCGAAGCCGATGGCGGCTCCGATCCCGGAGCGATGCGCACGCGCGCCGAGGCGGTCGCGGGCGGCTATCGTCTCAATGGGTCGAAGATGTGGATCACCAATTCGCCCATCGCCGACGTGGCGGTCGTCTGGGCAAAGCTTGAAGGCGACATTCGCGGCTTCATCGTCGAGCGCGGCATGAAAGGCTTTTCAACGCCGAAGATCGAGGGAAAGCTTAGCTTGCGCGCGTCGGTGACAGGCGAGATCGCACTCGACGATGTGCTCGTGCCAAAGGAGAATTTGCTGCCCGGCGTGCGGGGCTTGCGCGGTCCGTTCTCGTGTCTCAACAAGGCGCGCTACGGGATTTCCTGGGGCGCGATGGGCGCGGCCGAATTCTGCTTCATGGCCGCGCGCCAATATGCGCTCGACCGCATTGTTTTCGGCAAGCCGATCGCGGCAACGCAACTGGTGCAAAAAAAGCTCGCCGACATGCAGACGGAAATTGCACTCGGGCTGCAAGGCAGTCTCGCGCTCGGCCGCCTGCTCGACGCTGGCGCGTATGTGCCGGAAGCGATCTCGCTGATGAAGCGAAACAATTGCGGCAAGGCGCTCGATATTGCGAGGGCTGCGCGCGACATCCATGGCGGCAACGGCATCTCGGACGAATATCATGTGCTGCGCCACGCGGTGAATCTCGAGACCGTCAACACCTATGAAGGCACACACGATATCCATGCGCTGATTCTGGGCCGCGCGATCACGGGCATTCAGGCGTTTCAGTGAGGGCGGCCGGGCGACCACCGTCTTTCTCGCATGCCAGTATCCCTTGACGCGTTTCGCATAGAGGCCGTCACGCCGGGGCGCGCGCCTGCGCGAACCCGGCGCTCCAACCGCGCGCGTCAATCCTCAAGGGTGCGCGCTTCGCGCAACGCGCGCCGGTCGGCCGCCCATTCGCGCGCCCAGCGCGGCCAGAAATAGCCCGTGTACGGAATACCAAGGATGTTCTTGATCTTGCGCCGGCGGCGGCGCGGCCGGCGCGGCGCAAAGTTGGCCGCGACGGCGACCGTTTCCTCGACCCATTCGGTCGATGGGCCAGTTGCCGGGATTTCCTGATCGAGCGTATCTTCGACGGCGGCGGCTTGCGGCGCGGGTTCGGGCGCCAGCGCATCGGCCGCCATGTTTTGCGGAAGAGGGGTTTGCGCGCGTTCCATGCGCGCGGGCCCCGGCGCAATGGGCGTAACGCCTTCGGCGCCAGAGACGCGCAAGGTCTGCACAAAGCGTGCGCCCGCGCCATTGACCGGCATTTGCGTTCTGACAATACGGGGACTGAGGCGCGGGCTCGAACTCTGGCCCGGGCTGGGGCGCGGGGCCGCAACAGCTGTTGGCGGCGGGTCCGCCGGTTCGTCCGGTGGCAGAGCGGCAGCGGCGTATGCCGCGGTTTCGCCGGCCTTTCCGTCGCCAGGCAGCGACTGCGGCGCGGATGTTTCCGCGCGCGTGTCAGCGGCGTGCGCCTCAGCAGCGGGCGTATCCGGCGTTTCGTCCACGAAAGCTTCAAACTCGCGCGACAGGCGGTCTTGCATATCGCGCGCGGCGGCTTGCGCCCCGGCGCCAGCGTCTTGCTGTTCGGCTTTATCCCGAAGCGCATTTCTCGCATTGATGCGATCGCGCGCAATCGTGCGCTGGCGCGCGCGGGTAATAGCGGCCGCCTTGGCGTCTGCAGCGGTTGGCGGCTGTTCGGGCGACGGCGAAGGGGCCTCCGTGCGGGCAAGCCTTGCCGCGAGCCGTTCGATGATTTTCTCTTGATCCTCGCGATCGGCAGGCGAAGCAGCCCCGTCTTTCGAACCTGCACTATTCGAATTTAAGTCGTCCGAACGAACATCACCCGAACTGAAGTCGTTCGCGCTTATGTCGTTCACACCAAACTCGCTCGACCCAATGTCGCTCGCGCCAATGTCGCGGGCATCGCCCGCTACATCTTCTGCGACGCTTGCCTGCGCCGTCGCAGCGGCATTCGGGGTCGCCGCCGCAGGCGTCTGGGCTGCAAAAATTGGCGCTCCTGTCCGGAACAGCGCGGCAAGATCGTCGCTCGACAACGGCTCGAGACCGAGATTGGCGCGAACGGTATTCACATGCGAAGGCAGGAACTGGTTGAGCGGGCCAACCTTTCCAAGGTGATTGCCTTGCGCCGCGGCAAAGCCGAGGCCTTTCAGCGCCGACAACGACGCCTGATCTTCAACGCCGACAGCGGTGATCGCCGCGTTTTTCTTCACCGCCAGTTCAAGCAGCTCCGATATCGCGCTGAGGCCCGGACCGCGGACAGTGCGCGCAAATCTGAGGATCGCCGCGCCGCCGGTCTTGATCTCCGCGAACGGAAACGGATCGACCGTATGCAGAAAGTCAGTCGCGCGGCCCCGCACTTCAATTGCAAGGCGCGCGCCCGTCGCCGCCAGCCGCTGCAGCTGCCGCGATATGGACGCCATGTCCGCGTCAACCGCGGGCATCGGGCATTCCAGCGTCACGAGCTCAACCGGAAATCCGGCGTTGCGTGTCAGAAGGCTGAAATGCGACGGAAAGCTCTCGTCCGATAAATCGCTCAGCGCGAGGTTGATCGAAAACCCGGGCGCAAACGACCCTCGCCAGCCCTGATACGCGCCAAGCGCCTCGCTCAGCACATAGCGCGTCAATTCGCTCATCCGGCCTTGTGTTTCGAATACCGAAATAAAGGCGCCAGGCGGCAGCACGCCCAAGGTCGGGTGCCGCCAGCGAATGAAGCTTTCTACGCGCGCCAGCGCGCCATTTCCGAGATCGAAAATCGGTTGAAACAGGACCTCGAAGTCCTTGTTTTTCAGCGCGTTGTCGATGTCGAGATTAGACAGCCGAACTGCCTGCGCGACCATTCAGTTCCCTCCGCCCGGCATCCAGCGCATCCGCATCCAACCCATCCTTTATCGAAGCGGGTTAAGGCGCCCTGAACAGACCTGCAATACGGCGGCGCGGCTGAAATGAGAGTTGACAGTGCCGCGATTCAGGCGCGGGCGTAAACAGTTAATTTTGAATGAAAACAGAGGCTCCGCGCTGCGCCCCTAATGCTCGAACTGCTCGCGCAAGATGCGCTCGTCGAGCGACTGGCCGCGATCGAACAAAAGCGCCATCGCGATCTCGCGGCTCTGGACCATTTCAACGTCGATCGCGTTGCGGAACTCCTGGTTGTCCGCGACCGCCGACACCGGCCGCATGTCCGCTTCCAGCGCTTCGAACCGCACCGTCGCATCATGCGCAACTAGCGCGCCCTTCCAGCGTCGCGGCCGGAACGCGCTGATTGGCGTCAGGGCGAGCAGATCGGCGCTGATCGGCAGGATCGGGCCATGCGCCGAGAGATTATAGGCGGTCGATCCGGCAGGCGTTGCGAGCAATACGCCGTCGCAGGTGAGGCTGTCCATTCTCACCTTGCCATTCACATGAATGCGGATGCGCGCGCTCTGGCGGGTCTGGCGGAACAGCGACACCTCGTTGATCGCCAGCGCCCGGTGGACAGCGCCATCGACGTCCGTCGCCTTCATCGCCAATGGATGGATCAGCGCCGTTTCGGCGTCAGCAATGCGCTGCGGCAAGTCGACAAGGTCGACGGTATTCATGAGGAACCCGACCGTCCCGCAATTGACCCCGTAAACGGGTTTTCCCGCTTTCATGTAAGCGCGCAGCGTCTCCAGCATGAACCCGTCGCCGCCAACCGCGACAATCACGTCGCATTGCGCCGGGCCATGGTCGCCGAAGCGCTGGCGAAGCGCCGCAGCGGTTTCAATCGCCAGCGGCTTGGCGTTCGACAGGATGCACAGGCGTTGGGCAGCCAAAGGGCAATCTCCGGTTTTACCGAGCATAGAGCGCGCCGGCGCCCAAGGGAAAGCGGCGGGCTGCCCAAACGCCTCGCCAGCGCCTGCGCGTCTGATATTCTGTCCACTGCGCTTTTTAAGGATTTGGCAATGAACGCGACAACGAGAATGGCGGATACGATGGGGCAGGCCCCGGGATTTACCATACCCGATCCCAAATCGCTGCCCTCACTCAAATCGAGCGTCTCCGCGGAAGAATGGCGCATCCGATGCGAGCTTGCCGCAACCTATCGGCTCGTTGCCCTTTATGGGTGGGACGACATGATCTTCACGCATATCTCGGCGCGGCTTCCCGCCGAGGGCGGCGAGGAGCGGTTTCTCCTCAATCCTTACGGCCTGTTTTTTGAGGAAATGACCGCGTCCTCGCTCGTCAAGGTCGACCTCAAAGGCAATGCCGTGCAGGAGACGCCGTACTTTACGAACCCGGCGGGCTTTACAATTCACTCCGCGCTGCACATGGCGCGGGAAGACGCGCATTGCGTCATGCATGTTCACACGCCATACGGCGTTGCGGTCTCTGCGCAGCAGGACGGCTTGAAGCGCTATTCGCAATTCGCGATGATCGTGCACGACGACGTCGCCTATCACGACTATGAGGGCATCGCGACCGACCTCGACGAACGCGAGCGGCTTGTGCGCGATATCGGCAGTCATGGCTTTTTGATCCTGCGCAATCACGGCACGCTGACGGTTGGGGCCAATTGCGCAACCGCTTTCCTGCGGATGTATTTCCTCGAGCAGGCCTGCCGCGCGCAGATTCTTGCGCAGTCGGACACCAGGACGCCGCGCGAGGAAGCTCCGGCAATGGGGGCCAAGGTGATGCAACAAGGCGCGCCCGCCTTTGCGGCAGGTTTTGGCGACAACCTCGCCTGGCCGGGACTGATGCGCAAGCTCGCCCGCACCAATCCCGGATACGATCAGTAAGCGGATGCTTTACTGGATTGCATAAACGATCGTGACGGATGCGCTGATCGCCTGTTCGCCGGCCGCAATCGGAACCGATTTTGCCTCCGCCGCGTAAGCGCGCACCGCGATCGGGACAGGGCCGGGGCTTTGGCTGAAACTGTCGGAGATCTGCAAAACCGCCCCGAGCTTGACGCCCGCCGCGTCCGCATACAGCGCCGCTCTTTCGCGTGCGTCGGCGACCGCCGCCCGGCGCGCGTCATTGAGAAGCGGCTTCGCGTCGGCGAACCCGAACGATATGGAATCGAGCCGGTTCGAACCGGACGCGACCGCCTTGTCGATGACGCCGCCCGCCTTGTCGAGATTGCGCAATTTGACGGTGACGGTATTCGTCGCCTGATACCCGATGAGGCGCGGCGGCTGCCCCTCGCGCGAATAATCATAGCGCGCGCCGACAGACAGGTTCGACGTCTGTATGTCCTTTTTGTCGACGCCGGCGTCGCGCAAGGTTTTAATGGCCGCTTCCATCTGCGCGGAATTCTTGCGCAGCGCATCTGACGCTGTCGCGCCGTCAGCTTCAACGCCGAGGGTCAGATAGGCGACATCCGGCGCGGCGGTTGCTTCGCCGGCGCCGGTGACAACGATTGTCTTGGCGTTCTCCCAGCCATCGGCGGCGGCAGGCGAGGCGGCAAGGCCCACGGCGGCGGCGAGCGGTGCGATGATGCGCATTCGGGATCTCCTGTTAACTCCATTCCGATGAAGACCTGTGCGATAGGCCAAATCAAGGCTGAAACCGGCGCGACCTGTGGCGCCGGTCTCCGGCTTCATTCAATCAAGGGTACCTGATATAGCCCCCAACTCCGCGGCTTCTCGGCGCCGGCGGGCCTGTAGCTCAATGGTCAGAGCTGGCGGCTCATAACCGCTAGGTTGGGGGTTCGAGTCCCTCCGGGCCCACCATCCCCCACGAAGTTGCATTTCATTCCAACGGTTTAGGTGCGTTGCTAGACAAATTTCCGGCCGCGCTAGACAATTTACGTTCATCAGGCGTTCCAAGCCGAGCGATTGCCGCTTCGGCGTTGCGACGTTGATCCGCACCCTTCGTGTAGCGCGTCGCCTCGCTCATGGAGCGATGTCCGAGGACCGCCATGACCTGATGCGCTGTGCAACCGGCATCTGCGAGTCGGCGTCCCGCAGCCTTCCGCAGGCCGTGGGCTGAATAACCTTTCTCAATTCCGGCGGCGTTGCACTGCTCTCGAAACCAGTTGCCGAACCCGGCGGCGGAAAATGGCCGCCCGTGTTCCGTCATCAGCAGATAAAGCCCGCCGGGAGAGGCCGCCGCAATGGATTCGGCAAGACGCGGGTGAATCGAAATCCACAGTGGGGCGCCGGTCTTCACCTGCACCACGCGAATGGCGCCATCTCTGATGTTGGCGCGCGCCATCAGCACCACGTCGCTGCGCCGCTGACCCGTATAGAGCAGCAAATCGAGTGCAAGGCGCTGCCTTGTGCCGACGCGCCAATGCGACTCGAATTTGGCGATCATTTCCTCGGGCCATTCTGCAAATCCACCCTCCGAACGCATTGGTTTAACGCCCAAAGCCGGATTCACTTTGAGCCACTCCATCTCGATGGCGTGGCCCAGCAACTGCCGAAGGCGTTTCAAAAACTTGTTTGCCTGTGCGGGAGTCGAGGCGCGCTTAGCGATCTCTGCCTTGATATGGCGCCGCTCCAATTGGGCGAAAGGCTTGTTGCCGTGCTTTTCCCGAAACGGTTCGATCGAGGCTCGATAGTTTCTTTTCGTAGAGTCCCGCAGAGCAAGGAACTCAGCGCTTGCATAGTAGGACGCGCACAGAGCATTGATGGTGCCTGCCTTCGGCTGCGGTCCCCTGGATTTGGGTCCGGCTGACCCGCGCGCCGCCGTGTATTCGGTTTCGAATTGCTCGGAGCCGGGCTCACCATGCAGATAGGATGCGTAACCCTTCCGCCGGTACCGGTAACGCAGCTTCCCGCGATTGTCCTGGAAAGAGGAAACGCCGGGGTAGTCGCGAAGTTTTATGCAGCGGCGTCCTGATCCCATGGGTTAATCCCCGCATCTTCGTCCTTCGGAAGGGCGTCAAAAGCGCTTTCCAATTCGACTCGGCTCCATAGCTTTCTGGCGCCGACCCTGCGCGCCACGGGCATTCGGCCATCCTTCACCATAGCATCGAAGGTCGTCGCTGACACGCCGATGAATCGCGCCGCAATCTCGCGGGAAAGGCCGAGACCAAAGAAGCGATCAATCTGTGTGTCCGCAATCATGTGCATTTCGATGTCTTGGAGGATCAATAATCGCCGTGGCGAGAAATCTCTGCCACGAGCGCCGACGGGATGCCTGCCGAAGTTCGCGACCTCATCATTTCTCTCCTCTGGACCCTTTCGTCCTCGACCAAACCAAATTTGCCTTTCCCTCTTCTCCATTTTCGAACAGCGCGGCGCTAATGGGCGCCGCGAAACTCGGGTCGTCGAGTTCGACTCTGAGATACGGCATGCCGCCGTCGGCCTTGGGTTTGGCGCGCCAGGCGGCGCCAAGTTCCTTGCCGTCGGCGATGATGCGAAAGTCCGGCGCTTTGTCATTGCTGTTCTTGTCGTGAAGGACGATCGCGGCTTTGACATTGATGGTCATGGTACGGATGGTTCCTGCGTAACCTTCCGCGGTCTTCGAGAATGTGCCGATGAGAGCCATGAGTGTTCACTCCGTTGCTGCCTTGGGTTGATGAAGAGATTTCCGGGCGCGCCTGAAGGCGGCGTCCGATTGAAGGAAGCGGTCGATCATGAGGGCGGCGAGATCGCCGAGCGAGATTTCGCCGCCAAACTCACGTGCGTGGATGCGCGCATAATCGGCGAGCGCGTCATGGGTGTTCAGCGGCAGCACGACGGCGAGCCTGACGGGCGCGCGATCGACGATGGGGCCGATCTTCAGGCTCACAGCCCCGCCTCCTTCGGCATGACCGGGCGGAGTACCAAATCCTTGTGGACAATGACGCGAAGCGGCCAGCCGGGCCGGATCGTGATCGTCGGCTGGATGTCGAGATTGCGCTGGACGATCTTCTGCCCGGCCTGATTGGTCGCGGTCTGTGCGGACTCGCGCAAGGCGGCGACGATGTCGCTCTCGCTGTCGCCAAAGGAGAGTTCGGTGCCGACGCCGAGCAGCGTCGAAAGGACGACGCCCTTCAGCAGGCGGAACGTATGGAAGTCGACTTCATCCGAAAGCCCCGAATAGCCGGCGACATCGCTCGCCGGCATGTTGTCGATGACGATCGACACGCCGTCCGGATAGATGATGCGCGACCAGACGAGAAGCGCGCGGCTCTGGCCGAAGGCGATGACGCTGTCATAGCGGCCGATGAGACGCGCGCCCTGCGGGATGAGGACGATCCCGCCGGTCACGGTGTCGTAAACATTCTGCGTCACCTGGGCGATCACGGTTCCCGGGAGATCGGAGTTGACGCCAGTGATGAGGCTCGCCGGGATGACCGTTCCCGCCATCACCTCAAAGGGCGTCAACGGATCCTCGATGCGATGCGGATTGTCCGTATCGCTAAGTTTTCTCTCATCTAGAAACGCGAGCTTTCTGATCTGCCGGTTCGGATCCTCATCCTGCTCGGCACCGAATGGAACTGTCGGTGCGCCGAGACCGACATCGAATGGCTGCACCGGCGTTGGATTCGCCGTAGCGACTGTGGGAGTGCGCGCTGCGCCCGCATTCGACTTCAGCTGGAAGAAGACGCCTGCGTGACGTGCGTCGCTCGCGACCTGAAGCTGGCGCAAGGCCGCCTCGCGCGCGGCGTCGGCCTCGGGTGAGTTGCGAAACGGCGTCGGCGACATCGCGGCGTAGTCATTGGTGTCGAGATAGCCCAGAGAGTCTGTCGCATCTTCGGCCCGCAGGAAGGCGGCGCCGAGATCGCCGGGGAGCGGCCTGCCGAGTTTTGGTTTCGGCTCGACCTCGGCGTAAGTCTTCGGCAGCGCTTCGAGGCCTTCGGCGGTCGGCTTGGTCTCGGTGTTGTAGAGCTCCTTCGCCTTCTCCTCGCCCATCGCCCGCGGGGGCCTTAGCGCGACGCTCATCGCGCCGAAGATAAGGAGCCCCGCGCCGCCCGCTGCGATCATCAGCGCGGTCCGATTGAGCCGCGTCACCGGCCGGGGCTTGGCGCGCAGCCGTAGCGCCTCGGGCGGCTCCTTGGGGCGCGGGTGTTCGAGAGCGGCGCTCATGTCAGCTGCGCCCTTTGAGGTCGGTGCGGACAATGCGGACGACGTCCTGGCGTTTTTCGCCGAGGCGAAGCTCGGCCGCCGAGAACAGGCGATCGACGACGTAGTAGCTGCCGCGCCTGCGGTAATTGACGAGTTCCGGCTCGCCCTTGGCCGAAAGCACGAACAAAGGCGGCGCTTCGCCTTGCGCGATCGCTTCGGGGAACTGGATGAACACCTGCTTTCCATTGTCGAAGGCGCGGATCGGCCGCCAGTGCGGGCGATCGCCCTCGATCGCGTAACGGAACTTCAGATCGTCCGGATTGACGCCGGCGGCGATGACGCTCGCGGCCTTCTCCATGTTCCGATCACTCTCGCCGCGGCGTTTGGCGAGCTGAGCCTG
>JBJXFO010000143.1:0-3329 GCA_046154725.1 Parvularculaceae bacterium | reverse complement strand
ATGACGGGTGTGGCGCTCCTCGATCTGACGATGACTCGGTCTCGCAAACAGAATCATGAATCAAATCGCGGCTTCCCGCCACAGCCGTCGCTCAAACCACGTCGTAGGGTGAATAAGACGGGCTAGGTGTTGCGACCGGTTAAAGTCCGAGGATCGCGAGCGCGCGCTGCACTGCCAGAGCGAGTGGTTCCGGCGGCGTCGGATCATGGCCGCGGATGTCAGCCGGGACGGCCGCTGCAATCGCCGCGTGCATTGCCGGAATTGACGTGACGAGATTGGCATAGATGCCGATGGCCGCTTCATGCGCACCGGCTTGGAGTGCTGCAGCAGCGCCCGCGAGATCGGCGCTTGCTTGGGCGAAGGCGGAACTGACGGTTGGATTCGTCTGGACAATCGTTTCCGATCCGAGTTCGTTGAGCATAACGCAGAGGCCACTGACGGCGGCGAGCGCGCCGCCGTTCCTCATCGTGCGAGACTTCAGGATTAGCATGCGTTCAAAAGCGTGAAGTTTTTCCTTGGCGGCGTTACTCATCACGGGTACCCCTACTCTACTACCACCGATTGTGGCATCGAGCAGGGTATGGAGAGGATTTTAATTCAATATTGAGAAAGTTGGCTAAAAATTTAATGCAAATGTCTGGCAAACTTGATCGAAATGTCTGAATCAAGTCGTTGCCAAAAGCGTTGGGTGGCTGGCGTCGACGGGGTGTCATGAGTAACAAGGATACCAGCGACCGCCGTGAGGGCAGCGCGACGGCGCAGGAAGAAATGGCGCCCCGCTGGCTTTCTGGCGGTCGCACGGATGTGCGGCTTGCCGACAACCCGACAGCGCTCGCTTACAGCTGGTTTTCGCGCAAGCTCGCGGCGCTGTTCCTCAAGGAGCAGCGGAAGCGACGACCGGACGGGTCCGGCGAATCTGATCCAGACTCGCCATAAACAGTTCGGCAATGCTGAGCCAGAACGCATCAGCATCATCGGCGATTTTCAGTTCATTGAGCCGACCCATGTCGTCATAGGTAGTGACCGCTTCAACGCATAGATCGCGGAGCATTTGCGCCAGGAGCCGCTGCTGGAACGCTGCGTCGGCGACGATTGCCGCTGGCACGTCTGGGAGAAGCTGTCGATCCGACATTCAGGTCCTTTTCTACCGTCAGCGACGATAAGATTTCCTGACTTTGCGCCGCGACGCAACTGGCTTGGGCGCCTCGCCGACAAGCCCGGCGTCACGGTCTTCCTTAAGCGTCAGCGAATAAAGGCCGGTCAGCCTGATGAGGTCCGCATAGGCGGCGTATGCCAACGCGTGGCGGCTCTGAAAGCCCTTGTCGTAGGCAAGCTGCCGCGCATGCCGGCGGCGCCAGACCATCAATTTGGCAATGATGCCGAAAATTGTTTGCGCGGGACAATCGGCGAGCTGCGCTTCGACCCAGGCGGCGTTCGCGGCGATCTCGCGCCTTTTTTGGTTGCTGAGTTCGCTGCCGCGCAGTGAAAGCTGCGCTTGGCATTCAACCCACTCATCGACTTTGAGAAGACTCGGCAGATCAATCTCGCACACATCGTCGCGCCGCCATGGCCCTAGAATATCGGGGAGGCGTTTTTCCCGAGAAAGGCTCCAGCCGTCGCGCAAATGCGGCTTGAAAGCTTCGAGCAGAATTGATTCGCGGTAGGCGTGATAGACCTGCTGATCGCGATAGTGCTTGGACGCCGGATGCTGGGAGAACGCAGACCGCAGCGACTCATCAAAGCCGCGTTTGCGCTCCAGCGCCTCTGGCGTCGGCGCGGCGTCCTCACCCGGTTGCTCGAAGCATGGCGATCCGAAATAGATCTCAGGCGGACAGACGACGGGTTTGCCATTTTTCCGGCGGCGCGGCTTGCTGACGGTCATTGCGGCTCCTCGACGTGACGTGCGAGTCGGGTATGGATGTTCGAACAAGCGGCGTAGCGGCAGAGGTGAGCCGCTGTGTCACGAATTTGGCGGTTGACGGAGGGGGGATGTCGAAATCTGCCGAGCGGCTGTGCTGGGAGGATGTCGAAGTTTTCTGCCTTGTCGCGGAGCACAGCTCGCTGCGCCAGGCGGCGGCGGCGCGCGGCGAAAGCTATGAAACCGTCCGTCGGCGGATCAATGCGCTCGAAATGGCGCTCGGAGAACGGCTCTTCCGGCGCACCGCGCAAGGGCTCGTCATTACGACGGCCGGCCGCGAAATTCTTGTCAAAGCGCGGGAAGCGCATGACGCCATCGCGGCGATTGCGCGGCGGTCGGGCGCTGACCGGCGCCGCGAGCGCCGCAGGGTTCGGCTCGTGTTGCCGGAAGATATCGGCGCGCTTTGGCTATTGCCGGCGCTCGCGAAGTTTGATGAATGGCGCACCGATACTGAATTGGCGCTGAGCCTTGAAGTGCGCTTAGAACCGCCCGGCGCCCCGATCGATTGGGACGCCGCCGATATTGCCCTTGGCTACGCGGAGCCGACCTCTCCAGAACTGATCCGCCGCCGGATTGCCCGGGTTGGATATGCGTTCTACCAGCGCCGCGACAGGCCTGTGTCTGGCTTCTCTGGAAGTCCGTCCCCTTCGCTGCTGCTGCCGGGCGACGACCATCCGCTGCTAAAGCAAGCGCCCATGGCGGCGCTGTTGCGGACCGTGCCGCCTCTCGCCCACTGGCGGGTAAATTCCGCTGTTGCGATCCGTGACTTCGTTGTGGTGACCGACGCGGTCGGTTTGTTGCCGTCGCTGGCGCAGGGCTCAAACCCCGAGCTGGCGCTGGCAACTGCGCCGGCATTGCCTGACGCCAGCCTCGATCTCTGGATCGGCTTTCACCGGGATGTTGGCGAGGTCATGGAGACACGCGCGCTGATCGACCGGCTCGCCGCGCTGAGTGCTGCAATAGCGGCGCATACTGAGGGAACTTGGCCGGCGCGGAGCCAACATTCGCGCGCCAGAGCATTCCATGAGTCCTGACGCGCTGACTACACTGCGCACCCAACTCAATTGGACGCCGCGCCGGTGCGCGCGGTATCTCGGCGTCAGCCTGCCGTCCTGGAAGAATTGGGAGTCTGGCTCCCACAGTCCTACCTGCGAGAATGCCTGTCAATCGGCATTGAAACGGGACCCCTTATCGGCGTGCAAAAGGGGCTCTGACTCAATTTTGATGCAGATTCAGATTCGGGTGGCGGCAGCTCACCAAGGAGATCGCCGCCATGCGCACGAATATTGGACTGACAGCGCTTATTCCGTCCGGCTTCAGGCTTGTCCGCTCCGGCGGGGACGCTGAACGGCTCGAACTGCTCGTCCGCCCGTCACGTCCCTCATGTCGCTGCCCGGATTGCGGCACAACT
>JBJXFO010000087.1:0-89681 GCA_046154725.1 Parvularculaceae bacterium | reverse complement strand
GGCGGGCGGGGCGCGCAGCACGCGCGCAATAGGAGTAGCCGTGAGCTGGATTAGCAATCACCAATGCCGCATGCGGATTATTTTCGCAGCGGCACGATGCGTTCAAATCGCATCAGCCGGTCGATGTGCCCGGCAGGCAAGGGCGCGGTCAGCCGCGTGCCTTTTTGCACATAGACATAGGTCAGCTTTCCGGCGTTAAGGATCTCGTCGCCGCGAAAGATTGCCGTTGCGCAATCGAGCGACTTGACGCCAATGCGCGCAGCGCGGATTCCGATCCGGAGTTCGTCGTCGAAAAACGCCGATCCCTTGAAGTCGCATTCGGCGTGCGCGGTAATGAACTCCGGCGCATCCGCCCAAGACGCGTAACCGAGCGCGCGCGTCCATTCCCACACGGCAACGTCGTAATAAAGGAAATAATTGACGTTAAAGACGATGCCCTGCGCGTCGCATTCGTTCCAGCGCACGCGGAGGGGGTGAAGAAAAGCGAAGTCGGCGGGGGAGGTCATGGCATATGGTTCTTAAAGGGGTTGCGCACTTCGACCGCGCCGTACTTTTGCCCATCATTGAGGTCTTCGGTGAACAAGATCTGCGCGCCCAATTGTTCCGCCGCGGCTATAATGGCGCCGTCCCAATAGGAAATTTTGTATCTTCGCGCGTATGCGATCCCTGTTTGAACTAACGCAGTTGTAACATCGGCGCAGGGCTGGGCCGACAATTTCCGGACCCAGGCAAGCGCCTGCTCTGGACTTAGGCGACCTTTCGCGCCGGTCGCGATCGAATAAAACTCCGCGAGCACCTGTCCCGAAACGCCGAACGCGCCGCCCTCAACCAGAGCGACCGCGATCCGATGCTTTTCTTGCTCGCCCGGGTTTGCGTTCGCTGCATAGAGCAATACGTTCGAGTCGAGAAAAACGAGGTCCTTCATAAGCCTCTTCGCGACGCCACTTCCAATCTGAACCGAAGTCCGCCCGCGAAGCTCTCGCCATTTCCGCGAGTTCCAGCCGTGCTTGCTTCGCTGCGGGGAGTTCCTCGTCGTCGCTTGCTATCGTGGCGACATAATCTCGCACGAGTTTCGCAACGGTTGTGCCCTTCAGTGCCGCTCGCTTGCGCGCTTCCGCGAGCGTCTTTTCGTCAATGCGGAGGGTCAGGTTTTTCATGCGCACATATTATGTGCGGACAAGCCTAATTTCAAGTCAGCACGAGTCACGCCCCAGCAGCGAAATCAGGCCGGCTCGCGGAACGGCGCGAAGAAATTATCATCGACCCACAGGGCGCGCGTTTCGACGACACCAAGTTTTTCTTCGATTAAGATGTCGAGCAGTTTGTCGATGTCAACCAGTTCAACAGGTGTCGCATTCTCTCGAGCGGCTTCCGCTTTTGCAGAAGCAGTAAAGGTGCCCGTAGTGATGATGATGCCACGTTCGGCGCGGCCGTGGATTGCACCGCGGAACGCTTGAATCCTATCGGACCCGACAGAGCCTTGGTACCGTTTGCATTGGAACATCACCTTCGTCTTCACGAAGCGGTTGATTAGGAGGAACCCTTCGCCGTCGACTCCACGGTCGTGCGAGCGCTGGGTGACCGAGACATTCTCAAAACCAACGTGGCGAAGCTCTGCCACGCTAAAATGCTCAAAGCCCACATCGGAAAGTCCATACAGTTTTTTGATGAGCGTTTCGTGCACCTCGTTGGCGTTGAAATAACTGTCTTGCGCCGGGGCGCCCGCAGGCGGCGGCGCCGCGTCATCTGAGTCGTCGAGCGCGATTTCAGACTCCGCCGCCAATTTGCGCTCGGCGACAAATTTTTGGTGTAGCGTCTTGAAGAGAGTGAGCGCATCCGCATGAGAAAGGCGCGCAATTTTTCCGGGGTCGGTTAGAACCCAGAGCCCCCTTACGGTGCTGTCAATAAATCCCGCTTTTGAAAGATAAAATTTCGCCCAATGCACCCGGTTCTCAAACACCGTTTGCCCGCTCTTGTTGACGCGTTCGATTTCGTCCGCGGGAATTTCGCGATTTCGCCCGATCCATTCGATGACTTCGTTTGCTCGTGCAGACGCACCAAGGTCGCGCAGCGCTTCAAGCACAGCTTCGAAATAGCGAACGAACTTTGGGCCGCCCTTGCCGGAAGCCACTTACACCACCGCCTCAACAATCTTCTTTGCCGCGTCCTCCAGGTCATCCGCAGACGTAATCGCCAATCCGCTTTCGTTCAAAATCTTCTTGCCGAGTTCGACATTCGTGCCCTCTAACCGCACGACCAGCGGCACGCTCAATCCGACGACTTTCACCGCAGCAATAATCCCTTCCGCGATGGTGTCGCAGCGCATGATGCCGCCGAAGATGTTGACCAATATGCCTTTGACGTTCGGGTCGGAGGTGATGATCTTGAAAGCTTCAGTTACCTTTTCTTTGGTCGCGCCGCCGCCGACATCGAGGAAGTTGGCGGGCTCCGCGCCATAGTGCTTGATGATATCCATCGTCGCCATGGCAAGGCCGGCGCCGTTCACCATGCAGCCGATCGAGCCGTCGAGCTTCACATAGGAAAGATCGAATTCCTTCGCGCGGCGCTCGAACTCGTTTTCTTCCGTCTCATCGCGCAAGGCCGCGACATCGGCGTGGCGGAAGAGTGCATTGTCGTCAAAGCCGACTTTCGCGTCGAGCACGCGCAGCGCGCCGTCCTTGGTGACGATCAGCGGGTTGACTTCCAGCATCGCCATGTCCTTGTCGACGAACGCTGCATAAAGCTGCGCGACAAGCTTGCCGCATTGCCTCGCCAGATCGCCCTTCAGCGCCAGCGCGTCCGCGATGCGCCGCCCGTGGTGGGCCATAAAGCCGGTTGCCGGATCAATCTGTACCGTGATGATCTTTTCAGGCGTATGCTCGGCGACCTCTTCGATATTGACCCCGCCCTCGGTCGAGACGATGAAGGCGATGCGCGCCGCGTCGCGATCGACGACGGCCGACAGGTAAAGCTCGCGCTCAATGTCGGACCCGTCCTCGATATAGATGCGGTTAACCTGCTTGCCGGCCTCGCCGGTCTGTTTCGTGACGAGTGTTGCGCCGAGCATCTGGCGCGCAAACTCCGCCGCCTCGGCGGGGGATTTAGCGAGCCTGACGCCGCCCTTTTCGCCGGCGGATGCTTCCTTGAATTTGCCCTTGCCGCGCCCGCCCGCGTGGATTTGCGATTTTACGACATAGAGCGGGCCGGGGAGGGACCGGGCGGCCGCCTCCGCGTCCTGTGCGTCAAGCACCGCGACGCCTTTGGAGACCGGCACGCCAAAGGATTTCAGCAGTTCCTTTGCCTGATATTCATGGATGTTCATTGATAGCTCCCGACGCGCGAAAAGGTCGGCAAATCGATTAGCGCGCGGCGGGGGCGCCCGCAACCGGATGGCCCGATCCAAAAAATGTGAAGCGTCAGCGCCGCGCCGCCTGCTATAGGCATCATGGGAAATCAGCCGGGAGCCAGCCTCATGTATCGCCAATCGATCGCGGCATTTGTCGCCGCCGCCTTTGCTGTCGCCGCCATTCTCGCGCCCGCCAGCGCCGGAGAGTTGGGCCCAAAAGTTGGCGCTGCGATCCCGCACACGCTGGCGGCCAGCGACGCATACGGCGCGGCGCAAACGTTTGACAGCCTTGTCGGACCCAAAGGCATGGCGCTGTTCTTCGTGCGCTCGCTCGACTGGTGCCCCTATTGCAAGGCGCAAGCCTTGAGCGTTGACGCCGCGCGCGCGGAGTTCGAACAGCGCGGGCTCTCGGTCGTCTTCGTCAGCTATGACAGCGCCGCGCAGCAAAAAGCGTTTGCGACTGGCAAGAATGTCAACGTCACGCTGCTCTCCGATCCGAAGTCAGAGATCATCGACGCCTTCGGTCTGCGCAATGAGAAACACACGGCAGGCCGCTTTGCCGGCATCCCGCACCCGGCAGCGTTCATCGTGAAGCCCGACCGGACAATCGCCGCGAAGTTGTTCGAGGCCGATTACGAAACGGATGACAAGAGCTATGTCACCCGCCCAGAAGTGGGCGCCATTCTCGCCGCGGCGGACGCGGCGCAATAACAGGCTCAGCGGCCGGCGGCTTTTGCGGGCTTCATTTCGCACACGGCTTTGAGCTCGCGTGCGCCGAACACGCGGATGATTGATTTTTCAGCGATGACGCGGCGATAAGTATCGGCGCGATTGGGTCTGACCCAGATGGAGAGCAGGCGCTTTGCATCCTTGCAGAGCGGATTGCTTTCGTCGAAAAGCGCAACTGCATATTCACGAGTTTTCTTCGACTGTGATGAACGGCCCTGTGACGCGCGTTCCTTCTCCTGGAAACTCTCGTAAGCGCCGATCAGGGTCGACGCTTTGGCGAAATCTTCGGGGCGCGCGGCGTAAATCGTCGCGCTGACTGCTTGCGCCTCGATCGGCAAGCTATTGCGCTCGCCGGGCGCTGCTGCGGGGTAAAGGAAAAATTGCTCCGCTGGCGTCGCATCCTCGACATCAAGATCGTATTCGATCAGAATCTTGCTTTGCGATAAGTCAGTATCAGCAATAACCAGCGCCACCCGAAAGGTTTCGGGCTCGAAAGCGCGCGCAGGGAGCTTCGCGAGGTATTGCGACGACGACCAGTCGAGCGTCGTGCAGCTGCTCGCAACGAGGGCCATTATAGCCGCAACACAATGTCGCCAAACCATGGATCGCCCAACTAGGGATTATCGCCAAACGCTTGAGGGTCAAACAAAGGATAGACGTGCTGAAACCGGCCGTGCAACCCGGATGTGCGCTGAAGAGGCACATGTCTCAAGCCGCTGATCCCGCTGGCCCGGTTCCCGAATCGCAAGTGATGGTTTAGAGATCGCGCAGCGCATTATTGAGCAGCGCCAAACATCGGGGACATAATGAAAAAACACCGCTCGCTTGCCGCCACATCGATCGTCGCGCTCGCGCTTGCCTCGCCCGCTTTTGCGCAGGGCGATTTGCGCGCCGAGATAGCCGCTGACTACAAGGCCAATCTCGCGCCGCTGTTCGATTATTTTCATCGCAATCCGGAGCTCTCGCATCGCGAATTCAAGACGGCGGAACGCCTTGCCGAGAAGCTTCGCGCGCACGGCTTCGAGGTGACGGAAAAGGTCGGCGGCACCGGGATCGTTGCGGTGATGAAGAACGGCGCGGGGCCGACGGTGATGATCCGCGCCGATATGGACGGGCTGCCGGTAAAGGAAGATTCCGGCCTCTCAAACGCGTCAATTGTCACGCAAGAAGATATCGACGGCAAGGTGAAGCCCGTCATGCACGCCTGCGGCCATGACACCCATATCACATCCCTCGTCGGCACGGCGCGCGCGATGGCCGCGCGCAAGGACCAGTGGAAAGGCACGCTCATCCTCATTGGTCAGCCTGCGGAAGAGCGCATTTCCGGCGCGCGCGACATGCTGGCGGACGGGCTTTATACGCGCTTTCCAAAGCCCGATTACGCGATCGCCTTTCACGTCGCCGCGGATCGACCCTCGGGCAAGATCGAAGTGCCGCTTGGCGCCGCTTACGCCAGCGCCGACAGTGTCGATATCATTGTCCACGGCGTCGGCGCACACGGCGCCTCGCCGAACAAGGGTATCGACCCGGTGCTTGTCGCGGCGCAGATTGTTGTCTCGCTGCAATCGGTCGTGTCGCGCTCGATCGATCCGTTGCAGGCCGGCGTCATCACCGTCGGGTCGATCCATGGCGGGACCAAACACAACATCATTGGCGACAAGGTCGAGATGCAGCTGACCGTGCGCTCGCTCGATCCGGCTGTGCGTGCGCAATTGCTGGACGGCATCGACCGCGTTGCAGCCGGCGTTGCCGCGTCGATGGGCGTACCCAAAAAGCTGATGCCGGAAGTGATCCGTTCCAAGACGGAAACGACCCCGCCAACCGTCAATGACGCAGCAACGGCGGCGATCATCAAGGAAACGCTGATCGCGCGCATGGGCGCAGACACGGTCATCGAATTGCCGCCGGAAGGGATGGGCGCGGAAGATTTCGCCTATTTCATCACCCCGGAATCGGGCGTCAAAGGCGTCTATTTTGCGGTCGGCGGCACGCCGGCAAAAGACGTCGCGTTAGCGCCGTCACACCATTCGCCGTTCTTCAAGGTCGAGGCTGAGCCCGCAATCAAGGCCGCGACCGAAGCGATGGTGATTTCGGCGATGCGGCTATTCAACGGAAAATAATCGCAAATTGCGCTGACTGCCCGCTCATTAGCCGCCTTCACCCGCATGGCTATCGCTTATGCCGCAACGCCCTCTTCACCCCTCTCCCGCAAGCGGGAGAGGGGCCGGGGGTGAGGGACCGTATAAGGAGAGATTAGCGCTTGGTGACGCCCCCTCACCCAACCCTATCCCGCAAGCGGGAGAGGGCTTTAAGCCATAAGCAATAGCCCAACCGTCACCCCGGGGCGCGCGTCTTCGCGCGAACCCGGGGTCCGCGCGGTGGCTCGTCCGTGTAAGGAAGATGGATCCCAGGCTCCGGCTTCGCCGGCCCCGGGATGACGGCAGTGGATGCGACGCCATCACCTTAATCAAGGGCCGGCGCTAGGCCCGATAAGATCCCACTTCATCCCGTACAGGTCCTCGAATACCGCGACGGTCCCATATGGCTCGGCTCGTGGCGCTTCGAGGAAGGTGACGCCCCTTTGCGTCATCGCCGCATGGTCCCGGGCAAAGTCGTCCGTATTAAGAAATAGAAAGACGCGCCCGCCAGCCTGCCGCCCGATCGCTGCCTCCTGCGCCGCGCCGTCAGCCAATGCGAGAAGCAGCGCCGCACTGCCAGAATGCGGCGCGACAACCACCCATCGCTTTGTCGCAGACAAGCGCGCATCCTCGACAAGCGTAAAGCCAAGCTTCCCCGTGAACCAGCCGATCGCCTCGTCGTAATCGCGGACGAGATAGGCAACGAGCGCCAGCTTCATATGAAAATCGCGACCGACTGGCGCCCCGCGATGACGGGCTCGCCCTGGCGGTTCCAGACGATCATGTCCTGGCTCGAATAGCCGTCGGCCGCGTTCTCGGCGCGGCTTTCAAGCAGCCACCAGCCGTCATCCGTTTGCGGACGATCAGCCAGGAAGTTCAGCCCCCACGTCATCGTGCTGATGCGCGCGAAGGTTGGAAACATCGGCATCATGGCCGGCGGGGGCATGTCGGCGAGCGCGAGCAGCGCTGCAACTGACGTCGCCAACGGGTCGCGGTGGCGGACCCACAAGAAGTGGTCATGCTCGGCTGACGACGACATCGGCCTGCCGCCGCGCGCGAGCCGCACCTCAAAATTGCGCACGAAGGATGGCCCGTCAATGCCCGGTGGAAAGAACAGCTGCGCGTCATCCGGACCCGGAACATCGGGCGCCGGCGTGAAATGCCGGTTGAACATCGACGGCCTCGCCGCGCCAAACGCAAAGACCGCGCGCGCGGCAAGGCCGGCATCGCCGGACAGATCAGCGTTGACAAAGGTAACCGATTTTCCCTGCCTCAAGGGCGCCGCAACGACGCTAAGATTTCCCTCGCCGGGACCTGCAAACGCAATCTGCGCCGAGCGAAGGGGGGCAAGACCCGGAAAGGCGGTGAGCGCGCCTTCAAGACAAAGCGCGGCAGTAAGCCCACCGTAAACCGTGCGCCCTTGCAACCAGGTCTCGGGGACGCGGCCACAGAATGCGCCGGCTGGCGCAGCGATGAACGAAGCGATGAGGTCGCTATAGCTTGTCATGGCGCCAAGATACTTTGGCTTTTTGTCGGCTCCAAACGCGGCGTGCAGCAACCGATTTGGGTTAACGCAGTGCGCAGACTGGTCTACGCGGCCCGGCGCGGCGTAAAGGAATTGCAGTCAAGCAAGTCACTCGAATGGACGCCCCCGACGGTCAGGACCTCGCACGCGCGCGCAGCGTTATCATCAATTTTGCCAGCCGCATCGGCAATGCAGCCGATGATGAAAAGGCGCTCGCTTACGCGGCGGATGCCGGCTGGCTTCGCGCCGACGGGTCGATCACCGAAGACGGCTTGAAGCTCGCCGATGCGCTGATGACTCAATCGGGTGCGCGCAGCGCTTTTCGCAATATATAGCAGTCGCCGCGCGCATCCCCCCTATTTCGGCAATCCCGAAAACCCGGCCGCCTCGCGCAGCGCCGCGCCGTCCATCATCAGGCCGTCCTGCATCACAAGCTCGACTTGCCGCAGAGCGCCGATCGAGATCGCGACATCGCCGTTGACGAGGAGTAGGTCTGCTTCCTGCCCGGCGGCGATTGTGCCGACTTTGCCCTCCAAGCCCAACGCCTTCGCGGCGCCGTCGGTGGCAGTCGACAGCGCTTCGGCGTTGGTCATCCCTGCGCGCCCGTAAAGCTCCAGCTCGCGGATGAGGTCGGAGGGGAGGCCGTCGGTGCCGGCGACAATCGGCACGCCCTTGTCGTGCATCAGGGCGACGGTCGCGACAAGCTTGTCAAAGCTGGCGCGCATGTCGGCTCTGCTCGCGTCGAAGCCTTCGGGCGCGACGAGGCCCCCGGCCTTGAACTGGCGCTCGACCTGCGGCGGCACAACGCCCAAGAACGGCAGATAAGCGGGCGAAACCTCGCCTTGTTCGGGCACAAAGCTTTGTTCGTACACGGTCAATGTCGGGTCGATGACGATCTGCTTTGCCGCCAGCATGTCGATAAATCCCGCCATGGGTTCGGCCGCAAGATCGATATGCTGCGCATGTTTGCCGGGGCCGAAGAAGCGGTTGAGCCCGTTCGAGGTTTTGACGACATCGTCCGGCATTGCGTCCATCACGACGAAATTGATGTGGTTGATGCCGTCATAGCCGGCAGCGACCGTTTCCGAGGGCCGCATGCCGGCCGGAATATGCCCCTGGACGCTCATGCCGAGGCGGTGCGCTTCGGCTGCGAGCGGCGCCACCCATGCCGGGTTGATCGTGCCATAGAGCTTGACGCCGAGATGGCCTTCGTCCTTCGCGATACCCAGCTCCGTCACGCCCTCCTCGACGGAGCGGATGCGCACAAAGCCTTGCGCGGAAAGCGGCCCGTCGCCGTCCATGCCGAGGATCGGAAAGATCGTCGGCGCGAGGAGTTGCCCGTCGTCAATGCGTTTCTTCCGTGCAAGGAGCGTTTTCTTCTCATTGCCGATATCGCGCACATTGACGACGCCCTGGCTGAGCGCAAGGACGCCCGACGCGTCGCCGCCCGAATGGTAATGCATGTCCCAAAGGCCCGGAACGAGCGACTTGCCGGCGCCGTCGATGACTATTGCGTCCGCTGGCGCTTTGACTTTCTTCCCCTTGCCGACAGCGGCAATCGTCTTGCCGTCAACCAGCACCGACATCTTCTTTTTGAACGCCTTGGCGTTGCCGTCATAGATCGTCACGTTACGGAACAAGACAGGCCCCTCAGGGGCCTTGGCGAGCTTGGCGCGCAAGGCGGGCGCGCGCTCGGCAAGCGCGGAGGTTTCCGCATCGATCAATTGCTGGCGCACGCCCTCCCAGCCCTTCGGCATCCAGGAGAGCCAGCCGACGGTACCGAAAAACGCGCCGCTCTCTTCCGTCCACACAACAGCAGGCTCGAACGTCAGGCCTTCGAGCGCCATCGCTTTGAGTTTTTTCTTCTTGCCTTTCGCGGACACCTCAACGCTTGCAAGTTCGCTGATGCGCACGCTGCCGCCCGGCAGCGCATCAAGCTTGCCGTCCGCGTCCTTCAAGAGAGCGGCGAGCAGGATCGCACTCGTATCGGCCGGTCCGCCGAACGGAATATAGACAAGATTGTCGCGCCACGGCGCCTCGCCCGCGTCGGCCGGCGTTTTCCAGCGCGCGATGGTGTTCTCGATGCTGAACGTCTCGCCCGCGTCGCCAGACGGCGTCACGCCCCTGATTTCCATGGAGACGGGCAGGCCGTCCGCGCCAATCTTCGTTGCATGATCGAGATCGTAGGTGAGGCCGCGCAGAACGATGTTCGTCCGCGCCCGGCGCGTGCCGTCCTTGTCGGTCCAGGCGCGCTCTTCGCCGTGCTGGCCCCCGGCCGACAGGATCGACCAGACTTTGGCCGAAGCCGGCGGCTCTGCAAGCGCGGAATCCGCGGCGCGGGCGGGGGCGATGAGGCAGGACGAGACGGCGAAGAGGGCGAGGAAGCGCTTCATGGGGGTCCCCTGTAATCGGTATCCCAAGCCTTAAGGCGCGATTCGAGCGGTTGCCAGCGTCAGACGGCGACGATTTCCGCTGTCCGCTTTTTTAGGTTAGGCTAGGTTTTCGCGGGGACCGAGGGGTCATGACGATCGAGGCGCATCAAGGCGATGGCCAACTGGCGACGCGGCGCGCGTTTGGCGACGACGTGCGCACCGGCGCGCCCGCAAGCGTTGCCGTGTTCGGCGCCCGGCCGCCGTCGCTGCTGGCGTCGCTTATGGTTCGCCTTGCCAAGCTGCTGGCTGGCAAGGGCCGCGCGCCGAAAACGCCCAAAAGCGAGACGCCCATCGGCGCGCCCGATCCCGAAAAGCTCTTCCCCGCGCCGCGCTATGACGCCGAAGGCGCTGCCATCGAGGGCGGCCTTGGCGCGCAGTACGATGCGATCGGCAAGCAGCTGCGCGACGAAGCCGAGGCGCTCGACAATGCGGCGGCGGCAGAAGCCGCTGAAATCGGCCATTCTTTGGCGGCGAGCCTGCTCGACCAGATGGAAGCGAACGCTGTCTTCAACATGGCGGCGATTATCCGCTCGGTCATCTTGCTGGGCGTTGTCGTCTTTACGGCGGCGTTCTCCTGGCGCATTGCCTCGCAGCTGACGCCGGCGCCCTATTCTTACGGGCTTCTTTATTTGATGATCGGGCTCTTTGGCGTCCTCGCCGCAGGCGTTGCGGCCGACAGCGCGGCGGCTGAGGCGCGCAAGCGATTCGCGCGCGCCAGCGGCAAGCTCGAAGCGCTCGTCGGCAAGGCGAGCCACATGTTTCGCGACCTGCTCGTCGAGCAGCGCGCGGCGATGCAGCTCAATTCCTCCGCCGATTTGTCGGCGGCAATTGCCGCGGCGGCGCGCGCGCGCCTGACGACCGTCGCCGCGCTGCGCTTTTATCAGGCGGCGCCGATTATCGGGGTCGAGGCCGACGGCTATCGCTGCCATATCCTTGCCCACGCGCTCAGTGATGTCGCAAGCCAGCGCCTTGGCGCCGGGCGGCGATTGCTGGGGCAGCTCTCGGGCGTCATTTTTGGTGCGGCGATCGGCATTATCGCGCTCTATGTTTCCCTTGCTCATCCGATCGCGCTGCTGCCCCCGCCGGCGTTCATTGGCGAGTTCCTCGCCGCCGAAATGACGCGGCCGGGGATTGTCTCGTTCGCGCTGGCGATCGCCGCCGCCGTGCTCGCGCCGCATCTCTTCGGGCCGTTCGCGGCGCAGGTTGTCGCCGCCGCCGACGCCGCGGGCGCGCTTTCTCGCGAGCCGGCGCGCGGCCAGGCGAACGGCCTTCAGGCGCGCGCGCTAACGGCCGCGGCAGAGCAACCGCGCGAGATGATCGAGCGGTTTGCCGACGCGCTCATTGCCCTCGAACGGCGCGCCGAGGCGTGGTCGAAAACGGGCGCGCGATTCGGGGCTGACGCGTCAGCCGAGGCGTCAGGCGCTCTGGCTGGCGACCTCGCCTGGCGAAAAGCGCCAGAAGGCCCCCGATTCGTGACGCAAACCTTCGCGGCCGCCCCCCCGGCCTTCGTCGCCGGCGCGCCAGAGCCCGCCCGGCGCGGATTATTTTCGCAATCCGTGCGCCCCGATGCTGTCCCGAAACAAAGCTTCAAAGCGGGCGAGGCGCCGCCTTGGCTTAAGAATTGATGCGCGCTTAGTGCGCCACCTTAACGCCTCTTTAACGAAAAACTTCTTTCCTGTTGGTAACTTCATATTGACGCTTCGACGGGGGCGCCGCACTATATCTTGTGTCGGCAGCGGCTTTCGATGTCAGCCTTGGTCCTTCTCCAAACGCTGACTTAGACCCGCCTCCGCCGGCCCCGTAAAAGCGGGATTTCTACAGAAAAAACGAGCGACGCCGCTGCTGGCGCGCCCCTTTGGGGCAACCAGCAATAAGGCGTTGTTGCGCCCGCCCGGGCAACAGGAAGCGGCCGGGACAGGCAGGGTTGGCGAGACAAACAAAAGGGGCGACGACGATGTCGGCTGCGACGGAAACGATGAAATTCCTCGAAACGCCAAAGCCCGGCAGCGCCGCTGTGCACGCGCCAGAGACGCGCCGCCCGGATCAACGCCCGGACTTGCGTGTCGTGCGCGACATCGTCCTCGATCCGTCGCGTGACGCGCTGCTGACTGATTTCGGCAAAAAGACGCTCGACGACCGCTATCTCCTCGAGGGCGAGGGCTATCAGGACATGTTCGCGCGCGTCGCGCGCACCTATGGCGACAATGCCGAACACGCACAGCGCATCTATGATTACATCTCGCGCCTGTGGTTCATGCCGGCAACGCCCGTTCTCTCCAATGGCGGGGCGGCGCGCGGGCTCCCTATCTCGTGCTTCCTGAACGCGGTCGGCGACTCGCTCGAAGACATCGTCGGCACATGGAACGAGAATGTCTCGCTTGCCTCGAATGGCGGCGGCATCGGCACCTATTGGGGGGGCGTGCGCTCGATCGGCGAAAAGGTCAAAGGCGCCGGCGCGACGTCAGGCATCATCCCCTTCATCCGCGTGATGGATTCGCTAACCCTTGCCATTAGCCAGGGCTCGCTGCGGCGCGGGTCGGCCGCCGTTTATCTCGACGTGCATCACCCGGAGATCGAGGAATTCCTCGAAATCAGGAAACCGTCCGGCGACTTCAACCGCAAGTCGCTGAACCTCCACCACGGCCTCAACATCACCGATGAATTCATGGAGGCGGTCGCCGCCGACGCGGAGTTCGGCCTTAAGTCGCCCAAGAACGGCGAGGTTCTGAAGACCGTCAGCGCCCGGAAATTGTGGCAGAAAATTTTGGAGATCCGCCTGCAAACCGGCGAGCCGTACCTCGTCTTCTCCGACACCGTGAACCGCGCCATGCCCAAGCATCAGCGCGAATTGGGCCTGAAAGTCTCGACGTCGAACCTCTGCTCCGAGATCATGCTGCACACCGGCAAGGATCATCTGGGACAGGACCGGACGGCCGTCTGCTGCCTGTCGTCGATCAACGCCGAAAAATATTTCGAATGGAAAGACGACGACCGCTTCATCGAAGACGTGATGCGCTTCCTCGACAATGTGCTCGAAGACTTTATCAACCGCGCGCCCGCCTCGATGGCGAAAGCCGTCTATTCGGCCAAGCGCGAGCGCAGCGTCGGGCTCGGCCTCATGGGGTTCCATTCGTTCCTGCAAGAGCTTGGCATCCCGTTTGAAAGCGCCATGGCAAAATCGTGGAACAAGACGCTTTTCAAGCACATCCGCATGGGCGCAGACGCGGCCTCGGTCGCGCTCGCCGAAGAGCGCGGCGCCTGCCCGGACGCCGAAGAGCGCGGCGTCAAGCAGCGCTTCAGCCACAAGCTCGCAATCGCGCCGACCGCCTCGATCTCGATCATCTGCGGCGGCTGCAGCCCTTGCATCGAGCCTATTCCGGCGAACGTCTTCGTCCACAAGACGCTGTCAGGCTCGTTCACGGTCAAGAATTTCGCACTGCAAAAGATCCTCGCCGGCAAAGGTCTCGACACGGACGAAACCTGGGCCTCGATCATCGAGCATGAAGGCTCGGTCCAGCATCTCGATTATCTGACCGCGCTGGAGAAAGACATCTTCAAGACCGCATTCGAAATCGACCAGCGCTGGATCGTCGAGCTTGGCGCCGACCGCTCGCCCTATATCTGCCAGGGCCAGTCGGTGAACATGTTCCTGCCCGGCGACATCGACAAATGGGACCTCCACATGCTGCACTGGTCCGCATGGGAAAAAGGCATGAAGTCGCTCTATTACTGCCGCTCAAAAAGCGTCCAGCGCGCCGGGTTTGCGAACGGCACTGGCAAGAAGGCGCTCGATGACGCGGCGTCGTCGCGCCTCTCGTCGCTCGATGCGGCGATCCAGGCAAATCTCGGGATCGCGGCGAGCGCAAAGACCGATTATGAAGAGTGCCTGGCGTGCCAGTGAGGGGTTGATTTTCCCTGCCGTCATCCCGGGGGCGCCGCGTAGCGGCGAGCCTGGAATCCACCTTCCTTGCACGGACGAACGATAGCGTGGACCCCGGGCTCCGGCTTCGCCGCCCCCGGGGTGACGGTTGGGGGAGGGGCGCGGCGGCCGAACCGATGACCACGCCAAAACCCCCGTTAACCATCCATCCCCTTGATCCGACAAGCAAACAAAAATCCGTCCCACCCCCTTGGCGAGGCTCTATACTCGGTCGCATGACCCTTGCGCCGCGCCCTTTTCGCCCTTCTTGTCATTCACTGACCGATCGGTCAGCGAATGCGCGCGCCGGCGCCCGTATTTGGGGCGCTGGCCAAAGTGCGGATAGTGCGGATATTAACCATGAAACTGGTGCAGGACGGGGACTTTTGCAAAACGCAAATGGAATTTTTTACGGACAGTACGGACAATGAGGACAACCGGCGGATGAAAAAGCTCAATATCCCGGCCGCCTTCGATCGCATCCCCGAGCCGTGGTCGCCGCATATCGCAGCGCGCGTCAACGGACAGGACGTGCGGCTCGCCAAGATCGAGGGCGCCTTCGACTGGCACCATCATGACGGCGTCGATGAGTTGTTCTTTGTCGTGAAAGGACGGTTCACGATGCGCTTTCGCGATCATGACGTCGCCATGGAAGAAGGCGACATGCTCGTCGTCCCTGCGAACACCGAGCACATGCCGGTCGCGGCGGAAGAATGCTGGATCATGCTGGTCGAGGACGCCGGCACGCGCAACACCGGCGAGATCATCTCTGTACGGACAAAGACCGATCTGCCGGTGCTGTAAGCGATAAGGCTAGCGCGCCGCTTCCGGCGAGCCGCCGTCGCAGCGCCCGCCCGAGACGGTGAACGCGCCGACCGTTCCGCTGATCTCGTTGGTGACGAAGATCAAAGGCTTGCGCGTCGGGCTGCGATCGCCGTTGACGAATACGATGCCTTCCGGCCCGAGGTCGGTGTCGAACGCGACTTCCTCGACGCTGAAATCGCGGCTGTTCACATAGGAGCAGAACGCCGGCGCGGACGGATTGGTGATGTCATAGACCATCACGCCGCCAATGCGCTCAAGCCCGATAAAGGCAAGGCGCTGGGCGCCGACCATGCCGATCGCAAGCCCTTCGGGCTCCGGGCCCTTGGCGTCGCTGCGCGCATCGAATTCGCTGTCATTATTAGAGGCGTTGAAATTGTCCGGCAAGGCCGCCTTGGTGATCTGCTCGAAATCATCGCCGCTATCGAACACTTGTTCGCCAGTCGATTTGTAGATCGAGAACGAGCGCGCGCCGTAAGCGAACAGCGCCTCGTAAAAGCCGTCGCCATTCTCGTCGCCGTCAATCGTCGACACTTCAAGCCTGCCAAGCGCTTCGCGTTCCTGCAGGTCGGCAGCGTTGGGAAACGCGTTCACGTCCAGCGCCAGGTCTTCAACGCGCACGTCTTCATCACGCGCATCGCCTTCATTTGCAGTAACGATGAAGGTCTCGCCGTTCTGGGCAAAGGCGGCGATGGTGTCGGGCATGTAAATCCCGAAGACTGGCCATGTGGCAATATTGATCGCATCGTCGCGATCGCTGGCGTCGATGCCGTTGCCGTCAACGCTGTGATCCTTGTAGCCAAGTCCGCGCACGGCATTGACCGCGCAGGTGACCGTATCGATCTCGGCGATTGCGTTGGCCTCTTGCAAGACCGCGTAAGCGGTGCGCGATCCATCAATGCCGACCACATATTCGGGTTCGAAATCCGTCTCGGGGGTTTTGCCGGGGAAGAGCCGCGTTGTGGCGTCAAGGTCACCAGCGCCAATACCCGCAAAGCCTGCCGTGCAAACGCGCGTGCGGCGCTCATTGCTGCGGTCGATGACGGTGATCGTGCCGGCCGGATCGAGAGTTCCGCGCGGCTCGCCTTCATTGGCGACGAGCGCGAGGCGCCCGCCATTCAGCAGCGTCACCTGATCGGGAAGAAAGCCGACCTCAACGGCCGACTGAAAAGCGCCGGCAGTCGTATAGAAACGCACCTCGCCGGGGCTTGCGCCGTCGTTCCGGTTGACCGCGACGGCAAGCGTGCGGCCTGCGACCGCGACATGCGTCGGCGCGCCGCCAAGCGCGAGCGATGATACGAAGGCCGGGCTGACGGGGTTCGACATGTCGACGATGTCGATCATGCCGGTCGCGCCGTTGGTCACGAACAGGCGCCGCGTCACCGGGTCGAACGCGGATATTTCCGCGCCCTCTTCGGCGCCGCTTTCATAGCGGCCGAGAAATTCAATCGTCGCCGGCGCAGCAAACGCCACTGTCGATGTCAAGGCAAGCGTCGCCGCGCTAGCGGCCGCGAAAAGCCGTCTTTTTATCATAGGAAGTGCTCCTGTCGTCCATGAACCGGCGCGGGTGAACTGCTCCCCCTGGACTACCGCCGCATTCAAGGCGCTTCTGGTGGTAACTGCATCCTGCGACAGTTTTTTGACGCCGCGCTGCGGGTCGTCAGAACGCGGCGGAAACCGTTAGCGCGCCAAAATCGTGCAGACCGTCTTGCGTTGTAAATTCGCGCGTCCGCAGCACATGAGTATAGCCGAGCGCAATGCGGCCCGCGCTTAGCGAAAATCAAGCTTGAAATTCGCCCACGAAGGTATTCTTTTCGACGCTCAGGCTGTCGCGAAACGTGCTGCCGTCGAGGAAAATATTGTGTGCAACCGAGCGCCCTTGCGCCCCGGCGAAGATCTGCCACGCAAGACCCTCGCCGCCAAACGCCCCCGATGCGGGCAGGGACGGGGCAACGCGCGCCGGCGCACCGGCGGCATCGAGATTGCTCCCGATGCGGAAGGTCGCGCCGAGGCGCGCTTCGGTCAGCACAGTGCCGGCGCTGACGCCGGCATGCGGCAGAATCTCTGCGCCAAAGCCCCGGCCCTGCCGTCGCGGGCGCCATTGACGGTCAAACGACGCGACGAACGCCGGTTCGTTGCCGAGCTGATTGGCCCAACCTGCCGGATCGATAAAATTGAAGGAGCGATGAAGCGTGCGCTGCGTGTCCTCGGCAAGCGACCATGGGCCGATGACGCCGGCGGCAATCTTCAAGATGTCCGCAGCGCCGCTCTCGCGGACGACGACGCTGGTCGCCTCGACATAGAGCCAGCCAGCATAGGGTTGCTGGCCGGGCAGGGGCGCAGCGGCTGAAATGTCGTCTGGCGTGAAAATGCTCTGGCCGGCGCCAACGCCCCACCGTGTGTCGTCGCCGGGTCCGGCGCGAAGCAGCATTGCGGCAAGCCTGCGCCCGCGGCCCTCGGCCGAGAGGAACTGGTGCTTGATCCCGCTTGTATAGCGCCGGTCCGAACCAGCAAACACGTCATTTTCGTAAACGATTGCGTAAACTGCAGGCGCAGGTTCGGCTGCGGCTGGCGTCGTCGCTGCGATGGCGATCGCCGCAAAGGCGCATCGCGACGCGCTGGCGAGGCGAGACATCATGTGCATGGTCATGCCTGCGAAATCTTACGGTATTGTGACCGTTGCGACCCAAAGCATCGTGTGGTTGCTCCGGCGTGCGCGCGCCGTTAAGACGCCTCTTCCTGCCACGCCGTTTCCCCGCGCTCGCAAAAAGTCACCTCATGGCCATTCTCATCGACAAATCGACCCGCGTGATCTGCCAGGGCCTCACAGGCTCGCAAGGCACGTTCCATACCGAACAGGCAATCGCCTATGGCACGCGCATGACGGCTGGCGTCACGCCGGGCAAAGGCGGCGCTGTCTGGGAAGGCGGCGGCGCGGCAAAAGGCAAGACGCTGCCGGTTTGCGACACGGTCGCCGAGGCGAAATCGAAACACGGCGCCGACGCCAGCGTCATCTATGTGCCCCCGCCCTTCGCGGCAGATTCAATCCTCGAAGCGATCGATGCGGAAATCGCGCTGATCATCTGCATTACCGAAGGCATTCCGGTACAGGACATGGTGACGGTCAAGCGCGCGCTCGATGGCTCGAAGTCGCGCCTCGTCGGACCGAACTGTCCAGGCGTGATCACGCCCGGCGAGTGCAAGATTGGCATCATGCCGGGCCACATCCACCGCGACGGCCATGTCGGCATCGTCTCGCGCTCCGGGACCCTCACCTATGAGGCCGTGCACCAGACGACGATGGCGGGGCTTGGCCAATCGACGTGTGTCGGTATTGGCGGCGATCCGGTGAAGGGAACTGATTTTATCGACGTTCTCGAGATGTTTCTCGCCGACGACGACACCCACTCAATCATCATGATTGGCGAAATCGGCGGCGCTGCCGAAGCGGAAGCCGCGGCATTTCTCGCAGGCAACACGGTCAAAAAGCCGACCGTTGGCTTCATTGCGGGCGTCACGGCGCCGCCGGGCCGGCGGATGGGCCACGCCGGCGCCCTCGTCTCAGGCGCCAACGACACCGCAGCCGCCAAGATCGAGGCGATGAAGCGCGCCGGCATCGCGGTCTCGCCAACGCCCGCCGCCATGGGCCGGACACTGGTTGAAATCCTCAAAAAATGAACGCACCGCGAGGGGTGCGTCGGCCGTCAGCCATTGAATCGTAACGCGGCTGTCGTAAGTACTGATGACGGCCCCGCCAGATCGGCGTTCGGGCGCATGAAATTCGGATCCAGCGATGCCTGAAGACGGCGACGTCCCGCACCACAGGGGCGCAACGAGCCCCGCTAGCCCGATTGACCCCTCTTTTCTTTCGGGCGTCAATGCCGCGTTCATCGAGGCGCAGTTCGCGCGCTATGCAGCGAACGCGGCGTCCGTTCCCGCTGATTGGCGGCGCTATTTTGACAGCCTTGGACCGCAGCGCCCGTCAACGGGGCCAAGCTGGTCGCGCGCCGACTGGCCGCCAAAGGCCAATGGCGACCTGACGGCAGCGCTCGACGGCGACTGGCCCGCAGTTCAGACCGCCGTCAGCACGAAAATTGCGGTGCGCGCGCCCGCAGCGGACGCTGCCACCGTGCGGCGCGAGACACGCGATTCCTTAAGCGCGCTGATGCTGATCCGCGCGTATCGCATTCGAGGGCATTTGATCGCCGATCTCGATCCCCTCCACCAGGCGAAGTCGAAGCTTCACCCCGAACTTGATCCTGCGAGCTACGGCTTTTCGGAGGCCGATCTCGACCGGCCGATCTTCATCGATAATGTGTTGGGTCTTGAAACGGCGACGCTGCGCGAGATCCTCGACATCCTTCGCCGCACCTATTGCGGGACCTTTGCAGTCGAGTTCATGCACATGTCCGATCCCGCGCAGAAAGCGTGGATCCAGCAGCGTATCGAAGGCAAGGACAAGGAAATTGCCTTCACGCCGCAAGGCAAGCAGGCGATCTTGAACAAGCTGATCGAAGCCGAGGGCTTCGAGAACTTCATGCAGACAAAGTATACCGGCACAAAGCGCTTCGGCCTCGACGGCGCCGAATCAATGGTGCCCGCGCTAGAACAGATCATCAAGCGCGGCGGCGCGCTTGGCGTGAAAGAGATTGTCATCGGCATGCCGCATCGCGGCCGCCTCAACGTGCTCGCCGCGGTGATGGGCAAGCCGTATTTCCACATCTTCCACGAGTTCAGCGGCGGGTCGATCACGCCCGACGACGTCGGCGGATCGGGCGATGTAAAATACCATCTCGGCGCCTCGTCTGACCGCGAGTTCGACAATAACCGGGTGCACTTGTCGCTGACGGCCAACCCCTCGCACCTCGAAGCCGTCGATCCTGTTGTCCTCGGCAAAGCGCGCTCGAAACAGGACCGGATCGATCCTGGCGCGATCGAAACGCCGCGCACGCATGTCTTGCCGCTATTGCTGCACGGGGACGCCGCCTTCGCCGGCCAGGGCGTTGTCGCGGAATGCCTCGGCTTTTCAGGCCTTCGCGGCTATCGCGCTGGCGGCGCCATTCACTTTATCGTCAATAACCAGATCGGCTTCACGACGAGCCCGAAATTCTCGCGGTCCTCGCCGTATCCATCCGACGTTGCGAAGATGGTTCAGGCGCCGATTTTTCATGTCAATGGCGACGACCCCGAAGCTGTCGTTTACGCCGCCAAGGTCGCGACCGAGTTCCGACAGAAATTCGCCCACGACGTTGTGATCGACATGTTCTGCTATCGCCGCTTTGGCCACAACGAGGGCGATGAGCCGAGCTTTACCCAGCCCGTGATGTACAAGAAAATCCGCGCGCATCGGACGACCCGCGATCTCTATTCGGCGCGACTGCAAGCCGAGGGTGTCATTGACGCCGCCTATGAGGACGCCGAGCGACAGCGCTTCAAGGCGCATCTCGAAAATGAGTTCCAATCGGCGACGAACTTCAAGCCGAACAAGGCCGATTGGCTCGACGGCCAATGGTCGGGCTTTGTGCCGCCGCTCGACGACGACCGGCGCGGCGACACGGCCGTCGATCTCGATACGCTGAAGAAAATTGGCGAGCGGATCACCAGCTTTCCGGACGGGTTTACCATTCATAAGACGCTGGCGCGCGTGCTTGACGATCGCCGCCGAACCGTCCGCGACGGCGCCGGCATCGACTGGGCGACCGGTGAGGCGCTGGCCTTGGGCGCGCTCGCGCATGAAGGCTTTGGCGTCAGGCTTTCAGGCCAGGACAGCCGTCGCGGCACGTTCTCGCAACGCCACGCCGTGTTCATTGATCAGGAGACGGAGAAAACTTTTACGCCGCTCAATCATATCAAGGGCGCGAAAGGAACGTTTGAAGTTCACGATTCCAGTCTGTCCGAATTTGCCGTCCTAGGCTTTGAATACGGCTACAGCCTCGCCAACCCTAAATTTCTGGTTTTGTGGGAGGCGCAGTTCGGTGACTTCGCCAATGGCGCACAAGTAATCTTCGACCAGTTTCTGTCGTCGGGCGAGCGCAAATGGCTGCGCATGTCGGGGCTCGTCTGCCTGTTGCCGCACGGTTATGAAGGTCAGGGTCCGGAGCATTCTTCGGCGCGGCTGGAGCGCTTTCTGCAACTGTGCGCGCAAGACAATATGCAGGTTGCGAACTGCACGACGCCGGCGAATTATTTCCATATCCTGCGCCGCCAGATGCGCCGCAACTTCCGCAAGCCCCTGATACTGATGACGCCGAAATCTCTTCTGCGCCACAAGCGTGCAGTATCGACGTTGCAAGAGATGGGCCCGGGCTCGTCCTTCCACAGGGTTTTGTGGGACGATGCGGAAGTCAAGCCAGGCTCGACCGTCAAACTCGTAAACGACGACAAGGTCCGCCGCGTCGTCCTGTGCTCGGGCAAAGTCTATTACGATCTTTTGGAGGACCGTGAGCGCCGCGGCGTCAATGACGTTTATCTCTTGCGGGTCGAGCAGTTCTATCCGTACCCGGCGCAATCGCTGATCACCGAATTGAAGCGCTTTACCAAAGCCGACATGGTCTGGTGTCAGGAAGAGCCGAAAAACATGGGCGCGTGGAGTTTCATGGAGCCCAATCTCGAATGGACGCTTGCGCAAGTCGGATCCAAATCAAAGCGCGCGCGCTACGTCGGCCGCCCGGCGAGCGCATCCCCGGCCACCGGCCTTATGAGCCGGCACAAGCTGGAGCTTGAGGATTTTTTGAATGAAGCCTTTGCTTGAAGGAGCGGAAGTCGGCAGCACGCAATAGGCAGTTGATTTTTGTTTGTCGTGCTGCCTTGTACTGCCTATTCCCTGCCGCCTACTGCCTCGAAACCACTTTTCCCTCACGGAGCCGCCCACATCATGCCCACTGAAATCCGCGTGCCGACGCTCGGCGAATCCGTTACCGAAGCAACGGTCGGGCGCTGGCTGAAGGCTGTCGGCGACGCCGTAAAGGCGGACGAGCCGCTGGTCGAACTCGAGACCGACAAGGTCGCAGTGGAAGTTCCAGCGCCCGCCGCCGGCGTGTTGTCCGAGATCGCGGCGAAGGCAGGCGACACGGTTGGCCTTGACGCCGTGTTGGGGATGATTGCCGAAGGCGCCGGTGCGGCGAAGTCTGCGCTCGCGAAAGCAGACAAGCCCATTGCTGCGAAAGCGGATGCGCCGGCGGAAAAAGCCGCAGCGCCATTGTCGCCCGCGCCGCGCCGCGTCGTCGAAGAGACCGGCGTTGACCCCGCCGCAATAAAGGGCACGGGCAAGGACGGCCGCGTCACGAAGGGCGATGCATTAGAAGCAGTCGCTGCGCCAAAAGCCAAAGCGCCGGCAGCGCCCGAAGTTCCTCGCGCGCCGCGCGACCTCGCCCCTCGCGAAGAGCGCGTGAAGATGACGCGCCTCAGGCAGACAATCGCGCGCCGCCTCAAAGAGGCGCAGGAAAACGCGGCGATGCTGTCGACTTTCAACGACGTCGATATGACGGCGGTGATGGGCCTGCGCACTCAGTACAAAGACCTGTTCGAGAAGAAGCACAGTGTGAAGCTCGGCTTCATGGCGCTGTTCGTGAAGGCCTGCGTGCACGCACTGAAAGAGGTGCCCGAGGTCAACGCCGAGGTTGACGGCGACGATATCATCTACAAGAACCACTACGACATTGGCGTTGCGGTCGGCACTGACCGCGGCCTTGTCGTGCCGGTCTTGCGCGATGCGGACTTGCTGTCGCTTGCCGATATCGAAAAGGCGATCGCTGATTTTGGCCGCCGCGCGCGCGATGGCGCATTGAAGCTCGAAGAGATGCAAGGCGGCACCTTTACAATCTCGAATGGCGGCGTCTACGGCTCGCTGATGTCGACGCCGATCTTGAACCCGCCGCAGTCAGGCGTTCTCGGCATGCACCGCATCGAGGAGCGGCCCGTGGTGCGCGCGGGCCAGATCGTCGCGCGGCCAATGATGTATCTGGCGCTTTCCTACGACCACCGTATCGTTGACGGCAAAGCTGCGGTGACGTTTCTCGTGCGTGTGAAGGAAAACCTCGAAGACCCGCAGCGCCTGATGCTGGACTTGTAAGGCGCAGCGATGGAAGAGCCGCCAGCCGTTGAAGCGCCCGCCGACGCGCGCCGCCCGGGGCCTGAACGCACGCGCGACTGGTTCGGCATGATCGTCAGTATCGCCGCGCTCATCACTTCGTTTGTATCGATCGTGCTTGCCGTCCAGAATTCCGATTCCATGAACCGGCTGGTGCAAGCGAACTCGTGGCCATACCTTCAGCTTATGAGCAGCAACGTCGCGGACGACGGGGCGCGATCGATTAGCGTTCAAGTTAGAAATACCGGCATCGGACCGCTGCGGATTGAAACGTTTGTGGTTACGGCAAACGGCCGCGATGTAGGCGATGTCGTTGAATTGGTGAAAGCCTGTTGCTTGGTAGAAGAGACAGAAATTATCACCGCCGATGATTTCGCAGTGAAGGTCGGCGGCATACTGACCAATAATCCGACCGGGATGGTTCTTGGCCCCGGCGATGAGGTGACGGTCTTCGCTCTGCCGCGCCAAGATGCTGTCGATGCTGTCTGGCGCGCTTTGGACAAAGCACGTTTCAAAAACAGCTACCGAGCATGTTACTGCTCGGTTTTCGACGAGTGCTGGACGTCCGACTTCAAAAGTTCAGCGCGGACGCCCGTTAAATCCTGCAAGCCTGAGGCGGAGAGCTGGAGCGGCTGAACGCTGACGCAGAACCGGATAAAACTCTAACGAGGCAACCTTCTTCATGAATGACTTGGACGTTATCATAATTGGCTCGGGGCCCGGCGGCTATAACGCTGCGATCCGCGCCGGACAGCTTGGGCTCAAGGCCGCCATCATCGAAAAGCGCCCGTCGAGAAAGCTCGGCGGCACATGCCTCAATGTCGGCTGCATTCCGTCCAAGGCGCTCCTGCACGCGTCCGAACTTTATGAGGCGGCGGCGACGCAGTTTGAGAGCCTTGGCATTGTGACCGGCGGCGTTTCGCTCAACTTGAAAGCGATGCTGAAGCAAAAAGACGACGCAGTTGACGGCCTGACCAAGGGCGTCGAATTTTTGATGAAGAAGAACAAGGCTGAGGTGATATATGGCGCCGGCGAGATCGTTGCGCCGGGCAAGGTGCGTGTCACTGGCGACGACGGCAAGGTGACGGACTTCAGCACAAAGAACATCATTATCGCCACCGGCTCGGATGTGACGCCGCTCAAAGGCGTCGAGATCGATGAAACTCGCATTGTCTCGTCAACTGGCGCGCTCGATTTCGAGACCGTGCCAAAACATCTTGTCGTTATCGGCGGCGGCGTCATCGGGTTGGAGCTTGGTTCGGTCTGGCGACGGCTTGGCGCAAAAGTGACGGTCATCGAGTTTCTCGACCGCATCCTGCCCACCATGGACGGCGAGGTGTCGAAGCAGTTTCAGCGGCTCATGTCGAAGCAGGGCATGGCGTTTAAACTGTCGTCGAAAGTGACGGCCGTAGAAAAAATGAAAACGGGGCTGAAAGTGGCCGTCGAACCAGCCGCCGGCGGCGCGCCGGAGACGATCGACGCCGACGCTGTGCTCGTCGCTATCGGGCGCCGTCCGCATTCGGTGGGATTGGGGCTCGAAAAGATTGGCGTCAAGGTGGACGCGCGCGGCTTTATTGAAACCGATTGCTTCAAGACCAGCGTTGCTGGCATCTGGGCGATTGGCGATGTCATCCACGGACCCATGCTGGCGCACAAGGCGGAAGATGATGGGACGGCGTGCGTTGAATTGATTGCCGGCAAGGCGGGCCATGTGAATTACGACGCGGTGCCGAACGTCGTCTATACGTGGCCGGAGGTTGCCAGCGTCGGCAAGACCGAGGAAGAGCTGAAGAAGGCGGGCGTTGTCTACAAGGCCGGCAAGTTCCCCTTTCTCGCCAACAGCCGCGCGAAAACCAATCATGAAACCGACGGCTTTGTAAAAATTCTCGCAGACGCCAAAACCGACCGCGTGCTCGGCGGCCACATCATCGGCGTCGGCGCCGGCGAGTTGATCGCCGAGATCGTGTCGGTGATGGAATTCGGCGGCGCCTCGGAAGACATCGCGCGCACCAGCCACGCGCACCCGACGCGCTCCGAAGCCGTGCGCCAGGCGGCGATGGCCGTCGAGGGCTGGGCGATGCAAGCGTGACTGTTCCCGATCTTGTTGGCTATGCGGGAGTGGCGCTGGTTGTCGGCACATATTTTCTGTCGCAGATCGGCAAGATGGACACGACCGGCCTTCCATACCCGGCGATTAACGGCATCGGCGCCGTATTGATCCTCTATTCGCTGTATCATGTGCCTAATCCGCCCTCCGTCGTCATTGAAGGCTTCTGGCTGCTGATCAGCATAGTCGGCGTTGTCAGGGCGCTTTTGAAGAAGCGCGCCGCCTCATAGTCCGAGCGCGAGGCGAAGTTCGCCAGCGCAAGCGTCCGCCGCGCCTTCCGCGTACGGAACGCGCGGGCCAGCGCCCCAGACCGGGCCCGGCCAGGCGTCGTCGCCTTCGCTGCGCCCAACGACGTGGACATGGAGTTGCCGGACAATATTGCCCAGCGCGCCAATGTTCATTTTTTCTGAACCCGTGAGTCGTCTCAGCGCTGCAGAAACGAGCGCAATCTCGTCGATGAGGCAGGCGCGGTCGGGGGGCGAAAGGTCATGGACCTCAACGGCGAGAGCGCGCCGCGGGACAAGGATTGCCCAAGGAAAACGGCAATCGTTCATCAGGAGTACGCGGCACAAGGACAATTCCCCGACCATCGCCGTGTCGTTCGCCAAACGTTCATCCAGGATGAAGCTATTCATGACGCCATCATAAGCACTGGATTTCCCGCCGCAATTCGGCCACCATCAAGGGCGATCCGCGGAGGCTGCAAAAGCCTCCGCGTTGTCTTACGCCGGGGGAATAACGGCGGACGCGCGAAAGGGCGGGGCAGCCCAGCGCCGCCAAGCGGAGGGAAGTTGACCATGGCGAAAGCAGCGGCGTCACCGGAAAAGGGCTGGTTCGGCCATCCCAAACAACTGGCGATCCTCTTTACCTCGGAAATGTGGGAGCGCTTTGGCTATTACGGGATGCGCGCGCTGCTCATCCTTTATCTCGTTGAGCATTTCATTTTCGCCGATCGTGTCGCCAACGGCCTCTACGGGGCCTTCACCTCGCTCGTCTATCTGACGCCGCTTATCGGAGGCCTTGTCGCCGACCAGTATCTTGGCTCGAAAAAGGCTGTGAAACTTGGCGCTGTGCTTATGTCGGCCGGCTATCTGTTGCTGGCGTTTTCGGGTGGAGAAAACGCCAAGCCTTACGTCACCATCAACGATCAGCGCTACGAGGTCGCCGTTGAAAAGACCGGCGCTGAGCAAGGCCAGTATGTCGTCGCGGGGGCGCAGCGCTATCGCATCAGCGGCAATGACGACGGATCGATCGCGCTCGCTGGCGCGACCGGCGCCGACCTTCCCGCCACGATACCGGCAGGCTCCTTCAAATTCGACGCCGAGCGCAATCCGATCAATGTGATGCTGCTGTTCGTCTCGCTCGGGCTCGTGTGCGTCGGCAACGGCTATTTCAAGCCAAACATTTCGACGATCGTGGGCACGCTTTATCCGCAAGGCGATACCAGGCGCGATGCCGGCTTCACGATCTTCTATATGGGAATCAATCTCGGCTCGATCATTTCTCAGTTCCTTGCCCCGCTCATCGCCGTCACGTTCGGCTATCAATGGGGATTTGCTCTGGCGGGTATCGGCATGCTGCTCGCGTGGGCGCGATTCCAGTTCGCCGGGCCCGCGCTTGCCGACTATGGCAATCCGCCCGCGGGCGGGAAGAATCGCGACGCAATCATAGTCCTTTTGTCTTTGCTCGCCGTGCCGGTGATGTGGTTCATGCTCAATAATGCGATGGAAACGGCGAGCATTGCCCGCGAAGTCGCAGCAACCGGCGTTATTGGTTACATCCTGGAACAGCCGCTCCTCGGTCAGGTGATGTTCTTTGTTTACCTCGTCGCGATGATCGGCATTCCGCTGTGGTCGGTCTTCTCGCTGAAGGCCGCCGAGCGCGACCGGATGATCGTCGCGGTGATTTTGACCTTCTTTTCGGTGGTTTTCTGGACGCTGTTCGAACAGGCGGGATCGTCGCTGACGCTCTTTGCCGATCGCAATACGCAGCTGGATATTCTTGGCGTTTACACGATGCCGGCGGGGCAGGTGCAGATTTTCAACCCGCTCTTCATCGTCATTTTCGCGCCGATTTTTTCTGTGATGTGGGCATGGCTTGGCAAGCGGGGAATAGAACCCTCCGTGCCGCTGAAGTTTGCAATCGGGCTCGTGCTGGTCGGCCTTGGTTTCCTCGTTCTCGTCTTTGGCTCGCAATTCCACGACGACAAATATCTGGTGCCGTTGTTCTGGGTTGCGACAGCCTATTTTATCCATTCGATTGCCGAGCTTTGTCTGTCGCCGGTCGGCCTCTCGATGATTACGAAGCTGTCGGTAACGAAGCTCGTCGGCATGATGATGGGCGTGTGGTTCCTGTCGTCCGCAATGGCGCAGTATGTCGGCGGCATCGTCGCGCAGTTCGCTTCGACAGAGACCGTCGGCGGCGAGGTGTTGAACCCGCAAGTTTCGTTGGAGACTTATCTCGGCGTCTTCCAGACGATCGGCGTGGCAGGCATTGCGTCGGGCGTCGTCCTGCTGCTGCTGTGGCCTATACTGAAGGCCGGCATGCATGGCGTGAAGTAGGCGGAAACTGGTCAGTTTCAATAGGCTACCGGCATGGTGCGTCATATCAACATCGCAGAGGACAAGGCCAAGCTTTCTGAACTCGTAGAAGCGGCGAGCCGAGGCGTGGAAATCGTTCTCGCCCGCCACGGCAAGCCGATGGCGCGGCTTAGTCCCATTACGAATGACCAGAAAACGTCGCGGCGCAATTTCGGACAGAATGAAGCCGAAGCGCGGGGCATCGATTGGGAGCAGTGGTGGCGCGACTGGAAAGCATTAGACGCTGAAATTGAAGCTGATTTTGAGGAGTCGGAGATCTTTCCGCGACGCGCGTCGACGTCGCTCCCCGACGAGAAGCGGGGGCCGAAGGCCAAGGCCGCGCGTCGCGGTCGCAAATCCAAGTGAAAGGGCGCCTGCTTGATACGCACATTTTTGTCAGGCTGCGCGCCGAGCGCGGTCACCATCGCCGAACTGTTCGACAAGTTCAGCAAAAAAGGTGACACCGGATTGAAACCGTTGCTGTCGAGGGGCGCAAACGCGCTTCAGTCTGCGCTTTCGGAGTCCGGCGTTTCGCTGTTGCCGCTGACATTCGCTCATTCCGCGGCGCTACGCGACCTTCCGGTACATCATCGCGATCCGTTTGATCGCATGCTAATCGCGCAGGCGATCGCGGAGGATTTGGAACTCGGGTCGCACGACGCGGCCTTTAGCCGTTATCCTTCGCTTGCGCTTCTGAAAGCATGACAAGGGAACGTTTAGCATGCCCGACCGATTGAACCGCATTGTCACGCGTGGTGGCGACAAGGGAGAAACTTCGCTCGGCGATGGAACGCGCGTGACGAAGTTTTCCCCGCGCGTGGCGCTGCTCGGGGATGTCGATGAACTGAATTCGTGGATTGGCGTTGTCCTGAGCGCTGAGCCGGGCGTGCCCGTCGCGGCAACACTGAACCTTGTTCAGCACGATCTTTTCGATCTTGGCGGCGCGCTGTGTTTTCCGGGAGCGGCTGTTCTCTCGGATGCTCATGTCGCGCGCATCGACGCGGCTGCGTTGGCGCTCAACGCCGGTTTGCCGCCATTGAAAGAGTTCGTGCTGCCCGGCGGATCGCCACTGATTGCGCAGCTGCATGTCGCGCGCACGGTCTGCCGCCGGGTCGAGCGCGCGGCGGCGTTGTTCTTTTCTACTGACACCGGCGGCGCGGCGGCGATCGCCTATCTGAACCGCCTGTCGGACTACCTTTTTATCGCCGCGCGGGCCGAAGCCCGGCGCACGGGCGTTGGGGAAACGCTTTGGGAAAAAGCCAAGAGCGTCGGCGCCTAAAGTTCGTGGAGGCCAAGACCAAAGACCTTCTCGACTATGTCCGCCGTCAACGCTTCCGTGGCAGGCGCATCGGCGACAATCGCGCCGCGGTCTAGAATGATCAGGCGCGAGCAGAGCCGCCGGGCAAGCGCAAGATCATGCAGCGCCGCGATAACGAGGCCGCCCGCATCTGCCTTGTCGCGAAGAGCCGTCATGATAGCGCGCTGGTGCCTGGGGTCTAGCGCGGCGGTCGGCTCGTCGGCGAGCAGGATCGGCGCCTCAGCGGCAAGCGCGCGCGCAAGGTGAACGCGCGCCTGTTCGCCGCCGGAAAGCGTCGCCATCGTCCGAAAACGGAAAGCGTTCGCATCCGTCGCGTCAAGGGCGCGATTGACGGCAGCGTGACCGGCGGGGCCAAGCCGGTGCGGCGCGCCAAATGCAAAACGCCCCAATGCGACAACAGCCTCCGCGTTAATTGCAAAGGCGACCTCGCGCTGTTGCGGAAGATAGGCGATTTTCAGCGCGCGCTGGCGCGGCGCGAGCGCGCCAAGCGCCATGCCGTCGATCAAAACAGCGGGGGCGGCGCCCGCTTCGAATCCTGCAAGCGCGCGCAACAGCGTCGTCTTGCCGCTGCCATTCGGTCCGACAAGGCCGATGAACTCGCCGCCACTCGCAGTAAACCCGACATTCGCCAGCAGCGTTGCTCCGTTGCGCCGGATTGAAAGTGCGCTCACACAGAGGCGCGTCATGAGGACATCCGCCGAGTATGTGCGGCGATCCAGATGAAAACTGGTGCGCCGATCAGCGCCGCCGCAACGCCGAGCTTCAATTCCTGATCAAACGGCAAGACGCGAATGACAAGGTCGGCGACGGCAAGCATGGCGCCGCCAATCAGAGCCGCAGGAATAATTGCCCGGCCGGGATCGTGCCCGACGAGCGGTCGTGCAAGATGCGGCGCGACTATGCCGACAAAGCCGATCGCGCCCGCAAGTGCGACAGCACCGCCGGTCATCAGCGCCGCGCCGCTTATTGTCAGCGTCCTTGTACGGATGATATCGGCGCCAAGGCTTGCCGCCGTTTCTTCGCCGAGGCTGAGCGCAGAAAGCCCCGGTGCAGCAACGAGCGCCGCGGCAAGCCCCGCCGCCATGAACGGCGCCGTCAGGGCAAGGTCGGCAAAACTTCGGTTTGTCACCGCGCCGAACAGCCAGTTGACGAGGTCGGAGAGGACGAAAGGATTGGGCGCAAGGTTCATCACGAGCGCGATCATCGCTCCCGAAAGGGACGACAGACCGACGCCAACAAGGATCAGCCGCGTCGCCGACAGCCGCCCCGCGCCAAGAAAATAGAGAATGCCCGTCGCCGCTGCGGCGGCGGCGATCGCCGCAATCGGCGTCATCCAGAACGCTGCGGCGGCAAGGTTGAAATAGATCGCAATCACGGCGCCAAGCGCCGCCATGCTGGAGATTCCAAGGACACCCGGATCGGCGAGCGGGTTGCGCAACATCGCCTGCAGCGCGGCGCCAGACGCGCCAAGCGCCGCGCCGGCGCACCATGCGGCAAGCGCGCGCGGCAGGCGAATTTCCCGCACGATCACCGATAGCGGCCCATCGCCAAACAAGGCCGCCAACGCCTGCGCGGGCGGTATGGCCGCCTGTCCAACAAGACACCCAAGCACGATTGCCGCGATGCTGATGCCGGCAAGGCAAATTGTGGCGCCGCGGGACATCATCGCGCCGCCGCGGCCGGGCTGCGGGTACTTGCGTCGACGGCATCGCGAATGGCTTCTGCGGCGTCGACCGATTGGGGGCCGGGGCAGCTGAGAACATCCTCTGACGGAGCAACCCCCGGCGTCTCGAAAAGCACGCGACGGATGGCCGGATGGCGGGCGGCGGACCAGTGATTGATCCGTTCGCTTGCAGAAGCGAAAAACCCCGCGACAATGAACTGGGGCGGGTTAGTAATCACCGCTTCGGCTGACAGCGGCGGCCAATAGGAAAGGCCTGCCTGCGCCGCGGCATTGGTCACGCCCGCCGCTGTCATGATCGCGTCGATCATTGTTTCCCGGCCGGCGGTGACGCCGCCCGGAGTCACGTACAGCGCGGTGACGCCAGTATGACCACGCGAGGCCAGCGCGCGGAGACGGCTGTCGATCTGGCCGTTCAGCGCCGCGCCGCGCTCCGGTTGCCCCATTGCCTTTGCGGCGCGCATGACATTGCGCTTCACGGCGTCAAAATCCGCCGCATAATCGAGGGTTTCTACACCGATACCGAGCCTTTCAAGGCGCGGCCGGTCACCGCCCCAGAAGCGCAGTACAACGTCAGCGTCCGTTGCAATCGCGCCCTCCGCGTCGGCGCGCGCCTGCGGCAAGCCGCCAGCGCGTTCGCGCAGGTGGGAAAAATCCTTGTCCGCGTCGGTCGACAGGCCAGCAATCTGCTCGCGGTCGGCGAGCGCCAGAACAAGCTGATCAGCGCAAAAGTCCGCTGACAGAATGCGCGGGGCCGCCGCCGCAAGGAGGAGCAGGGTATGGATCAAAGCCTCACACGCAATCCGCCGAAGGCTGCGCGTCCCGGCTCCCCATATCCCGACACGTCCTGATAGTCCGTACCAGTTGCATTCTCGATCCGGCCATAAATCTGGATTGCGCCGGAGAGTGCATAGGCGCCGCGCAAGTCAAGCCGCGCAAAGGCGTCATTGCCGTTGGGAAAATCCGCCTCGCGCCCGTTGACGATGATGCTGGCCGACAGGTCAAGACGACGGGAGGGCGCCCAGGCGACGACGGCCGTCCCTTTGTGGCGGGGGATACGCAACTGATCGGCGTCGGTTCCAAGATCGACCGCATCGGTCAGGGTGTAGGCAAGGCTCGCTGAAACGGACTCGAGCGGGCGCCAATCGACCTCCATCTCAACTCCTCGCGAGCGCGCGCGATCAATGTTGAAATAGCCATTGCCGGTAAAGTCAAAATCGATCTGGTCGCGCACAAGGGTGCGAAAGACCGTCGCGCGCGCGGTCAGCCAAGGATCGCCAGTCCCGCCAAAGCTTCGTTCAATGCCAAAATCGATGCCCGTCGATCGCTCGGGGCGAAGGTTCGGGTTGGGCGTAATCCCGAACTGATCGAAATTCAGCTCAAAGAGTGTTGGCGCGCGAAAGCCTTCGCCCCAACTGGCGCGCAAGATCCAGTCATCGAAACCGGACCATGCCGCGGCAACCCGCGCTGTCGTCGCCCCATCGAAATTCGAAAACTCGTCGCGCCGCCCGCCAGCGGATATAACAAGCCCGTCAATTGGCTCGGCCTCGAGAAGCGCAAACGCCGCGCCGCTCGTCGCGCGCTCATCGACGCCTGAGACATCAACCGATACACGCTCGATTTCCGCGCCGCCAACGAGTCGAAGACGCTCCGCCAGCGGAATGCTTGCGACATAATCCGCGGTCAAACGATCGCCTTCTGCGGCAAATGTCTCGGTCCCTTGGTCTTCATTGCGGCGATCGATCGCGGCGTATCCAAGCGTCAGCGCGCCGTTCAACCCCTTATAGCCACGATTGTCGTCATGCTTCAGAACGCCCGAAAACGAGTAGTCAGTCGTGTCTTCTGTCTCCGCCGTATCGTCGAGCGAGAAAAACGGCGGCGGAAAGCCGTCGATGTCGGCGTGCGACTGGCTGTAGCGCGCCGTTGCCGCAACGCTCCAGATGTCGCCAAGATCGAGGCCGCCGCGCAGCGACCCGGCAGTTGACCGGAAACCGTCTGGCTCTAGCCCGCCGTCGGCGCGCGAGACGCCGTCAGTGCGAATGCCGGAAACGCTGGCGCGCACAAACGCGGCCTCGTCGCCAATCGCCGCGGTCGCGCCGCCGCGCACGGTTCCAAATGAGCCGCCCTCAATAAACGCCGCCAGCGGCGCGCCGCCAGCGCCGGTGGTCGTTATCGAGATAACGCCGCCGATCGCGTCGGCGCCGTAGAGTATGCTTTGAGGACCACGAAGGATTTCGATGCGGTCAATGTCGACAAGGTCGAGATTGGCGAAGTTGAAACCTCCTTGCGGCGCCGCCGGGTCGTTGACGACGACGCCGTCGATGACGACCAGTGTTTGCCCGCTGGCGCTGCCGCGTAGCCTCGCGCTCGCAAATCCGCCGCCAGCGCCATTGCGCGCCAGCGTAACGCCCGCCGAGTCGCGCAAAGCGTCTGCGACGAAAGCATATTGGCGCTGCGCGAGGTCTTCGGCGTCGATGACGGTGACGCTCGATCCCGTTTCGCCCGCGGGCCGCGCTACTCGCGTTGCCGACACGACAATGTCAGCACTCGTCAGAAGTGGAAGAGCATTCAGCTGGTCGACGTCGTTTGAGACTTCGGCGGCAAGCGATGCCGGCAAAAGTCCGATCGGGGCGAGGGCGGCGGCGCACAACAGTACAGTTCGTAGACGGATCATATCCGGCGACTCCTTTGGTCGGTTTCAAGGATGTCGCCGCAACGGGGCACCGTAATTCGCAGCTGTTCCCGGCTGCAAACAGGACGACGTCGACGGCAGGTCTCCTGGCTTTGCGGGTCATCGCGCCTGCCGCGCCTTCCCGGACCCTTGAGGGGTTCAGTGGCTTTATGCGGAAGGCGCTCGCCGCTTACAGTTGCGGGCACAGCCGCGGGTTCTCACCGCGTTCCCTATTCTCCTCCCCTTCGGGAGGCACCGTCAGTTCCGACCGTACGCCTTGCAGAGGGCGCGATGCAATCTTTGCGGTAACTCTAAATTAACGGTTTAAGATCAAAGAGTTAGAGATTGATACGTAACCACTTGTTAATAAAGCGGCAAAGGCGATGCGCGAGAGCAACATTGCCAGCCTGATCTCGCTGCCGGAGCGCGCCTTGGTTAAAAAGGGGCTGTTGTCGCCGGGCCGAATTGGCTAGGAAACGTTCAACGTCGAGGGTCCCGCACGCGCGTGGCCGCAGTTCGTTCACCTGAGGAGGGGACTTCATGAAACTCAAAACCATCCTGTTCGCAGCCGCCGCGACGCTCGCGGTTGCTCCGGCCGCCCACGCTTACGAGGGCTTCTACGGCGCTATCGGCGCTGGCTTGAATTATCTCCAGCCGGATCAGGACGTTGAGTCGGTCGGCTTTTCGCCGGCTTTCGACAGCGAAGCCGACTACAACAATGGCATCGGCGTTTACACGGCGCTTGGCTACGACTGGGGCAACAGCATCCGCGGCGAAATCGAGTTCGCGTATCGCCAGAACGATGCGCGCCATTTCGCCGGCGACGGCCTTGGCTTTTCGGGCTGGCCGGTTCTCGACGGCGAATTGCAGTCGCGCTCGATCTTGTTCAACCTGATCAAAGATTTCGACACCGGCAGCGCAATCACCCCGTTCGTTGGTTTTGGCGTCGGCGCGTCGAGCTTCAAGGCGGAATATTCCGGCGCTGACTTCGGCTTCGGCACGCTCGTTGTCGACGATACGGCCAAGCGTCTTGCTTATCAGGCGATTGCTGGTCTTTCGGTGGACCTCGCTGAAGGGCTGGCGCTTGACCTGTCCTACCGGTACTTCGCGGCCGCTGGCACGCCGAAGTTTGACGGCCTCATTGGCGGTATTCCGGCGACGATCCGTCACGATTACGACACCCACAGCCTGTTTGCTGGCTTGCGCTGGAACTTTGGCGCGCCCGCAGCGGCCGCCGCGGTCGAGTACAAGGATTGCTGGGATGGGTCGAGCGTTCCGGTCGCGGCAGAGTGCCCGCCGCAGCTCAACGAAACGCAAGGCGCCAACCTCGATCCGGTCAACGTCATCGTCTACTTTGACTATGATAAAGCGAACCTGACCGGCGAAGCGTCGAACCTCATCAAGGAAGCCGCAGCCCGCGCGCTCGCCAACGATGTCGACACGGTGGTCGTCTCGGGTAACGCCGACCGTTCGGGCGGCTCTGCCTATAACCAGCAGCTGTCTGAGCGACGCGCCGCCGTTGTTCGCGACGCGCTCGTCGCCAACGGCATCGCGGCCGACAAAATCCGTACCGAATCGTTCGGCGAAGATCGTCCTGCCAAGCCGACGGAAGACGGCGTTCGCGAGCCGCTCAACCGCCGCACGGAAGTCGTCATCAGCTTCGAATAAGCGGATCGACGTTTAATTTAGGGAACCGGCGCAGCGCCAAGCTGCGCCGGTTTTTTTGTGCCTGAGATTTGTTCGGGCGAACTACTCCCTTCCCGGCGCCTACAGGTTTGAGTTCGCCGGTGAGCCTGAAGGGATAAGGCGACGTCGTCGGAAACCGCGATCAGCGCGCGTGAATTTTCCAAAAGGCGTTCATGGCGCGCGCGATTTGCCGGTCGATTGCCGCTTCGAGATTGTCTGGCGCAACGCCCAGCAATGCCTCGGTATAAAGCGGCTCTAGGATCAACGCGCCAAGTTGCAGGATCGCGACATCTATGTCGTCGATCCTAACGCCTTCGCGGTCCGCCGCCCGCTTCAGGATTGGAGCGAACGCGGCGGCCATGTAGGCCGGCCCGTGGTCGTAATAGATACGCCCGAGCGCCGGATTACGGCCGGCTTCAAAAGACGCGATCCGCCGCAGCGCGATCGCCTCAGGGTCAAGTACGCCGCGCAAAAAAAGATGCGCGAGTTCGCTGACCAGAGCCTCAGTCGAAAGACTTGCTTCAATAGCGGCAATATCGACTGGCAGTACGCGGCGGCAGCTTTCCTCGATCGTCGCGGCGAACAACTCTTCCTTTGAACGGAAACGGTTATAGACGGTGCGCTTGGATACGCCGGCCGCAAGCGCGATCTGGTCCATACTGGCGCCGTCATAGCCTTGCGCGAGAAACGTCTTGCGCGCCGCGGTGACGATCGCGGCTTCCTTGGCGTCGTGGCCTGACAACGTCGTGCTGGCGCGGGGGCGCATCGGCGGTGCATCTTCCGTATTGCAAAAGCGGCTATGACCCTAGGGCGTCCCGCCACTGGTGAATAGCGCGATGGTCCGGCCGAAGGCGCCAGCGCATTTGCGCCGTTCATCTTTCGTTAACGCTGCGGCGCCGATTTATTGGCTATGGCGTTGTCGGCACCCAAGCGAAAGCGGAAAACTGGCCCCGGCGCACCGGGGCCGCGCAAAAACGGCGTAAGGCGCCGCCGGAAGCGGGCCCGGCGCCGCGAGCCGCGCGCCAATCGCCTGTGGCGGTATGCGGCCGAGGCCGGCTTCTATGTCTTTGCTGCAGCCATCGCGACGGCGGCGGTGTTGCTGCACTTCGTGCGCGACCTTCCAAGTACGGACGGGCTCTGGCGAACCGCTGCCGGCCCGCGCGTGACCCTGATCGCCGCTGATGGCTCGCCGATCGCCGTACACGGACAAAGTCTTGGCGCACCGGTGCGTCTCGCCGACCTTCCGCGCTATGCGCCCCAAGCAGTCCTCGCCGTTGAGGATCGCAATTTTTATCATCATGTCGGGGTCAATCCGCTCAGCGTTGCGCGCGCTTTCGTCGTCAACGCGCGTGAAGGCCAAGTGCGGCAGGGCGGCTCTACCCTTACCCAACAACTCGCCAAGAATTTATTCTTGTCATCGGACCGGACGATGCGTCGCAAGGGGCAAGAGCTGTTGCTGGCGCTCTGGCTTGAACACCGGTTCACCAAAGACGAAATCCTGACGCTCTATTTGAACCGCGTCTATTTCGGCGCGGGGGCCTATGGCCTTGAAGCGGCGAGCCGGCGCTATTTTGGCAAACCCGCAAGCGCGCTGACGCTCGCGGAATGCGCTATGCTCGCCGGTCTGCTGAAAGCGCCGTCGCATTTCGCGCCAGACAAAAATCCGCACGATGCAGGCGCGCGCGCGCGCCTTGTCCTCAATGCCATGGTTGAGGCCGGTTTCATTTCCGATGACGACGCGGCGCGCGCCAGCCGGACGGCGATCAGGATCGGGCCATCGCAATTCGCCGGCGCGCCCTACTTCATCGATTTCGCCATCACTGAGGCCCGCCGCCGGTCGCGGGGCATTGACGCTGATCTCGTGGTGCGCACAACACTCGACCGCGCTCTCAACCAGGCAGCCGATCTCGGGCTGATCGCCGGCGCCGCGCGCGCAGGGCTAGATCCTGCGATCGAGGCGGCAGTGGTGATCCTCGATGGCGAGGGCCGGATCAAGGCGATGGCGGGCGGGCGCGACTATCGCGCTTCGCAATTCAATCGTGCCGCCGATGCCCGCCGACAACCAGGATCGGCGTTCAAGCCCTTCGTCTTCCTCGCGGCGCTGGAACTTGGCGCGGACCCGAACGCGCTCGTTGACGATGCGCCGGTGAGCGTCGGCGCCTGGTCGCCAGCGAATTACAAGGATCAGTATTTTGGCTCGGTGACGCTCACCGAAGCACTTGCCCGCTCGCTCAATGGCGCAACGGTACGCGTGCAAGAACAGACCGGCCGCGGCGCCGTGAGGCTTGCTGCGCGGCGCATGGGCGTCGCGTCGCCCTTGAGCGCGGGGCCGGCGCTGGCGCTCGGCGTAGATGCAATGACGCCGCTTGAACTCGCCGGCGCCTACGCGCCGCTCGTCAATGGCGGATACCGTATCGAGCCGCACGGGGTCGAAGCGGTGGCGACGCCCGATGGCGAAATCGTCTACCGGCGCGAGAGCAGCTATCAAGGCGTCGCTGCGTCACCGCGCGCGATCGCGGCGCTCAACGACATGCTGCGCGCCGTTGTCGTCAGTGGCACGGGCAGAGCCGCCGCGCTCTCGCGCTTTGATGCGCGAGGAAAAACTGGCACCACGCAAGATAATCGCGATGCGTGGTTTGCCGGTCATGCCGGCGGGCTCATATGCGTCGTCTGGGTCGGACGCGATGATAACAAGCCAATGGGTGATGTGACGGGCGGCGCGGCTCCGGCGGCGATCTGGCGCGAAGTCATGGAACGCGCGCTTAGTGCGAGGGCGCCGAAAACACTGCACCCGTTTGCCGCGCCAATCTTGGCCGCTGAAAGCGCACCCGGCTAAATCGCGCGAGCGCCGTAGGCGTAGAGCATTTGTCCATTGATCCCGAACCACGCGCGCGCCGCCCCGGCATCGACATCGAGCGTACGAAGCAGGCGCCAATAGGCGGGCGAGTGGTTCAGATGAACAAGGTGCGCGCATTCATGCGCTGCGACGTAATCGAGAATATCCGGCGGCGCCATGATCAGGCGCCACGAAAACGACAGCGCCCCGTCGCGCGTACACGAGCCCCAGCGCGAGCGTGTATCGCGAATGGCAATCAGCCCGCGCTTCCTTCCGACACGCGCTACGTAGTGATCGACGCGCTCGGTCAAAACGGCGCGCGCCTCCTTTTTCAGCCAATCGGTCACGCGCCGGTTGAGATGCGAAGCCTCGCCGCCCGCGATCAGCTTGCCGCCTTCGCGCCGGACGCCATCGCGGGCGAGGCCGCGCGGCTCAATGACCAGCGGCTCCCCGCGAAATGGAAATACCGAGCCGGCTATAAATGGACGCGCAAGCGCGCCGCCGTCCAATTCCTGAGTAATCCAACGCGCCCGCGTTCTTGCAAAGTCGATCGCTTCGGGCAATGCGCGCTTTGATGGCGCGGTGACGATCACGCGGCCGCGCACGCTGTCCACTTTCACAATCAGCCGGCGCGCGCGGCGATTGACGCGCGCGGTCAGCGGCGCCGAGCGGTCGCCGAGGTCGATTACCGTTTCGATAGGGGGCGGGGCGGCTTTAATCGTCATCGCAAATCGCATCGTCATGATTTTGCGCGCCGCCGCAAGCCCAATCACAATCCGCCGTGCAAATGATACAGCGCCCCGCTTCGACTCATGAAGTAGATTCCGTTAAACGCCAAGATCTGCGACTTGCCGGGATTTCATAATGGACAGTGAGGCTAAAAAGGAAATGGCTGACGGCGCGGCGGCGAACGTCGCCGCGGATGCGCGCTCGCCAGACGCAACGCCGATGATGGCGCAATATCATGAGATCAAGAGCCAAGCGGGCGACGCACTGTTGTTCTACCGCATGGGCGATTTTTATGAACTGTTCTTCGACGATGCGGTCAAGGCGTCCGCGGCCCTCGCCATCACGTTGACCAAACGCGGTAAATACGCCGGCGCCGACATCGCGATGTGCGGTGTTCCATTTCACGCGTATGAAGCCTATCTCGCGCGCCTGATCCGCGCCGGATTTTCGGTTGCCATTTGCGAACAGATTGAAGATCCGGCGTTAGCAAAAAAGCGCGGCGCGAAGTCCGTTGTCCGCCGGGCAATTGTCAGGGTCGTGACGCCGGGGACGCTGACCGAAGACGCATTGCTGGCGGCGGGTGATAACAATTTTCTCGGCGCGCTCGCCGTTCTCGGCGCTGGCGACGACGCGGCCTTCGCTGTCATCGACATTTCAACTGGTGAGATCAGCGTCGCGCCGGTAACCGCTGCGGGGTTCGCGTCGGATTTCGCCGGCGCCGGCTGCGCCGAGCTTGTGATTGCGGACTGTCTTCCTGCGCCCGATCTATGGCGCGCTGTCATCGACGCGGCCGCCGCCAGTGCGAAAATTTCCCGGCATAGCGACGAGGCATTCTCCTCGCGCAGCGGTGAGCGGCGCCTCAAGGATCAATTCAGCGTCGCTGTCACAGAGGGCTTTGGCGATTTTACCCGCGCCGAGTTTGCGGCGCTTGGCGGGCTACTTGGTTATGTCGAGGCGACGCAAGCTGGCCGCCTGCCGGCGCTCTCGCCGCCGAGACGGGTCGAGCGCGGCGCGCAGATGACGATTGATCCGGCAACACGCGCCTCGCTCGAGATAGTGAAAACCCAAAGCGGCGCGCGCGAAGGCGCCCTCCTCGCAGCAGTTGATCGCACAGTTACCGGCGCTGGCGCCCGGCTTCTGGCGCAAAGGCTTGCCGCGCCGCTGACGAGCCCTGCGGCGATCACGGCGCGCCTTGACGCTGTCAGTTTTTTTGCCGGTGACCGGAGCCGGTGCGAGGCGGCGCGCACGCAGCTTGGCGCAGCGCCCGACATGGCGCGCTCGCTTTCGCGCTTGTCGCTCGACCGCGGCGGTCCGCGCGATCTCGCCGCGATCGGGCAAGGCCTCGAACGCGCACGGGCGCTTGCGGCGTTGCTAAGCCCCGCTGCTCCGCAAACCGAAATCGCCTCTGCCTGCGCCGCGCTCGATGCGCAACGCGCTGGCGGCTTCTCCGATCTGATCCGCTTGTTGAAGGAAGCGCTGAAGGACGGCCCGCCGGCGCTGGCGCGTGATGGCGGCTTTATCGCCAGAGATTTTGACCCGGGACTTGATGCTGTGCTGACGCTTCGGGATGATTCGCGGCGTGTCATTGCCGGTCTTGAGGCTGGCTATCGCGAAGAGACCGGCGTCAAATCGCTGAAAATCCGCTCCAACAACGTGCTTGGTTATTTCATTGAAACAGCAAGCGGCGCGGGTGACGCGCTGATGGCGCCGTCGCACAAGGCACGGTTCATTCACCGCCAAACGATCGCCAGCGCCGTCCGCTTTACAACAACCGAGCTTGCCGACCTCGATGCGCGGATCGCGCGTGCGCGCGATGAAGCGCTGGCGCGCGAGCTTGAAATCTATCGGCGGCTTGTCGACGCCATCCTTGCGCGTCAGGCCGAGATCGCGGCGGCAGCGCGGGCGCTTGCCGAACTCGACGTGGCAGCGTCTTTCGCGATGCTCGCGATAGAAGACGGGTATGTCCGCCCGCTGATCGATGACACGCTCGCCTTTGAAATCCGGCATGGGCGCCATCCGGTTGTCGAGGCGGCGGGGCGCGGCGCCGGAAAGACCGCCTTCATCGCCAATGATTGCATTCTGGGCGAGGCTGGCGAGACGCGCCTCTGGCTCGTCACCGGGCCAAACATGGCGGGCAAGTCGACATTCCTGCGCCAGAATGCGCTGATTGCGATCCTCGCGCAGGCCGGCGGCTTCGTTCCGGCGGTATCGGCGCATATCGGCGTTGCGGACCGGGTCTTTTCGCGTGTTGGCGCCGCTGACGATATCGCGCGCGGGCGCTCGACCTTCATGGTCGAAATGGTCGAAACGGCGGCGATCCTCAATCAGGCGACGATCCGCTCGCTTGTCGTGCTCGATGAAATTGGCCGCGGCACCTCGACCTTTGACGGATTGGCAATCGCCTGGGCGGCGGTCGAGCATCTGCATGACGCTTGCCGGTGCCGCGGGCTTTTTGCCACCCACTATCATGAGCTGACCGCGCTGGCTGCGCGTCTGCGCCGCTTGCGCAACGTTTCGATGCGGGTCAGGGAATACAAAGGTGATGTTGTCTTCTTGCACGAGGTCGCCGCCGGGCCGGCCGATCGGTCTTATGGCGTCGCGGTTGCGAGGCTTGCCGGCATTCCGGCGACGGTTGTCACGCGCGCAGGCGAAATCCTGAAGCTGCTCGAAAAAGACGGACGGCGCACGCTGACGGTTGACGATCTGCCGCTGTTTTCGGCGCCGCTTACAGGCGCGCCCGCGCCGGATGCGCTGAAAGTCGCGCTGTCGGAAATTGACCCTGACCGCCTGACGCCGAAAGACGCGCTTGCCGCGATCTATCGATTGAAATTGCTGAGCGAAACTGATTGACACTTGACGCTGTGAGGTGCCCGGATTTGGGGCGTTTCAGAGCAAAGTCATGACGGGGCAAGGGCGCGGCGCTTGAGCGAGACCAGCAGCATTTTGAAGGCGGGAGAAATCGCTGGCCGACTTGGCGAGGCGCTGGACCGCGAGCGATCTGGGCGATCTTTTGGCGCGGCTGGCGCGGTCTTGAAGAAGTCCTGGGTCGAGGCGCGCAAGGCCGCGCTCGACCACTATGCGCGCGGCGATGCCCTGACCGCGAAACTGTCCGGCTGCATGGACGAGGCGATTGGCGCGCTCGCCAGCGCCGCGCTAGCGCAGGTTCCGCCTAAAGCCAAGGTCGCGCTTCTTGCAACCGGCGGCTACGGGCGCGGCCAGCTGGCGCCCCTCTCCGATATCGACCTGCTCATTCTTCACTCGGGGCTCGCGGAGGATGCAATCAAGCCGTTTGTCAATGCGCTCCTCTATCCGCTGTGGGATGCAGGTCTCGTCATCGGTCATGCGACGCACACGCCGGCCTCCGCCATCAAATACGCTGAAAGCGACATGACGGCGATGACCGCTAGTCTCGATGCCCGCTTCCTCGCAGGTGACCCGAAGCTCTTCAAGGATTTTTCGTCGCGCTTCGAGATGCTCCGCTGGCGGACGAAGGCGAAATTCGTCAAGGCAAAGCGCGAGGAACAAGAAGGGCGTCACGACCGGTCTGCTCAGTCGCGGTATCTTGCCGAGCCAGACCTGAAGGAGGGAAAGGGGGGGCTTCGCGACATTCAGGTGATCGGCTGGCTCCATCGCGCGCTCTACGGCAAGCCCCTCAGTGACGGCGCCTTGCGCGGCGGGGTTTTTCGCCCCGAAGATATCGCCTCGTTAAAGCGTGCAGAGCGATTTCTGCTTTCGCTCCGCGCGCATCTCCACGACTTACGCGGCCGGGCAGACGAACGACTAACCTTCGACATCCAGCCGGCGCTTGCCGAGCGCCTTGGCTACGCCGAGCGCGCCGATACATCGGCGGCGGAGCGTATGATGAAGCACTATTTCGTCACCGCCGTTGAAATCGGCAGGCTGACGCGCATCTTCTGGGCGCGCGTAGAGGAAGAAAACGCAAAGCTCCTCGATCGCGCGCCAGCGGCGTTGCCAAAGGCGCTGGCGATTGACGAAGCCGGCGGCGCGATCAATCTTCGCCTTCGAACGGGCCGCCTCGATTTTGCAAGCGCTGCCGTGGCGGCGCGCACGCCGCTCGATATGTTTCGCTATTTTCGCGCCTTCGCCAAACGGCCGGAGATCGACTTCCACCCCGATGCGCTGGCGCTCATCTCCCGCAGCGCTGGCGCTGTCACCAGCGAAGCGCGCCGCGACCCCGCAATTGCGACAATCTTCTTGGCCGCGATTGCGACCGCTAAAGACCCGGTCAAGCTGCTGCGTGTCATGTCAGAAACCGGCCTTCTTGGCCGATACATTCCCTCGTTCGGTCAGATCACGGGACGCATTGAGTACGGACTTTACCGACGCTTCTCGCTCGATGAGCACATCTTTCAGTCGATCGGCTATCTGACGCAAATCCGACTTGGCGAGTTGGCGAAAGAGCATCCAATCGCGACGCAGATCCTCGCGCGAGGAACATCGCCGGCAATGCACTATATCGCCGTATTGCTGCACGAGGCCGGCTGGTCGCTAAAGGAGCGCTCGACCGACAATGTCGAAGCGCTGGTCGCGCGCGTCGCTGCGCGCCTCGGCGCTGACGCAGAGGAGGCGGGCCATATCGCCTGGTGCGCGGCGCGGCCCTTGTTTATGGTTCGCCTCGCCGAACGGCGCAATCTGGCTGAAGCAAAGGCAATCGCCGCTTTTGCGACGGAGGTCGGCTCGCAAGCGCGGCTCGATTTACTCTTGGTACTGACGGTTTGCCATTTGCGCGCGGTCAGCGATCGCGCCTGGGATGAATGGACCCGGCGGCAGATTTCAGCGCTCTATTTTGGCGCTGCAGCGTTTCTGGAGGGGGGCAAAGCGATGCTTGCCGCGTGGATGGCGGAGCGCGCAGGCCTTGCCCGCAAGGAAGCCGAAGACGCGCTCGCCGACTGGCCGCGCGAGGAGCGCGCCAGCTTTCTGGCGCGGTTCTCCGACAAGTCTCTCGGGATGATTGAGCCGCACGTATTTACCAGAGCCGCAGGGCTCGTCCGAAGCGCGGAAAAAGTTGGCGTTGCCGCGACGATCCGCGACGAGGCAATTGAAGCGATCGTCTATGCCAAGGACCGCGCGGGCCTCCTTGCCGATCTCGCCGGCGCAATTGCCAGTGTGGGCGGCAATGTCAGAAGCGTGCACGCCATCACGCTCGACGACGGCCGCATCATCGACGTCTTCACGATCCAGCCGCCGGAAGGCGGAGCAGCTGACGCCATCGGCGACTTCGTACGCGCGCTGCACGCCGGCCTCCTTGGCGCCGCGCGCGGGCGGCCGGCAGCCGCGCCATCGATCGCGCGGCGGGTTGGCGACAGGCGAACGATTTTTACCGTGCCAGCAGATGTGCGCCTTGATTCGCAAGCCTCCGATGAGGCGCTGGTCGTGGAGACCGAAGGCCGCGACCGCCCGGGCCTTCTCTACAGCCTCACGGCGGCGATCGCGGAGCTTGGCCTGACGATTCGCTCGGCGCATATCGCAACTTATGGCGAGCGCGCTGTGGATGCGTTCTACCTGCAAGACGAAAAAGGGGAAAAGATCGCCGACATGCGCACGCACCTCGCGATTCGCAAGAAGCTGCTGTCTGTGCTGGTCGAGACCCCACTGCGCGCGAAAGCGGGCGTTTAATTGGGCGGCGAACGCTGATACCGCCTCCTTCTTAAGCAGCAGGTCATCAAATCGGCGGATTGTCCGCCGATCCTCGTTTGAGTTTTTTTTCCGGCGCATGAGCGGCAATCTCTTCAAATCCCTGGCGACTGTCTCTGGCATGACGATGCTGAGCCGCGTCATGGGCTTTGGCCGTCAGGTGCTGATTGCCGGCGTCATCGGCGCTGGCGGCAATCCGGTTGCCGATGCTTTCTGGGCGGCGTTCCGGCTGCCGAATATGTTTCGCCGTCTGTTCGCCGAAGGCGCGTTTCAGGCGGCCTTCGTGCCGCTCTTCCAAGGCAAGCTGATCGGTGAAGACAAGGCCGCCGCCAAGCTTTTCGCCGAAGAGGTAATGGCGTTCCTTCTCTTCGCGCTGCTGGCGCTGACAGTCCTTGTCGAGATTTTTGCGCCAGCCGCCGTTTACCTTGTCGCCTCCGGCTTTGCGGGCGATGCGGAAAAGTTCGACCTGACCGCGCTCTATTTGCGCATCATGTTTCCATACCTTGCCTGCATGTCGCTGGTCGGGCTGCTGTCCGGCGTCCTGAATTCGCTCGACAAATTTATGGCGTATGCCGGCGCGCCAATGCTTCTCAATCTTTGCCAGATTGCCGCCATTCTTCTTTATGCGGATGGGTCGATCAAGGCGACGGGTGAGGCATTGGCCTGGGCAACGATGATCAGCGGCTTGTTACAGCTCGCGCTGCTTGTCTGGGGGGCCAAGCGCCAAGGCTATCTATTGCGCTTGCGCGTCCCGCGGATCACGCCGGGAGTCAAACGCCTGCTCATCCTCGGCGGCCCGGGCTTTTTGTCGGCGGGCGCAACGCAAATCAACATCATCGTCGGCACCAATATTGCCTCGCAGCAGCCGGGCGCGGTGTCCTGGCTGCTCAATGCCGACCAGCTATATCAGCTGCCGCTCGCGGTGATCGGAACCGCGCTTGGCGTAGTCCTTCTGCCAATGCTGTCGCGCCGTGTAAAAGAAGGTGACGAGCCGGGCGCGCTGCATGCGATCAACCGCTCGCTGGAGCTTTCGTCCGTCTTGACCTTGCCGGCGACGGCGGCGTTCATCGTCATGTCAGCGCCGATTTGCGATGCGCTTTTCCGCGGCTTTGCAACGGACGCGCTGGTCTTGTTCGGCGGGCGCACGTCTGCATTCACGGTCGAGGACGTCAAATGGACCGGCTGGGCGCTGGCGATCTATGGCTGGGGCTTGCCCGCGTTTGTGTGGCTGCGAATTTTCTCGCCCGCGTTCTTCGCGCGCGAAGACACCAAGGCGCCGATGAACTACGCGCTGATCGCAATCGGCGTGAACACCGCGCTGTCGCTGATCCTGTTTCCGATGTTCGGGTTTTTGGCGGTCGCGTTTGCAACGGTGTTCGCAGCATGGCTGCAGATGGGCCAGCTTGCCTTCAACCTCGCGCGGCGCGGCCAGTTTCGTCCCGATGACCGGCTGAAGGCGCGCTTCCCGCGCATGCTCGCCGCTACAGCCGGGATGGCGGGCGCCGTCTTTTTCGTACTCCAGCACACGGACTTCATGGCGGGTTATCTTTTCGGGCGCGAGTGGATTGCGGTCATCCTGATCGCAGCTGGCGGCGTTATCCTTTACGGCGCGCTCCTCCTTGGTCTTGGCGGCGTCAAGCTCAGCGACTACAAGGCCTACGCCAGAAATCGCGCGAAGTTTTAGGAATGCTTGCATGACCGGGTATTCGGGCCCCGCACGGGTGTTTTCGGGCATTCAGCCCACGGGCGGCATGCATCTTGGCAATTATCTCGGCGCCATTCGCAAGTTCGTCGATCTGCAAAGCGCGCATGACTGCCTCTACTGCGTCGTCGATCTGCACGCGATCACCGTCTGGCAGGATCCGAAAAAGCTCCGTGACCAGACCTATCATATCGCGGCAGCGTTCCTGGCGAGCGGCGTCGACCCGAAGAAAGCAATTGTCTTCAATCAATCTGCCGCGCCCGCGCATGCCGAACTTGCGTGGATTTTCAATTGCGTTGCGAGGCTCGGCTGGCTCGACCGCATGACACAGTTCAAGGACAAAGCCGGCAAAGATAAGGAGCGCGCCTCGATCGGTCTCTACACTTATCCGGTGCTACAGGCGGCTGACATTCTCGTTTACAAGGCAACGCATGTGCCGGTCGGCGAGGACCAGAAACAGCACCTTGAATTGTCGCGCGACATCGCCGCAAAGTTCAATCGGGAGTTCGGCGCCGACGATTTCTTCCCGCTGCCGGAACCGATGATCAAGGGTCCCTTTGGGGAATCGGGCGCGCGCATCATGTCGCTTCGCGATGGCTCAGCGAAAATGTCGAAATCCGACCCGTCCGATCAAGCGACGATTTACCTGTCGGATGACGCCGATGCGATCGCCAGGAAGATCAAGCGCGCCAAGACCGACCCCGAGCCATTGCCTATGGAGGTCAAGGACCTCGCTGCGCGGCCGGAAGCGGCAAACCTTGTCGGGATCTACGCCGCGCTTTCGGGCAAGAGCGACGCTGGCGTGCTTGCCGAATTCGGCGGGCAGGGGTTCGGCGCTTTCAAGCCGGCGCTCGCCGATCTTGTCGTTGAAAAGATCAGCCCGATCGGCGCCGAGCTTCGCCGGCTGGAAGCCGACCCGTCTTTTTTGCGCAGCGTCCTTGCTGACGGCGCGGAGCGCGCATCGGCCATTGCCGGGAAAACCATCGCCGAGGTGAAGGAGATCGTCGGCTTCGTTGCCCGATAGCGCTCGCGGTTTGCCGCTTATGCGGCGCGCCCCGTCGCGTGGAAGCAAATTCCGCCACTTTTGCACTTTGCCAAGGGACGTCCGGCGGCGTAGGGAGGTTTCATGCGCAGCCATTTGACCGCCTTCGGCCTCGGCGCCGGTCTGGTGCTTGTCGCCGCCGGCGTCCTGGCGCTCGTCGGCCCCCGCTTTATTGACCGAGCGGATGACGGCGAGAGCGTGAGCGTCGTCAGTTTCGGCGACGGCGATAGCGGCTCGTTCCAGATCAAAGACAGCGAACGCTCTGTCGCCGCCAAATGGAAAGGCGACTTTATCTTTGCCGCCGATGCGCGCTCGCTAACCTCAGTTGCACGCAAGTTGGAAATCGACGTGAAGGCTGGCGGCGATGTTCGCAGGGCTGTGTTCGAAAACAACGACGGCGCAATCAACGTGACCGCGTTCGCCAACGATGCGCCGCTCGCCGGCGGCGAGGCTGGCGCGGTTGCGGCGGACCTTCTTCAGACCTTCGCGCGATCGTCCGGCATCAACGCTGAAGGCCGTTTGAAAGCGATTATTGCCGAAGGCGGCAAGGCGGCGGCGATCGCAGAAATCGGCGTGCTGACCGGCGGCCATGCGGCGGGCGCCTATATTGGCGCGCTAGCCGAGCTCGCCGCCCTGAGTGACGCTGAGGTTGCGGCTTTATCCGCCGACATCGCCGGACAGAGCAGCGATTACGCCAAGCGCCAGGCGCTCGGCGCGCTCCTTGAACATCAAAAGCTTGGCGAGGCGGGGCTCAACGCCGTACTTGCAGCTGCCAAATCCATCGATAGCGATCACGAAGTGCGCCTCATCATCGAGGCGTTGTCAGGCAGCGCCTTGACCGCCGCCAATGCAACCGCCGCCACCGCGCTCCTTGCCGACATCGACAGCGATCACGAAATCCGCCTCGCGGTTGAAGCGCTGATCGACAGTAAAGCGCTCACCGGCCTCGATGCGGCGCGCGCTCTTGCCAGCGCGGCGGAAGCAATCGATGGCGACTACGAAAAACGCCTCGTCATTGAAGCGGCGGCAGCGCGGCTCGATGACGCCGATGTGGCCGCGGCGGCGATCAAAGCGGCAACGACGATCGAGAGCGGTCACGAACGGCGCCTCGCCATCGAGAAGATTGGGGAAGGTCTCGGTCAGGCCTCGCCGCAATGGATCGCGTTGATCGACGCCACTTCAGGCGTTGACGGCGATCACGACCGGCGCCTCGCGATTGAATCACTGGCGGACCATGCGCCGCGCACTGACGAGGCGCGCGCCGCACTCGCGCGCGCGGCGAAATCAATCAGTTCCGATCACGACCGGCGCCTCGCGCTTGATGCGCTCAAATAGAATGCCTGCGCCAACGGGCAGTAAAATCCAAGACGACAGCGGCCTAGAGCGAGGCGAGCTGCGACTCGCTGACGACCCGCTCAAATGGTTCCTGGTCGTTCTTGATGCGATATTGCAAGCGCCCGCCATTGGCAGGCGGCAGCGCGGCGGTGATCTTGTATGCGACGCCGTGTTTGAACCACATGCCTGAGGTCGAGACGACGCGCACAGAGTCGCCAACCGAGAATCGATGGCGCTCCACCGGCGCCGGGTCACGCAACGGGATCGGATCAATCCGCGGCCCAGCCGCTTTGGCGGCCGGCGCCGATTTTTTGTGACGCGCGGCGGCGGCCGCAATTAGCTCGCGGCGCTTGTCCGGATCAAAACTCGCGAGTCCTTTTGCGGCGCCGGCAGCCTTCAGGCCAGCGATCTTCTTGACCTCAACACCCTTGATCGCCAGCGGCGCGGCCTTTGCGGAGGCAAGCTTTGCGGGCGCCGGCTTAGCGGCGGGTATCACGGTCGCCGTCTCCTTGCTGGTGTTAACCAATGGTTTGCTGACAGCGCTGGCGGTCGGCGCAGCCTTTGCCGCCGCCGCCGGTTTCTTGGGCGTCGGGGTCTGCGCCTCTGGCCGTGCCGGCATGGCTTTTGACGCGAGCGGGCGCGCAGCAGCTGGCTTGGCGGCGGCCGACTTTGAAACCATCAGCTTGGCTGCTGCGGGCTTGGCGGCAATTACCTTGGCAACAGGCGCCTTACCGGCCATTGGCTTTGCTACGGCTGGCTTGACTGGCGCTTTTGCTACGGCACGCTTTGCGCTTGCCGATTTTGCGCCCGATGGCGTGGGGGAGGGCGCACGAGCAGCCTTGATCGCCACAGCCTTGCCAGAGGGCGACGGCTTTTTGACCGGCGGCATCTTGGCGGGGCCGGCTTTGGCTTTTGCGACTGCTTTACCCGCAGCCGCAGTTTTCGTAGGCATGTCTGTCTCCTTCGCGATCCCGCGACGGCCGCACCGGGTCTTACCGGCGCACCATAGTTAACGGCCGGATCGTGACACCACTCTACAGCGGAGGCGAACCGCGCCCAATCGGACCCGGCATATTCAACACAAGATGGCCCGCAAACCGCAAAAATGCAAGTGCCGGGACGCCGCTCTTGCCCAAAAACCGTTGATTTTGCTCGATTTAAGGAAGAATGTCCAAGATGTTTGACATCTTCACCCGATGACGTTAATGTAAAAGATATTGGACATTGAAAGGGCATCGCCATGAATTCAATCAGCCGGACAGAAGTTAAAGCGTGGGCTTCGCTCGCGGCGCTCATCGCGGTGTTTGCCTGGTTTCAGATGCGGATGATGGACGGCTGGACGATCGTCGATCAGCCCGCCGGCGAGCTGCTCTGGGTTTATTTTGTCGTCATCGCGCTTTCGACCGTCGCAGAACTGGTGATCGCCGGACTAGGCTCTGCAAGGGCGAGCAAGGTTGACCGGGATGAGCGCGATTTCGCCTTCGAGGCGCGCGCCAACCAGAACGAGCGGCTGTTCATCATCATCGGCGTCAATGTGCTGATTTGGCAAGCGTTGTGGGAGGGGGCTTATGAAGGCCATGCGCTGCCGAAGATCGATCTTGCGTCATTGCCGGTGTTGTTCTTTTTCCTGTTCGCCATCCTCTTCGGCGGCTTAATTGTGAATCGATTGTCGACCATCTGGCTCTACCGGGTGCAATCGGAGCGTGGCTGAGCGCGAAGGCGCCCGCGCGAAGGGTCGCGTTGTCAATGATATCAAAGCGCTGAGAACGGCGCTGGGGCTCACGCAACAAGCGCTCGCCGACGCTGCGGGCGCGACGCGCCAGACCATTATCGCGGTTGAGGCGGGAAAATACTCGCCGTCGCTGGAACTTGCCTTTCGCCTCTCGCGCGTACTCGGCGCGCCGTTTGAGCACGTGTTCGACTATCGAGAAGCCGAGTAGACCTTCGCGCGCTAGGCAAACAGCGGCTCATATTTCGCAACGACATCCTTCAGACTGATCTCGTTGAGGAACGTTGAATAAGCAAGATACGACAGCAGATATCGAAGATCTGTCGCCCAAGGCGGCATGAAGCGCGGCGGCGCGATCAGCTCCTCGTCGCGCAGCATTTTCATGGCGGCGAGATCAGCGAGATCGATCTTGCCGACAAACAGAAGACGGATATAGCCGGCGTCGCCGCTTTTCACCGCAGCGCGCAGGAAATTGTGCACTTCCAGAAGGCCGCCGAGATAGATCGAATCCTTGGTGAAAGGCGCGCCGCCGGCGATCACCCCGCCGCGAAAGACGCGCCGCGCATTCTCGAATGCCTCGAACGGCGCATCGGTCGCGCTCTGTTCACGGAAAAAACGAAAGACCTCGATAAAGTCCGCGCCGCGCTCGGCCATGTCGATTGCCATAACGCGGTCGGCGAGCCGGCGAAAACGCCTAGGGTCGAGCGCGCCTGAAATGAACTCGGCAAAAACAGCAAGGCCTTCCTGCGTCTTGGCGTTGCCGGGATGGCTTTCCGCGAGCAACGGAAAGTTCGCCTGCGCCTGCCCATTCTTGCCGGTCGCGATGTGGACAAACGCCTCGTGCTGCAACAGCTGCGTCACGTCGAGATCGGAGAACATCGCGTCTTCGCGCAGCTTGATATAATCGCGCCCGGCCGCCGCTTTACCGGACACATTGGGCGTCACCTCGACGCGCGGGCTATCCGCGCCAAAATGCTCCGGCAGCAGAGTATCGAGGCGCCGCTTGATTTCAGCAGCGCCGAGAATCTTGGGCGGCTCGAGGCGCATGCCACCCTCAAGATCGGCGAGCAGCGCATCAAGGCGCCGCGCCAATTCGAGTGCATTGCGTTTTCCATCGGCGATGGGCGATGATGGCGCGCCGTAAAGCGCACGGGAATGCACGTGGAATGTCACCGTGCCGATCGCCGAGAGCATTGCGGCGGTCATCTCGGCCATGTCTGCAAAGCGGCGCAACCAATCATGAACCGGGCTTTCGCCATCGATCAGTGCGCGCGCCGCAGCAATGCGCTGGCGCGACGGCTCTGGGTCTATCTGCGGATAGGCTGGCGCCGGCGGGACCAACCCGCCGCTTTTCAGAAAAGCGTCCCCAACCGCGCGGTCCCAGGACAGCGTTCGTAAAACTGGCAAGCGATCTTCCGCCTCCAGAAGAAGACTGCCCGCCGCTCTAAGCCGCCCAAGCTCCGCCGCCGAGAACGCCGCCATGTCGCTCCAGAATTCTTCGGCAACCCAATGAACCGGAATCGCCGTTTGCGCGACCTTATCATCAAAGCGGCGGAAAAAGGCTAATTCCTTGAGGACGACCCTCACGATGTTTGGTTGCGTGTCGGTGATCGGCGCCGCCGTTGATGGCGTGATAGCCGCCGCCCTTGCCTTGCTCATCACGCAGGGACGGGCGACGACAGCGATCCGCATCGATGGTCATCTGGCGGATCATTTCCCGCATCATTACTGGATAAAAGATATCGCCGATCTCGCGCTCACCGAAAGGAACGCGCTTTGGGTCTTTGCGCTTCCGGTGATGGTTTTCTTCCCGGTGCGGATCGTCCTGGGCTTGGTCATCGGAGCGGCGGCGCTCCATGCGGCGCGGGCAGGGCATTGAACTCATGAGCGACAAGGAACGCCTTTACGATGAATTCCTCGTCGCCTCGGCCCGGGCGGGCGAGCGGGCCGCGTTCAACGCGCTGGCCGCGCGCTGGGAGGTGCGTCTCTTCAGGCACGCTTGGCGCTTGATCGGCGACGCCGAAGAGGCGCGCGATATCGCACAGGATGCGTGGGCGTCGATCGCGTCAGGTCTGCGCCGTCTCGACGACAGCGCTGCATTTTCAGCGTTTGCGTTTCGAATTGTCACGCGCCGCGCCGCTGACAGCATACGACGCTCAAAACGGTTGCGCGCAACACGCGCCGCCTTCGCTGCCGATCCAAGCGCGCGCGCGGCAACGATTGAGACGCCGGATGCTTCGGTTACAGCGGCGCGGTTGAATCGAGCGCTGGCCGGATTGCCGCCCGATCAGCGTGCTGCAATTGCGCTTTTCTATCTCGAAGACATGAGCATTGCGGAAATCGCCGCCGCGCTCGACGTTCCCGCGGGTACGGTCAAAACCCGCCTTATGGCTGCGCGTGACAAACTGAAAGTCGCACTCGGCTCTGACGAAGGAGAAGACAGATGAGCAAACTTGACCGGATGATTGAAGACGCGCTCGGCGCGGAAGACCGCGCCATATTGTCGGATTATGGCGAACAAGGACTGCTCGGGCAGGTTGGCGGACTATTCGCCGGAAAGCTTGGATGGTGGAATGCGCTGACAGTCCTGATGCAGGTTTTGCTGTTTGCCGGCGCTTTCTATGCCGCGACGCAATTCATGGCGACCGATGAACTCGCCGCGATGATGCGCTGGGGCGCGCTTTCCGGGCTGCTCATGCTGGCGGTGAGCGTCATCAAGCTGATGCATTGGGAAGAAATGCAGACAAATCGCGTCATCCGCGAATTAAAGCGCTTGCAGCTGCAAATCGCTCGGGGTTCCCAAGGCTAATGCCGCGCATGAGGGGTTCAGCCTTCCAGATCAGGGGCAACCCAGCCCCCGCGCGCTTCGGCCGAAAATAGCCGTTCGCGCGTATAGAACCGAAGCGGATAATCGGTCGCGGCGAGCCGCGAGGCGAGCAGCCTCGTTGCGCGCTGGCCGATTTGCTCCTCTGTATACGGTGCATAAAACTCGTCGATCCGGCGCAGAAAAAATAGCGTGATAGTGTGGTGATAGCCTTGGCTGTCGTCGTTGACCCCGCCAACGCTTTCATTATAGGCGCGGATAATGTCGGGAGCGGCCGCCTCGGCGCGGATCAGCCCCCGTTCGGCGAGCAGCGCTGTCGCAAACACAAGGTGCGCTGGATGAGTCCATTCTGGCCGCGGCAGCGTGCGCTGTGTGATGCCCGAAAATATGTGCGTGACCATTGCGTCTGTGACGCGGTCGCCAGCGCGGAGGGGGATCATAAAGGGAACTGACGTCAGGATTGAACGAAGGGCGAACCGGCGCGGCGCTGCGTGCGCCGCGAAGACCGTCATTGGTTCGAGTGCTGTCGAATGATGCCCATGATGGTTTGAGTTACCTCAAAACGTCGCTGCAAACAACTCCCGGTCCGGCCCGACGCCGGCGCGTTTCATGCCGTCGGAATTCCACGCAAAGGCAATCTCGCCTTCGCGGCTGACGGCGATGACGCCGCCATGGCCGCCTTGCCGCGCCACATCCTTGATGAGGCCAAGCGTTGCCTGCTGAAGATCGGCGCCCTGATAGCGGACCCGGCTGGCAACATCCTGTGCGCCGCCAGCGAGAATGAAATATTCGCCAAGGCCGGTGCACGAGGCGCCGACATATTCATCTGCCCACGTCCCGGAGCCGATCAGCGGCGTGTCGCCGACGCGGCCCTCGATCTTGCCGAAAACGCCGCCCGTTGACGTCGCGGCCGCGATGCGCCCGCCCGCGTCGAGCGCCACGGCGCCGACTGTCCCGTGCGCGAGTTCGTCTTGTTTCATCTCGTCCGGTGTGACGCCGATCGGCGTTGTGTAATAGCTTGTCGGATTGGTGACGAAAGCGAGGTTGCGGCTGCGGCAGAAGAGTTCGGCGCCCTTTCCGGTCAGCAGCACATGCGGCGTCGTTTCCATAACGGCGCGCGCGGCTCTGATCGGGCTTTGAATGTTTTGCACGGCGGCAACCGCGCCGGCGCGGCGCCGGGCGACAGCGTCTTCGCCGGGAAGGCCGCCTTCCATGATCGAGGCGTCAAGTTCGACATAGCCTGCCTTGTTGGGGGCGGAGCCCCGGCCTGCCACAAAAAAGCCCGTTGCTTCCATATCGGCGACCATCTCCTCGACGACATCGACGCTGGCCCGGCCCGCTTTTAACATCTCGTGGCCGCGCGCACACAGCGCTGCCAGATGTGCCTCGGCCTTTGAATAATCACGCCCGGCTTTTGCGCCGGCCCCGCCATGCAGGGCGAGGGCAATCCTGGCCGGTTTCGACATCGCCTGGTCCTCCAAAATTCTGCGCAGGCGCGCGATCGGATCAACCGCATCACCAAACATAGCCAACGCCGTCGCACGGCTTTATGACCGCTCCGTCCTTTAACGCAAACAGCAAGCATCCCCAATGACCTACCTTGCCCTTGTTCGTCACGGCCAGAGCGAATGGAACCTTCAGAACCGCTTCACCGGCTGGGTCGATGTCGATCTGACAGCGCAGGGACGAGCCGAAGCACAGCACTCTGGCGCGCTATTGAAAGCCACCAGCATCGCCTTCGCCGGCGCTTACGTCTCGGTTCAAAAGCGCGCGATCAAAACGCTGAATATCGCGCTCGAAGAAATGGACAGGCTGTGGCTGCCGGTCATCAAGGACTGGCGATTGAATGAGCGCCACTATGGCGCGCTCACCGGCCTCGACAAGAAGGAAACGGCGGACAAGCACGGTGAGGCGCAGGTGAAAATCTGGCGGCGCAGCTTTGATACGCCGCCGCCTCCGATCGATCCGGACAGCCCGTGGAACCCCGCACGCGATCCGCGCTACGCCCATCTCGGCGACAAGATCCCGCTGACCGAATCGCTGAAGTCAACGCTAGAGCGTGCCGAGCCTTTCTGGACGGGAGAGGTTGCGCCGCGACTAAAATGCGGCGAGTCGCTGCTCATTGCCGCGCACGGCAATTCTCTCCGCGCGCTCGTCAAGCTTTTGATGAAAGTCCCGGATGACAAGATTGTCGATGTCGAAATTCCGACCGGCAATCCGCTGTTGTTTGAATTCCGGCAAAGCTCGCTGACGCCCGTATCGGCGCGCTATCTCGACGCGGACCGCGCTACGCCGATACCGCCGCTCGCCTGATGGCGCTTGCCGGGCGATGCTGAAGCTTGCGCTGCTTGATTGCCTCGGCGACTTCGAACGCCGCGTCCGCGCCCGGCGTAAAGCTGGACGTGAAATGGTCAATGACTGCGCCCTCGCCAGTAATTTTCGAGCGCTTCTTGATTTCGTCAAGCCAGATCTCGCCGCGCATTGCCTGCATCAGGGTCGCAACATCCGTTTCCATGCGGGCAACAGCCGGCGTGTCGGCGCCGCGCCGCGCGGTCATCTCGCCATTCATGAAATAATAGGTATACGAATGATCATCGATCTTCAGGTGCAAAACGTAGTTCGCATGCGGCAGCGCGCATTCGTTGGCGAACATCTCAATCGCCAGCGCGACCGAGTCCGGCTGGAGATCGTTTGAGAAGATGCAATCCTTGGGCGGCGAGGGCTCATTGCGCTCCATGAAATATTTGATAGACCAGAACATCAGCTGGCGCGCGGTCGGGCGCAGCTCCTCGCCAGCGTCAGTCAGGCGGTACTGAGCGCGCCCGTCGCCTGTCGAGGCGATGAGGCCCGCCTCCTCCAGTTCCTTCAGCCGCTTGCTGAGCAAATTGGTGCCGATCCCCGGCAGCGCGGCGTGAAGATCGCCAAAACGCCGCTGCCCGAGAAAAAGCTCGCGGACAATTAAAAACGTCCAGCGTTCGCCGAGCAGGTCAAATGCATAGGCCAGAATACAATCCTGATTATAAGTCCTTGACATTCCTACCCTTTATTCGCCGCTTCCCGGTCGATCCTTGTTCTTTGCGATCCGCCGGCCAGCCCCGGTCAAGGGCGGCCCAGCGTCCGTTTCTCTCCGGATCGTGAGGAGAGACTAGCAAATTTTTCGCTCAGAGACAAAAATCATATTGACACTTTAAAAAACAATAGTAAATAGATCATCACGATAGAGTGACGCAGCCTGAACCGATTGCCGCCCCTACAGAAACGCCTCCCACCAGAAACGTTGAAACAGCCAAAACGGAGCTTTCCATGAAAAACCTTCTTGTCGCCTTTGCCGGCGCCGCTGTCGCCTTCACTGCCGCCCCCGCTTTTGCTGCGGACCGTGAAGAGCAGGTCACGATGTGCGCGTCCGCGCTCGACGTTCAGGGCCTCGCCAAAGCCGGCGACTACCGCGCGAAATTCGTCAAAGCCAAAGGCGGCGCCGCCCAGACCGTGACGATCAAGCTGATCCCGAATGCAGACGGCCCGTCGATCACCGGCGAATGCCTGATCAAAAAAGGCGAAGTCACCTCGGCGACGATCCTTTCGTAACGCATAAGCCAAGCGCCCCTCCACCCTGACCGGCGCTTGTTCGTCGAAGACGCCCGCGCTTCCCCCTTGCGCGGGCGTCTTTGCGTTTCAAGCCCCCGGCGGCTCGACTCCCTCAACTACGATGCTGCGAAGGATGCGGTCGCCATGCTGCTCCTTGTTCCTGACATACGCGCCAGGCGTGATCTCGGCGAATGCGCAGAACTCGCGGATCAGGTGCGCCTGGTCGGCATAGTTGTTCGCGTCGTCATAATCGGCGGCCTCCCATGGGCGCGGGTGCAAGCGCCGCAGCGTCTGGTCGAAGCGCAGAATGCGCGCAAAGGTTTTGGGCGCAGCGCCAAACTCCTCCGCGAACAGCCGTCGGAAATGCCGGTCAGAAAGGCCGAGACGCCGAGCGGCGCCGGCGACAGTCGCAGCGCTGCCGAGGATGCCGAGCGCCTCTGAGATCCGGGGTGGGGCGGCAGCGGACGCGATCGCTGCACGCAGGCTATTGATTGCTCCCGCACACCAAAGGTCGAATTCCGCCGTCGTCAGCTTGCCAAGACACGACGCGAAAGTGGGCGCCGCCGTTTCAAGCGGAGCCGCGTCATTGAGAAATTTCATCGGCGCTGCACCGGTCAGCGCACGAAATCCCCACGGTGTCAGGCCGATGCCGAACACCTCAATCCGCTCGTCTGCGTAACCGTAGCCGCGCCGCACGCGCGGCCCCCAAAGCGAGACCGGCGGAACTTCCCGCCACGGCGCGCCGTTATCAACCTCGCGGATGTGGTAGGCGTCAGCCCTGCGAACCTGCACGGAAGTTCGAGCCTCCGGCAGAATGAGTACGACATCGCCCCCGCGGCAGTCGCGGCGATGGACGAAGCCAAAGACGTGCCCGACAAGGTCGGCTGGCGGCGGAACAAACTTAAGGATGTCGCGGCGGTCGCTCATGCGACGAGAGATGGCCTTGTGCGGCCGATTTATTCAATCTGGCAGTGCAAAGTATGGCTAAAGGGGCAGGAGGGCAGGCCATGGCAGGCGAGGCGATGAACTCCACCGGGCGTATTCTTTTATCCGTCAGCGTGATCGCAGCGCTAGTATGCGCCGATCAGGTCGATGCGCTCCGGCCGGCGCTAAACGCGACAGCGCTCGGCGATGTTCGATACGGGGTCACGCTTGTCATCAATACGCTCGGCCTTGCGGTCCTTGCGGCGGTAATCCTCCTGATCGGCGGACACGACGCGCGCCCGCTATTGAAGTTAGCTGGTCTTTCGGCGCCGATCGGCCGCCCTTTGCTGTTTGCCGCTGCGATCTTCGCCCCCGCAACCGCGATTGCTTTTTTCGTCGCAAGACCCGCAACGGAGATCAACGTTTACGATCAGGCGTTCCTGTCCATGATCTTTCCTCTGATCGAGGAGGTCGGCTATCGCGGGCTCGCGATCGGCGCGCTCATGTCGCTCGCGCGCTGGCCATTCGCGCTCGCCGCGCTCGTTCCGGCCGCCGTCTTCGGCGCGGCGCATGCGGGTCAGGGCGAAGGCCTTACGGAAGTCGCTGGCGTCGTCGCGGTCACAGGGCTCGGCGGGTTGCTGTTCGGCTGGCTGTTCGTGCGCTGGGGTTTCAATCTATGGCCCGCCTTTTTCGCGCATGCCGGCATGAACGCTTTGTTCGGCTTCTTCGACCTCGGCGAAAACGCGATCTTGGGCTGGACCGGTAACGCACTGCGCCTCGGCGTCATTATCGCTGCGATCGGATTGACGCTGGCGATGGCCCCGAAGCGCGAAATGATCAAGGGCAGTTGAGCGCCTAAACCCCGGTGTTGCGTCCTGAACGCTTGCCCCTGCGCCAGCAAAGGTCTGCCTATTGTGGAACCAATGGCCAGCCGCGCTGTTGAACTGTCAGGCGCAAACGGCAACGGCTCATAAGCCAGCGGCGGCGCGCACAACCTGCAATCAATGGAGCGCACCATGACCAAACAAGTACTCGCCGTGTTCAAGGAACAATTGACCGCCGACAGCGCCGTGACGCGCCTTGTTGCGAGCGGCGTTGCGCAATCGGATGTCAGCGTGCTGATGGGCGAAGGCTATAAGGGCAAGCATTTCGGCGTCGAAGGCGGGAATAAAGCGGCTGAAGGAGTTGCAACCGGCGGCGTTGCGGGCGGCGTTCTCGGCGCAATTGTCGCCGGCATCGCAACGACGGGCGCGATTGCAGCAACGGGCGGCGCAGGCTTGCTGGCCGCCGGTCCGATCGTTGCGGCGTTGACCGGCGCTGGCGCAGGCGCGGCGGCTGGCGGCGTGCTCGGCGGTCTTGTTGGCCTCGGCATCCCCGAACATAAAGCCAAGATCTACAAAGACATCATCGACAATGACGGCGGCTTTCTGATTGGCGTCGAAACGTCGAAAGACAATGTCGGTAACGTCAAGGACATTCTGAAGAGCGCTGGCGGCGAGAGCCTGTCGGTCGAATAGCGATAACGGCCCGAACAGGCCTGCTGCCTTAAATTTGATTTGCATGCGGATAAATCACTTTTACTCCGGGGTCCGCAAAGCGGCGATCCCGGGGTAAAAGCCTCGTGCCCTTAGTGCGTTGCCGTATGCCGCATCAACCAAGATGCCGGGTTCTGCGGCCGCCGTCCCGATTTATCGGCCGCCGGTCAGCGCGCCATAGAGGTCAGGCCGCCGGTCGCGGAAAAAGCCCCAGCCGGCGCGCAATTCTGCGATTTGATCGAGATCGACGGTCGCCGCGATGAAGCCCTCGTCGGCGCGGTTCATCTCGGAAAGAAAATCGCCGCCCTCATTCGTGATGAACGAAGAGCCATAGAACACCTGGCCTTCTTCGGCGCCAACACGGTTTGCGGCAACGACCGGCACAACATTCGATACCGAATGGCCGATCATCGCGCGCTGCCAGCGCGGCTGCGTGTCGAGCGCGGGGTTTTCTGGTTCTGACCCAATGGCGGTCGGGTAGAGAAGGATCTCGGCGCCCATCAGCATCATCGCGCGCGCCGCTTCCGGGAACCACTGATCCCAGCAGATGCCGGCGCCAATCATTCCGTGCCTTGTTGGCCAGACCTTGAAGCCGGTGTCGCCGCCGCGAAAATAGAATTTTTCCTCGTAACCCGGCCCGTCAGGAATATGGCTCTTGCGATAAAGGCCCATGATCGCGCCGTCCGCGTCCACCATCACGAGGCTGTTGTAATATTCCTGGCCGGCCTTTTCGTAGATTGACAGCGGCAGCACAACGCCAAGCTCGCGCGCAAGCGGGGCGAGGGCGATGACGGCCGGATGCTCCCGGTACGGATAGGCATGCGCAAACCAGCGCGTCTCCTCGCGCTTGCAGAAATAGGGACCCTGAAACAGCTCTGGCGGGAGGATCACCTGCGCGCCGTCTTTGGCGGCTGCGCGGACGAGCCGTTCAACCTTGCGGATGTTCCCGGCCATGTCCTCGCCGAAAGCCGCCTGCAGCGCGGCGACGCGGAGCGGTCGGGTCATAGCATCAGTCTCCCTGGAGCATGCAAAACGGCGTTGACGATTAGGGGGCGCGCGCCGAAGTTGCAAGAACGCGCAAATCTCCTAACCCGATCGGCAAAAGATGGCTAACCTCGACATCTACTGGTCTTTTCGAAGCCCGTATTCTTATCTCGCAATCGACAGGCTCGCGGGCCTCGTCGGCGATTATGAGGTTGCGGCGCGCTTTTGCTTTGTGCGGCCGCTGGCGATGCGCGAGCCGGGCTTCTTCGAGCGCAATCGCCCGCAATGGCTTCGCTATCTGTTCAAGGACGTCCTGCGCGAAAGCGCGCGCCTTGGCATTCCGTTCTTTCCTCCGCGGCCCGATCCGATCACCATGGATATGGCAACCGGCAAAGTCGCGCCCGAGCAACCTTTGATGGATCGCCTTATGCGGCTTGGCCTCGCGGCTGAAGAGAGCGCGGGCGCGGGACTTGCCTTTGCGAGAACGCTCGCGCGGGCGATTTGGGGCGGCGTTGAAAACTGGCCCGAACGCGCCGTACTGGAAAGGGCGGCCGGAGACGCCGGGCTGTCGCTTGCGGCGCTGGAGGCTTTTGCCGATGCCCATGCGGAACGCATCGAACGCCGCATGATGGAGAACGAAGCCGCGCAACTCGTTCATCATTGGGGCGTGCCGCTGATGGTCCTCGATGACGAGCCGTTCTTCGGTCAGGACCGTCTGGACAGCCTTGTCTGGCGGCTTGAGCAAAGGGGCCTTCGGCGCACATGAGCACTGCGCCGGAAATTTTTGGCGAAACGGCGCCAGGTTTTGAAAAGGCGCGGGACGCCTTCGCTGACAATTTTGCACGCGGCGACGAGCTTGGCGCGCGGTTCAGCGCCTTCGTCGGCGGGGAGCCGGTTGTCGATTTGTGGGCGGGGTGGGCCGACCGCGACAGAAGCGTTCCGTGGACAGACCATACGCTCGTGTGCCTCTATTCGAGCGGCAAGGCGGCGATGGCGCGTCTTGTTGCCGAAGCGGTCAGCAACGGCACTCTCGACTATGAACGGCCTGTCGCAAGTGAATGGCCGGCGTTTGCGGCGGAGGGAAAGGGCGGCGTGACGCTCGCGATGGCGATGTCGCATCAGGCGGGACTATGCGGCTTTGCCGACCCCATTCCGCCGGAAGACTGGACGCGCTGGCACGCGATCACTGCGCGCATTGCCGCGATGTTGCCGCTTTGGTTGCCCGGAACGGCTTGCGGCTATCATCCGCAGACGGTCGGGTTTATCGTTGGCGAGCTGTTGCGCTTGCGCGAGGGCCGCTCGATTGGCGAGATGCTTCGCACCGACTTCCATGAAGCGCGCGGGCGCGATATCCATTGCGGCCTGCAGCCGCCAGAGATCGCGCGCGCGGCCCTCATGACGAAGCCGCCGCGTGCGCCGGACCACCGCAAGAGCCGGTTGACGGAGATCGCGTTTTTGAAGCCGTGGTCGGCGGCCGCCGGCGTTGCGCGAGAGGCATGGATGGCGGCCGAAATCCCCGCCTCTAACATGCACGCGACCGCGCGCGCGCTGGCCGAAATCGTGCACCCGCTCGCCAATGATGGCGTCGAGGTTGGCGGCGCGCAGGTGATCGACCCGAAAGCGATCGCCGAGGCGCTCCGTATACGGATTGAAGGCGATGACCTTGTGCTGCCGTTCACCCTGCAATGGACGGCGGGATTGATGACGAATTCCAACGGCTTCTTCGGGCCGTCGCCGTTGGCCTTCGGCCATGCAGGGTTCGGCGGCTCGGCCGTGATGATCGACCCGGCGCGGCGTCTCAGCGCCGCCTATGCGATGAACAAGATGTCGCCTTCGCTCGCGGGCGACCCGCGCGCGGTGCGGCTGTTTGCGGCGCTTTATTAAAGGGATTTGTTCTTGGCGTTGTCGGCGACAAGGCTCTGCGCCGGCTCGGCCGGTTGAAGACGCATGGCGTTGATGCTGTCGCGCTCGTCCTTGAAGCGCTGCATATCATGCCCGCCAAGTTCATAGCCTGTGGCAATCTTGAGGCTTTGCGGGTTGACCGCGCGATCTTTGAGATGAACCTCGTAATGAAGATGCGGCCCGGTCGAGCGCCCGGTTGAACCGACGGTTCCGATGACCTCGCCCTGGCGCACACGGGCGCCGGCGCGCACGCCTTTTTTGATCGAGTTCATGTGCGCATACGCGGTCTTGTAGCCTTGCGCGTGGCGGATGCGGATGTAGTTGCCGAACGTGCCGAACGGCCCGGCCTTTTCGATGACGCCGTCGCCGGCGGCCATGATCGGCGTGCCGCGCGACGCCGCGAAATCGACGCCCTTGTGCGCCTTGGCGTAGCCGAGGATCGGGTGGCGGCGTGTGCCGAAGCCGGACGACAGCCGCGCGCCGTCAATCGGCGTCTTCATCAACAGGCGCCGCGCGCTTTCGCCGGACGCATCGAAGAACTCTGCTCGCCCGCCTGCCTCGGCGGCAAAACGGTAATAGCCCTTTTCCTTCGCCCGGCCGCGCCATTTCAGGCGCCCGTAAAGGATATCGCCGCCAGCGACGAGGCGTCCGGTCTCGTCATAACGCACTTCGAAGATTGCCTCGAACTCGTCGCCCCCGAAAATCTCGCGCTGAAAGTCGACGTCATAGGCAAACATCTGGGCGAGGCCGGCGATCACCTCATCGGGCGCGCCCTGTCGCTTGGCGGACAGATAGAGGCTGCCGTCGATACGGCCGTTCACCGCGGCAATGCGCGTCGTCAATGGTGCGGCGCGCGAGTTGGCGACAAAGCCGCCGCCGTCGGCGCGCGAAAGGCTGATGCGCTTTTCGGCGCCGGCGCGATAGTCGAGCGCGATAAGGTGCATGGCCGGGGCGTCGTCGAGCGACAGAAGCTCGTAGAGCGTCTTGTAGGGCTCGGCGACCGTCATCTGAAAGGTTTCGCCAGGACGCAAGGCGCGCAGATTGTGCAGCTTTCCAAAAGCATACGCCGCTTCATTGCGATCGTCAGCGCGCACGCCCGCGCGGCGCAGCGCATCGACGAAGGTCTCGCCTTTCGTCAACGCAACGCGCACCTCGCGCGGCGCGCTGGCGATGTCGCGCGCATAAGCAATCGGCAGCGGTGGCGGCGTTGCCCGGTCGGCAACAAGGTCGCTCGCAAAAAAGAACGGGGGCGGACGATCATCCTCGCTGGCCAGCCAGCGCGTCGCGAGCGACAAAACTGTCGCCGGCGCAGTTGGCGCACTCGCCGCAATGGCATTGACGCTGGCGCCCAACGCGGCAGGTGATGGCTTGAGGCGCGGGCCCGCGGCGCTTTCCGCTGTATTGCCAGCAACCTCAGAATGCTTTGGCTTCACCCGGATCGCGGCGCCGAACGGGCCGGCGTCAAGTTTAGCGGCGTCGGGCGTCACAGGTGATGGCGCAACGGGCGATGGGGAAGTTGGCGGAACGATCGTCGCGGGCCCTGCTGCCGTGTCAATTTTTGGCGCGGCATTCACGCGCCCTGGCCAGACGACTGCGCCGTAATCGCCGCCGCCTGCTTCCGCGCGGGTCTCTGTGTCGGCCCCGGAGCGAGCGCTTGTGATTGACGTTTCGGGTGCGCCGCCAATCGCGCCGGGGCGCGTCGGGCTTTGGATCACAATGGCCAGAAAGGCGACGCCGCAGGCAATGACTGCCACTGCCACGCCAAGCGCGAGCGGCGCACGGCCCGGGGCTTGCCCCGCGCGGGCCGGGTGATCGCTGCTCTGGTCCGAAGGCGTCATCGGCTCCTTTCCGCGACTTATCCGCAGCTTTTTCGCAACGGCCACCAGAACGCACCTCTCTTTTCGATGCGCTGGCCGCCAAGTCAACCGCTACCCCGCTATTCTCTGCCAGGGTCGTTTAAGCGAACGCCTCGCTTTTGGCCGCAATTGTCGCCATTCTCTGAAGGCGATTGTAAGGCGGCGCGGCGAGCGGGACGGCGGAAGCCTCTCCGTGAGCGGCGGCGGCGTTAAGGGGATTGGCGTTTTGGGCGGTCCGGTTTGATGCGACGCGTAACACTCTTCGCGGGCGGCGCTGGCGTCGTGCTCGGTCTCACGGCGCTCGCACTGTTTATGGTGCGAGGATCGATCATTGAATACGCGGTTACCCGCGCCATGGCGGGCGCGGGCCTCAAGAACCCCGAGGCCGAGTTTGGCTCCCTTGGACTGTCTCAGCTAACCCTGACGCGATTGCGCGCCGGCGGCGAGGCGACCGCGCCCGACCTGTCTATTGAGGGCGTCCGGATCGACTTCTCGCTCGGCGAAGCGTTGTCGAAGGGCCGCGCCAGGACCGTCACGATCACCGACGGAACCGCACGCGCCATTGTGACCGAAGACGGCGCGTTCTCCATTGCGGGCTGGCGCCCGGACCCGAACGCCAAGCGCGTCGCCCCGCCGTTCGAGGCACTCCTCATCGAGAACATGCAGCTCGTCGCCGTAACGCCGAAAGGTCCTGCCGAGGCGTCGCTTGCCGGCGACTTTACCCTGTCTGACGGCGGAGAATTCTCGCTGGACTTTAGAGCCGACAGAGCCGGTTTTGACGCGGCGGCGCTCAGCGACGCCGCAGGCGCGATGATTCTCGATCTGACCAAGGACGGCGCCATCACAGTGACGGGCGGTCTGACGAGCGATCTCGAAACGCCGTCCGGTGCAGCGCGCTTCGTCGCTGCCGGTATTTCGGCGCGGCTGACCTCCTGGCGCGGTTTTTTTGGCGACGGGCCGCCGGGGCTCGTCGGGAGCGCCAAGGCGACGGTGAAGTCCGCATCGATTGCTGCCGGAGAGGCGCCGTCGCTGGCGTTGCTGCCGGCAGCGGGCGCGGCGCCAATCAGGTCGCTGTCGATTGCGGGGGCGATCGACGTCGATTTCGCGGCCGATGGCATGACGGCCGCTCTGAAAGACGGGCCAATCGAGATTGCGGCGGACCGCGGCGACCGGTTGACGATTTCCGGCACTAACGAAGGCATCGTCTACAGGACGCAGGGGCAGTCGGGCGTTGCAAGCGTCCGCTTTCGTCTTGCCGGACCTGTTGCCTCAGGAGAAGCGTCCCTCGACGCAACCCGTGACGGCGCCGGCGCGTGGCTGGTGAAGGCGCGGACGGGCCTTTCCGAACAGAAGATCGGGGGCGTTTCGCTTGCGGGGTTCGAAGCGGCGTTCGACGGGTCGCTTGCCGGCGACAGCGCGCAAGGCGTCATCGCTTATGACGGGCTCGTTCGCGCCGCCGAGATCGGCCGTATGCGCATCAATGACATGCCGGCGGCCGGGCAACTTGCGCTCGCGGTTGACATGAAAGGGCGCACGATGACGGCGTCGCTCCCGGCGGGCGAATGCCTTCGCGTCGATCGCGCGACATTCGCGCTTCCCGATCAGGACTTTGACGCGCGGCTTGGTCTTGCAAAATTCTGCGGCGGGGAGGCGCCGTTGCTGGCAATGAATTGGGGCGAACCCCAGCGCGTGCGTCTTGCCGGATCACTTACCGCCGCAACGTCCCGCTTCAGAATGGGGCGTACGGATTATGCCGGCGCCCCGCCGCAAGTCCGCTTTGCGCTGGACTACGAGCCCGCCGCGAACACTTCGCGTGTGACGGGCAATTTTTCCGGCGGCGGCGGCGTGCTGACGAATTCGTTGAGGCTCTCTGGCGCTTCCGGCTCATTCGACGCGTCGTTGATCGGAACTGCGATGGCGGCCTCGGCGCGCCTCCAGTCGCTGATGATTGCGCAGGCGGCCAAGCTTGAACTCGTGGCGCCCGTGGTTGCCGGCGGCGAGTTGCGCCTCGAAAATGACGCCGCGACATTCGACTTCGACGTGAAAACGCCGCGCGGGATGCCTCTCGGGCGCGGAAAAGGCCGGCACGACGTGAAATCCGGCAAGGGCGCAGCAGAGTTTGACAGCGGCGATCTGACCTTTGTCACAAGCGGGGCCGGGGGCGGGCTGCAACCCGATCGCCTGATCCCGGCGCTGCGCGGCATCATCTCCGCCGCGACCGGGTCGGCGGGCGGCAAGGCGGCGTTTGCATGGACACCGGCGGGCGTTGCTTCGTCCGCCGCCGTCGCGCTCAAGGACGTGTCGTTCGGCGGCCCGGGCGTTGCTGTCACGCGCACCGAAGGTGTCACCGGCGATCTCGTGTTTACCAGCCTTGCTCCGGCACAGACGGCGGGCGAGCAAACGCTCCTGATACGGAAGGTCGACCTCGACGCGCTCGACCTTGAAAATGGCTCGATGCGGTTCGAACTGCCGGGCGACGACACCTTGAAGATCGTCGAGGCGGAGTTTCCCTGGTTCGGCGGCACGATCGGCGCCTATGGCTCAACGATGCCGCTCTCGGGCGAGAAGGCGGAAACCAAACTCCAGATCGATAATGTCAGCCTTGGCGAGCTGCTCGCTTTTCTGAACGTCGAGGGACTGTCGGGCGAGGGCACGGTCGAGGGCGTCTTCCCGATCGCGTTTGAGGCCGGGCGCGCACGCATCAACAGCGGCATCCTGTCGGCAAAGGGCGGCGGCGTCATCCGCTATAAGGGGCAAGTCGCCGCGGCGGCGGGGCAGACGAATGAGGCGACAGACCTCACCTTCAACGCATTGCGCGAGTTCCGGTACGACGCGCTGTCGACGACAATCGACGGGCCGCTCGACGGCACGCTGAAGTTCAAGGTCTTTTTCGAGGGGCGCAGCGATGTGTCAGTCAAGACGCCGCGCGGCGACCAGACGGTCGACAGCCCGTTCATCTTCCGCGTCAGCATCGACGCGCCCTTGCTGAGCCTCCTCGATCAGGCGGCGGTCTCTCTCGATGTCCGCCGTCAGATCGAACAGGCGCTGGAGGCCACGCCAAAACCGGACCAAGACCCTGAACAAAAGCCTGAATGAGGCGCGCGGATAGCGCGTCTGGAACGCAATTGCGGCAACGCGGCAACCTCACCGCCGCACTTTGGACACGGACACAGGCCATGATACATGATCGAAGGAGTGATTCGAACGAAGCGAGGACGCGCATGGTCATGAAGTTCCGGAAGCTTGCACAATTTGGCGCAGCGTCGCCCATGGTTCTGTCGCTGGCGATCGTTGCCTGCGCAACGGTCAAGGTCGAGGCGCCTGACAAGCCAATCGAAATCAACCTGAACATCAAGATCGATCAGGAAGTCCGTATCAAGATGGATAAGGAAGTCGAAGACCTGATCGCCAACAACCCCGACATTTTCTAGTCATTTGCCGAAAGGACCGCCGTCATGAAAAAATCGCTGATGAAGACCCTTCTTGCCGCGTTTGCCATCTCAACCGCCCTGGCAACCGCCGTGACCGCCGCCCATGCAGCATCCCCTGCGATCGAAGCGGCCAAGGCCGGCTGTATCGTCGGTGAACAGACTGACGGCTATCTCGGCGTCATCGACGCAGCAAAAGCCGACGAAGCGCTGAAGCGCGAAGTGCGCGCCGTCAACCAGCAGCGCAAGGCTGCTTATGCCGACCTCGCGACGCGCAATGGCGTGACGATCGAGCAGGCGGCGGCAGTGACGGCTGAGCGCCTTCTCAATGGCGCGCCGGCGGGTCAGTGCATTCAGTCGCCGGATGGCGGCTGGGTCAAGAAGCCCTGATCATTATTAGCGCGTGCGTCACCGACAGGCGCGAGCGAATCATTCATAAAGGGCCCCTTAACCAAGGGGCCCTTTTTTCATGCCTGTTTCCATGTCCGTACGCGTTAGTGACGACCTCGACGTCTTGAGCCTTTCCGCGCTGATGTCCTCGCGGCTCTGTCATGACCTCATCAATCCGGTTGGCGCGCTCACGTCAGGCCTTGAGGTTTTGGCCGACGAGTCGATGGACGAGGGCATGAAGGAAGCGGCAATCGACCTCATAAAGTCGAGCGCGGAAAGGTCAGTAGCTCTGCTCAAATATGCGCGCCTTGCATACGGCGCCGCTGGCGGCTCCGGCGCCGAATTACCCTATGACGAGGCGCACAGCGTTCTTAAGGGCATGTTCGCCTGGTCGAAGGCGAGCCTCGATTGGCGGATCGCGCCGGGCTATGCGCCGAAAGACGAGGTGAAGGCGCTGCTGGTCCTGACGCTCGCGGCCGCCGACTGCGCACCGCGCGGCGGATCGGTCGTTGTCGAGGGCAAGCGGGGTGGCTTTGCAATTAAAGCATCGGGCGGGCGCATTATCGTGCAGGAGGAGATGACGCGCGCGCTCGCCGGCGACATTTTCGAATTGAAGCCAAAATTTGCGCCGCATTACCTCGCGGCATTGGCAGCGCGTCAGGCCGGCGGCGGCGTCGACGTCCACGCCGAGGAAGGCGCGGTATCGTTTGAAGCCAGATTTATAGCGGCGCCGTCGGCGGCGTTAACGGCGGGCTAAGGAAGAATCGGCAAGGATAGCGTGACCTTAAAAAGGCGCGCGCCGGCCATGAAAACATGCCTCATTCTTGAAGACAGCGACCTGATCCGCGAGATCGCGATGCGGATCATGAAGGAAGTCGGCGTCGAACCGCGCGAAGCCGAAAGGGCGGCCAAGGGCCTCGATATGTGCCGCGCCGAAAAGATCGATGCTGTCATGCTCGACTGGGACCTCCCGGCGATGGGCGCGCTCGATTTCCTGCGCGGCGCGGGCGAGTTTGAAGCTGCTGCGCGGCCTGCGATTATTCTCTGCGCAACCGAAAACGATCCGCAGCAATTTACGCTGGCGAAAGCTGCGGGCGCTGCGCATTACCTCCTGAAGCCTTTCGATCAGGGCTCAGTCGCCGCAAAGTTCGCAGAAATTGGCCTGATCGAAGGTGCGACCGTTGAGCAGGCGCAGGCCCCGGCGGCGAAGTCTGCTTAGTTCGCCCCTCGCTCACCCCACGACGCCGCAGGCCTTAAGGTGCGAAAGTTCGTCGGCCCCGGCGAAGCCGCCTAAGACTTCGTCCGTATGCGACCCAAGCGGTGGCGGCGGCAGGTCGGCGCAGGGCGGCGTCACCGAAAACTTCACCGGATGAACGACCATTGAGAGCCCGCGTGCGTCGGCGCGATCAATTGGCGCGGTCATCGCCCGCGCCTTTGCCTGGGCTTCCGAAAAAACCTTGTCGATCGTATTGATTGGGCCAGCGGGCACGCCAGCCTCCTCCATCGCGGCGAGCCAGACTTCCGTTGTCCGGCTCCTCATCGCAGGCTCCAACGATGCGAGTAGTTCTTCCCGGTTGGCGACGCGTTTGCGGTTAGATGCAAACCGCTCGTCATCGGCGAGCGCCGCCAGTCCCAGTGCGCGGGCGAACGATGCGAACTGGCTGTCATTTCCGACTGCGATGACGATATAGCCGTTGGCGGTCGCAAACACCTGATAGGGCGCAATGTTCGGATGCGCATTGCCGAGCCGCTCGGGCGCCGTTCCTGAAACCAGATAGTTCGACGCCTGATTGGCCAGCATCGCGATCTGGCAATCAAAGAGCGCAACATCGACATGCTGTCCCTCGCCGGTGCGCTCGGCGTGGCGGAGCGCGGCAAGGATCGCGGCCGAAGCGTACATCCCCGAGAACAGATCGGCGACCGCGACGCCGACCTTCATCGGCTCGGCGCCCGGCGCGCCATGGGGCTGGCCTGTCACCGACATCAGCCCGCCCATCGCCTGGATCATATAGTCGTAGCCGGCGCGCGCCGCTTCGGGGCCGGTCTGGCCAAAGCCGGTGATCGAGCAATAAACGAGGGCAGGGTTGATCGCGGCAAGGCTCGCGTAATCGAGCCCGTATTTCTTGAGGCCGCCAACCTTGAAATTCTCGACGACGATCTGGCTCGTCGCGGCAATGCGCCGGACGAGGTCCGCGCCAGCCGGATCGGCGATGTCGATCGCGACGGATTTCTTGTTGCGATTGGCGGCAAGGAAATAGGCCGCATCCGTCGTCTCGCCAGCCTCGTTCTTCAGGAAAGGCGGGCCCCAGCCGCGCGTATCGTCGCCGGCGCCCGGCCGCTCGATCTTGATCACCTCAGCGCCGAGATCGCCGAGTAGCTGGCTCGCCCATGGGCCGGCCAGAACGCGGGAGAGGTCAAGGACACGGACGCCGTCGAGGGCGCGCTTGGAAGGCTCATGTGACATGGACGCGACCCTAGCCCGCCCGCACGGTGCCGGAAAGGCGGATCAAATTGACCGGAGGCTTTGAAAACAGGATAGTTTTCGTCAAAGCGCCAGCGAAGAACGCGCCGATAATTCAAGGGAGACGCCATGCAGGGCCTGATGATGGACCGTCCGCTGTTGACGACGGAAATCCTCAAACACGCTGTCCGCAATTTCCGCAAGACGGAGATTGTGACGCGCACCGTAGAAGGGCCGATCCACCGCTATACGGTCGCGGACAGCTATGCGCGTATCGCGCGGCTTGCCAGCGCGTTGAGGGCGAATGGCGTTAAAGTCGGTGACCGTATCGGCGTCATTGGCTGGAACACCTATCGCCAGTTCGAGATGTATTATGCGGTTGGCGGGCTCGGCGCGGTGTTGCACACCGTGAACCCGCGGCTTGGGCCTGACAACGCCGCCTTTGTGATCAATCACGCGGAAGACGACTGGCTCTTCTATGATGTGACCTTCGCGCCGTTGATTTCTGCGTTGCGCAGCAAGCTGAAGACCGTGAAGCGCTTTGTTCTGCTGACGGACGATGCGCACGCCGCTGCGGCAGGAACGGGGGATCAGGCCTATGAAGCGCTGATCGCGGGCCAGCCGTCGACGTTTGACTGGCCGGAGTTCGATGAGAATACCGCAGTCGCGATGTGTTACACGTCGGGGACAACGGGTGACCCGAAGGGCGTCGTTTATTCTCATCGTTCCTGCGTCATCCAGACTTTTGCCAGCTGCCTGCCGACAGGGCTTGGCTGCGTGGAGGGCGATGTCATCCTGCCCGTCGTGCCGATGTTTCACGTCAATGCTTGGAACACGCCCTATTCGGCGATGATGGTTGGCTTGAAACAGGTATTCCCGGGTCCGCGCCTCGACGGCGAGGGGCTCTATGAACTGCTCAGTACCGAGAAGGTCAATTACTCGCTCGGCGTGCCGACGGTGTGGCTGGCGCTGCTCCAGTATTTGCAAAAGACCGGCAAGGAATTGCCGCATTTGCGCAAGGGCCTTTCCGGCGGCTCGGCCCTGCCCGAGGCGCTGATCCGCGGCTACGCGAAATACGGCATCGAATTGCAGCAAGGCTGGGGCATGACCGAGATGAGCCCGATCGGCACGGTCAACGTGCTGCCGCCGGAGGTGCAGGCGATGCCTGCCGAAGCGCGCATTGCCTATCAGTTGAAGGCTGGCCGCGCATTGCCCTTTGTCGATATGCGGATCGTTTGCGAGGATGGCCACGCGCTCCCGCATGACGGCGTCGCGGACGGGCGCTTGCAAGTGCGCGGGCCGTCGATTGTGAAAGCTTATTTCAAGGCCAACGCCGATCTTCTAACGGCGGATGGATGGTTCGATACGGGCGACGTCGCGATGATCGACGCGGACGGCTATCTGCAGATCACCGACCGCGCCAAGGACGTGATCAAAACCGGCGGCGAATGGGTCTCCTCGATCGACATCGAGAACGCGGCGATGATGCATCCGGGTGTCGCCAGCGCCGCCGTCATTGGCGTTGCGCACCCAAAATGGCAGGAGCGCCCGCTTCTGATCATTGTGCCGCGCGAGGGCGCAAGCCCCGATGGCAATGACATTCGCGAATTCGTCAAGGCGAAACTCGACAAGATCGCCTGGCCGGACGCGGTCGAGTTCGTCAAGGAACTGCCGCTCGGCGCGACCGGCAAGGTGCTGAAGACGGAGCTTCGGAAGAAGTTCAAGGGCTATCAGCTTCCCGGCTGACAAACGGGTAAACCGTCGGCGTCACGAAAAGTGATCGGCGCTCCTGCATCCGGCGGCCACTGAAATCCGTGTAAGGATGAAAGAGGTTTAATCTGAAGGCTTGGTCATGAACCCGTCTGAGCGTCGTAGCTGCTCGCTTTTTGGCAGGCGTTGATCCGCAAACATCGCGGGCGCGTACTGTGACAAAGACAAAAGGACTGCCTATGCGCCCGCTGTATATTGTCGCCTTTGGCCTTGCCGCCGCCGGGCTCGCGTCTTGCGCGACACGCCCGCGCATGCCGGTCGAGGCTGATGCCAGCCGCCCGTTCGCGATCGAGCGCGATCTCGCCGGCAAAACCGTGGGCCGCGGCGCGTTCAAAAGCATTACCGGCGCCGATCGCGCCTTCACCGCCTATCTTGAAGGCAGCCTTGACGTCAGCGGCGGGGGCCAAGTTTTCACGCTCGTCGAAGACTTCGACTATGACGACGGTGAAAAGGATCGCAAAACCTGGCGGCTGACGAAACAGCCAAACGGCGAGTGGAGCGGCACGCGCGAAGACGTCGTCGGAACAGCGCGGGGCTTTATGGACGGGCCAGCATTCCGGCTCGAATATAAAATCGACCTACCGAAAAAGGACGGCGGGGCAACGCGCGTCGGCTTTCGCGACGTGCTGATCCTGCGCAGCGACGGCGTTGTCTATAACAAGGCGCGCGTTGGCTGGCGCGGTTTGGCTGTTGGCGGTGTCGAGCTGGAAATAACCCGCGCGCCAGCAGCGCCTTAGCAAGCCGCGCCGCTCTATTCTGCCGCTTCAACACGGGCGCGATTTCCATCAACGCGCGGCCGGGATGGCTCGGTCAACACATGCGCTTCGTTACGGACAAATTGCGGTAGACGTAAACGCGCATCGCGCCGGCGCGGAAAGCTGGCGCAGGCGACGGTGCCGCGCCCTTGCTGGCTCGCCAGCGCGAGAATCCCGCCTTGCATTTCCATTAGCGACTTCGACAGCGCAAGGCCAAGCCCCGCGCCCTTCAATTGCCCGGAGAATTGATCGTCGAGCAATTCAAACGGCTGGCCAAGGCGGGCGAGACTGTCTTTTGCGATGCCGGCGCCGTTGTCGGCGACGATCACCGTGACGCCGTCGAGATCGGCTTCGGCGGTCAGCGTCACCTCGCCGCCAACCGGCGTGAACTTGATGGCGTTTGACAACAGGTTCAACGCGACCTGCTTGACCGCGCGCGGGTCGGCGAAGATCGCTGGCGCGTGGCCTACGCTCGCGGTCAGCTTGACGCCAGCGTCGCCCGCACGCTTGGCGACGAGGCGCACGCATTCGTCAAGGATGCGCTCCAGCTCGACACGGCGCGGCTCAAGGCTCAATTTGCCTGCTTCGATGCGCGACATGTCGAGGATGTCGTCGATGAGTTCGAGAAGATGCTGTCCGCTCGACAGGATGTCGCCGACATATTCACGATATTTGGCGTCGCCAAGCGGCCCGTAGAGCTCCGACTGCATGATCTCGGAAAAGCCGTTAATGGCGTTCAACGGCGTGCGGAGTTCGTGACTCATATTGGCGAGGAACTCGCTTTTCGAGCGGCTGGCGTCTTCCGCGCGGCGCTTTTCAAGCTGGTATTTCTGCATGGTGTCCGACAGGTCGCGGCGCGAGGCTTCAAGGTCGTTGACTGTCGCCTCAAGCTCGCGTTCTTTTTTCTTTTGCGCGCGCCCCTGACGTTTGACATCCGTGACGTTGGACGCGACGCACACGAGGCCGCCTTCGGCCGTCCGGCGCCGCGCGACGCGCAGCCAGCGATCGCCGCCAACATCGACTTCGACACTTTGTTCATCGATCGCCGCATCGGGAGCGAAATAGGCGCCGATGGTCTCGGCCCCGGCGCGCGCCGCCGTGACGAGATCGGCCGCCGTCATGCCGGGCGTCAGAGCTGTCGTCTCGATACGGAAGATTGCCGCAAAGCGCCGGTTCCACGCGGCAAGGCGCCCGTTGGCGTCCCACAGCACAAACGCATCCGGTATGCTCTCGATTGCGTCTTTGAGGCGCAGTTCGGCAAGCGCTGCCGCCGGCGCTGCGGCGCTCGCGCCGGAAAGATCGAAGGCAACGCCCGTTCGGTTGAAGCGCGTCGCATCGCTCGCGGTGCGGAAATACACGCGCGACCATCCGCCCTGCGGCTGACGCAGGCGCACGACGCCTTCGGTGACGCCGGAGACATCGCCCGCAAGGATTGCCAGCGCGGTGCGCAAATCTTCCGGGTGGGCGAGCGCCGTAATCTCGCGCAGCGTCAGAGCGCGGTCGCGCGACCCAAGACCGACGGCGTCAAGAAGGCTGCGCGCAATCGTCACCGTTCGCGCGCTCGACTCAAAGCGCCACCAGCCGGCCCGGCCTGCCGCAAAGGCAGCGCTCGCGCCCTCCAAGGCATCGACCGCGCCAGCAGCAAGCGAGGCGGCTCTGCTTTGCCGGATAAAGGCCGCCATCAAGGACGCGATCGCGACAGCGACCGCCGACAGGACGAGGAGATAGAAAAACCACGGCGGCGAGCGTTCAAAAATATCGGCGGCGGGCGCGGCGACCAGCACCGTCTCGCCGTTGTCGAGCGGGCGCCAGGCAAGCGCGGCGCGTCCGGTCTTCAGCGGCGCTTCAAGCCGCCCGCGCGCATTGAGCGCAAGACCCCGCACGTCCGCGGTTTCAACCCGCACGCGCTCGCGCTTGCCGGAACTCGCGAGCACATCGCCAGCCGCTGACAGATGATAGACGACGCTGAGCCCCGAGGGCCGGCATGCGGCGAGCGCTTTCCGGACCGGCTCGCCGGTCATCAGCGCGACATTGGCATTGCTGGCGCAATCGGCTGCCGCCTCGTTGATCCGCAGCGCGGTTTCCGTGCGGCGCGCGGAGGCTTCTTCCTGCGCCTTGCCGAAAAAGAGGATTGCTATTGCGCCAACGAGCAACCCGGTCAGCAGCATCAGCCGGCGCGGCGACAGGGCGCTCGCCGTTGCGCTCGCGACGCCAGAGTGTCGTTCCTGCGCCGCCATTTAAAGCCTTTGTCGAAGGTGAGAACGTGAGGATAGGCGCGCCGGCGCGACGCCAACGATTTACGATTTGGAAACTATTCCCATTTCATCCGGCCTGTCGACACCGAATCAGCCGGGGTTTCAACCGGGCATCGTCTCGCCAAGCAGGCGCGCGGCCATCTCATAGAGGTTTGCCGACCGGTTTGGCGCCGCAATGATGTCGCGCAGCGCCGCTTCGGCCTGCCGGCGGCGCACGGGTTCAAGCCTTGGCCAGCACTCGAGCGCGGTCGTCAGCCGTGCGGCAAGCTGCGGATTTTTGCTGTCGAGGCGCAGCAATTCCCCCGTGAAGAAAGAATACCCCTCCCCGTCGGCGCGGTGAAAGCCGGCAAGGTTCTGGCTGGCGAACGCGCCAATCAGCGCGCGCACTTTGTTGGGGTTGCCAGCGTCGTAGGCTTCATGAGCGGTCAGCGCGCGCACTTCGTCAAGCGCCGACGGCGACGGCGCCATCGCCCGCCAGCCCAGCCATTTGTTGACGACGAGCGGATCGTTGCGCCACTTCCTGTAAAACCGGTCCAGCGCTACCGCGCGCTGCGGGGCATCCGACAGCGCCAGCGCCGCGGTCGCCGCCGCTTCGTCCGTCATGTTGCCAGCGCTCTCGCCTTGCGCTTCGGCAAGGGCATACTCGCCTGCCTCGACGAGGAGTGCGAGCGCGGCGTTCTTCAGGGCGCGCCGGCCAGCCTGCGCGGCTGAGGGCTCATACGGCTCATTCGTTGCGAGCGTGCGGTAAAGACCTGAAAGCTCGGTCTTTAGCGTTGAAGCAACGCCTGCGCGCACGCGCTTTCGCGCCGCCGCGATGCGGGCCGGATCGATTACCTCGACATGCCGGATCAGATCGGCTTCGGACGGAACTTTCAAGAGTTCAGCCGCGAACGCCGGATCGCCCAATGCGCTTTCAAGGCTTGCTTTCAGCGCCCCCGCGAGGCGCGCCAGCGCCGCGTCAGGGTCCGGCATCTCGCGCGCGCCGGCAAAGGCAAGCGTCACGTCGCGCCACAGCGCATCCGTCGCCGCCCAGCGCGCGAAAAGGTCAGGCTCGGCGCGCGCGATCAGCAACCGGTCGTCAAGGCTCAACGGCTGCGCGGTTGTCACCGGCGCGGAGAAGTTGCGCAACAGCGAGGCGACGGGGCGCTCGGCATAGGGGCCAAAGCGGCGCGTCTCATTGGCGTCACGAAGTCGGAACACGCCGTCTTCGAGAACGGCGCCGGTGCGTGCGCCGATCAGCGCGAACGCGACAGGAATATCGCGCGGCAACTTTTCAATCTGACCTGGCGTCGGCTTAGTGGTCTGTGAAAGGGAAAGGCGATAGGCGCCGGCGCTGTCGAAATTCTCGGCGGCGATAATCTGCGGCGTGCCGGCGTCGGAATACCAGCGGCGAAACTGCGCCAGATCCTCGCCCGATGCGTCTTCCATCGCCTTGACGAAGTTTTCAACTGTCGCCGCCTCGCCGTCATGGCGCGCGAAATAGAGGTCGCAGGCGGCGCGGAATTTCACCGGGCCGATGATGGTCTTCAGTATACGGCAGAGTTCGGCGCCCTTTTCATAGATCGTCGCCGTATAAAAATTGTCGATCGTGATATAGCTCTCGGGCCGCACGGGGTGGGCGAGGGGGCCGGCGTCTTCCGGGAACTGCGCCGTCCACAAGCGGCGCACATCCTTGATGCGCTGCACGGGCCGCGAGCGCATGTCGGCGGAAAACTCCTGGTCGCGAAAAACCGTGAAGCCTTCCTTCAGGCACAATTGGAACCAGTCGCGGCAAGTAACGCGGTTGCCCGACCAGTTGTGAAAATACTCATGCGCAACAATCCCCTCAATCGCCTCATAGTCGGCATCGGTCGCGGTCTCGGGGCTCGCCAGCACATAGGCCGAATTGAAGATGTTGAGGCCTTTATTCTCCATCGCGCCGAAATTGAAATGATCGACAGCGACGATCATGAACACGTCAAGATCATATTCGCGCCCGAACGCTTGTTCGTCCCACGCCATCGCGCGCTTCAGTGCATCCAGCGCATAGCCGCATTTGTCGATGTTCTTGGCCTGCACGAAAACCTTCAGCGCGACCTTGCGGCCCGAGCGCGTCGTGAACTGATCTTCCACGGCAACAAGATCGCCGGCAACAAGCGCGAAGAGGTAAGAGGGCTTCGGGTGCGGGTCCGCCCATTGCGCATAATGTTGTCCCGCCGGCAGATCGCCTTGCGCTAGCAAATTGCCATTAGAGAGAAGCACCGGATAGCGCGCCTTGTCCGCTTCGATGCGCACGGAATATGTCGCCAGCACGTCGGGCCGGTCGGGAAAATAAGTGATGCGGCGAAAGCCTTCCGCCTCGCACTGCGTGCAGAACATGCCGCTGGAGAGATAGAGGCCTGACAACGCCGTGTTTGCTTCCGGCGCAACCGCAGTTTTGATGTCGAGCATGAAGTCGTGCGGAGGGCGATGGATCGTCAGCGTGTCGGCGCTCAGCGTATACTGATGAGCGCCGAGATCGTCCTCGTCGATCGCAATTCGCAAAAGTTTAAGCGCTTCGCCGTTGAGGACGAGCGCGGCGCCTTCGTCAGCATGGGGGGCGCGCCGAATCGACAGCCGCGCCTTGACGATCGTGCGTTCGGGATCGAGCGAGAAGGAGAGATCAACTTGGGTGACGCGGTAATCGGGCGGGCGATAATCGGCAAGGCGGGTGGGCGTCATCGCGGCGGTTTCGGCTTCGTTCATGTCGGTTCAGTGACGGCGGCGTGGGTGATTTGCGCGCAGGGGCGGGCGAAGTAAAGGCCCGGTTCGAGGCCTTCGAACAATGCTTGGAATCAGCGGCGCCGCGCCCTAAGACTCGTCGTCTTTAACGGAGCGTCCATGCGACATTTCCTGAACACCGCCGATTTCTCCCGCACTGAGCTTTCCGCGATGATTGACGACGCGCGGGCCATGAAGGTCTCGCCTTTTGGCGACGCGCTGAACGGCAAAACGATCGCGCTTCTCTTCCTCAACAATTCGCTGCGCACGCGCACGTCGTTCGATGTTGGCGCGCGCCAGCTTGGCGGGCACGCGGTCGTGTTGTCGCCGTCGGGCGGCATGTGGCCGCTTGAGTTTGAAGAAGGCGCCGTAATGGACGGCGAGGCGGAAGAACACGCGAAGGAAGCCGCCAAAGTTCTGTCGCGCTATTGCGACATCATCGGCGTGCGCGCGTTTCCGAAATTCGCTGACTGGAACGAAGACCGCCAGGACAAAGTCCTGAACGCCTTTGCGCGCTACGCGGATGTTCCGGTCATCAACATGGAAACGATCACGCACCCCTGTCAGGAACTTGCCCACATCATGGCGGTCGAGGACCAGTTGGCGCTTGAAGGGCGCCCCGGGACGGACGGCAAGAAATTCGTGTTGACATGGACGTATCATCCAAAGCCGCTCAACAGCGCCGTTGCGAATTCCGCGCTGATGATCGCGGCCAAGTTCGGCATGGACGTGACGCTGCTCTGCCCGACGCCCGACTATACGCTCGACGAGCGTTATATGACGCAGGCGCGCAAGGACTGCACGGCGAACGGACGCACACTGACGGTCACGCATAATATCGAAGAAGCCTATAAGGGCGCCGACATCGTCTATGCGAAGAGCTGGGGCGCGCTTCCCTATTTCGGCAATTGGGGCCCGGAAAAGCCGATCCGCGACGCGCACAAGCATTTCATCGTCGACGAGAAAAAAATGGCGCTGACGAACGCGGCGCTCGTCTCGCACTGCCTGCCGATGCGCCGCAATGTGAAGATGACGGATGCGGTGTTCGATAGCGCCGGCTGCATTGCTTATGAGGAGGCCGAGAACCGCCTGCATGTGCAGAAGGCGATCATGAAGGCGTTGGTCAGTTAAGATGACCACGCCAACCCTCGCCACGCGCCAGACGATTGTTCAGCTCCTCTCCAACATGCAGGACGGGAAGGAGATCCGGAATTATCTCCAGCGCTTTTCGACTGTCGATCAGTCGCGCTTTGCCGTCATCAAGATCGGCGGCGCGATCCTGCAGGATCAGTTGAAGGAAACCGCTGACGCGCTCGCCTTTCTCCACACGGTTGGGTTGACGCCGATCGTCATCCATGGCGGCGGCCCGCAGCTTGACGCTGTGCTGACGGAGCGCGGGATTGAGACGCCGAAGATCGACGGCCTGCGCGTTACGGACGCAGCGACCATGGACGCGGCGCGCGACGTCTTCATCGGCGAGAACATCAAGCTTGTCGAAGCGGTGCGCGCCGAAGGCGTCGAGGCTGACGGCATTGTCGCCGGCGTCATCGAGGCCGATTATCTCGACAAGGACAAATACGGCTTTGTGGGGGAGCCGACCAATGTCCGCCTCGGCATGCTGCGCTCGATCGTCAATTCGGGGGCGGTGCCGATTTTGACTTGCCTCGGCATCGCGCCGGGCGGGCAATTGCTCAACATCAACGGCGACAGCGCGACGCGCGCGGTCGTTGCCGCGCTCCAGCCGCTGAAAGTCATCTTCCTGACCGGCACGGGCGGGCTTCTCGACAAGCACAAGCGGCTAATGCATTCGATCAACCTCGCCTCCGACTATGACAAGCTGATGAAGGCCGACTGGGTCACTGGCGGTATGCGATTGAAGCTTGCCGAGATCAAGAAGCTGCTCGACGCGCTGCCGCTGACATCGTCCGTGTCCATCACAACGCCGCAGGGCCTCGTGCGGGAACTCTTCACGCATGGCGGCTCCGGCACGCTGATCCGTCAGGGCGAGGCGATCCGCACGTTTACGTCAAAGACGCGCCTCGACCGCGACAAGACGATCGCGCTTGTCGAGACCGCGTTCGGCCGCACGCTGAAAGCGGAGTGGTGGGACAAGCTCGACATCCATCAGGTCTACATGTCGGAGAAATACCGCGCCGGCGCGATCCTGACGAAGATCGACGACTTCATCTATCTCGACAAATTCGCGGTGACGGAAGAAGCGCGCGGCGAGGGCCTGTCGCGCACAATCTGGCGCCAATTCTCGAAACAGACGCCGGTGTTCTGGTGGCGCTCGCGCACCGCCAACAATTTCAACAATTTCTACAACGACGCGGCAACGGGCAGCGTGAAGCGCGGCCAGTGGACGGTCTATTGGATCGGTGAGACGGATTTCGCGCGAATCGCTGCTATCGTGGATCGCGTAGCGGCGTTGCCGCCTTCGTTTAGCGATTAACGGCATCAAGAAATGACCGAGCCTTTTCTCGTCGGATTGGTCGGCGCCCGGGGCCACACGGGGCGCGAACTCATCCGGCTGATTGCCGGTCACCCTCAACTCATGCTTGCTTTTGCAGTGAGCCGCGAACTTGCCGGCCGCAAGGTCTCCGATATCGCGCCGGAAGACAAAGACGAGTGCATCTTTGAAGCGCTCGAGCCCGCCGAGGTAGCGCGCCGGCGCGCCGACGCCGTGATCCTCGCGCTGCCCGATGGCGCGGGCGCGCCCTTCGTCGAGGCGATCGAGCGGTCCGCGCCGGAAAAGATCGTAGTCGATCTCTCTGCCGATCGCCGCTTCGATGATAAGTGGGCGTACGGGTTGCCTGAATTGCACCGGGCACGGATCAAGGGCTCGTCGCGCATTGCCAACCCCGGCTGCTACGCAACGGCCATGCAGCTTTGCGTTGCGCCGCTCGTGCCGGTGCTCGGGGCCACGCCGGCGGTGTTTGGCGTTTCCGGATATTCAGGGGCCGGAACAACGCCGGGCCCCCGCAACGACCCTGCGCGGCTTGAAAGCAATCTGATGCCGTATAAGCTTGTCGGCCACACCCATGAGCGCGAGGCGACGCGCCATCTGGGCGCGCCTGTGCGGTTTTTCCCGCATGTGCATCCAGCGTTTCGCGGGCTCCTCGTCACTGCGCATATCCCGCTCGCCGCGCCGCTCGACAAGGCCGCCATCAAAAAACGGTTCCACGAATACTACGGTAGCGAACCCCTGATCGATTTGCAGGACGATCCGCCGGAACTGAAAGACGGCTCTGGCCGCGCCGGCGTTTTGATCGGCGGCTTTGACGCCGGCATCGATGGCATGAGCGCCGTCGTTGTCGCGGCTGAGGACAACCTCCTTAAAGGCGCGGCGGTTCAGGCAGTCCAGAATCTCAATATCGCGCTCGGCATCGATGAGTTCCTCGGGCTCGTCTGAGTGTTCGGGACGCCGTGCTTGCCGCCAACCGCGCGCGCTCCCATAGTCGCCAGCAATGGCAAGCGGCAGCGACGGCGATTTCCTCGTGCAGGCGGCGACCTATCTTGGCGCCGCGGCGATTGCCGTGCCGATTTTCAACCGTCTCAAGCTCGGCTCTATCCTTGGGTATCTCGCCGCCGGCGTCATCATTGGCCCTTACGCGCTCAATCTTCTGCGTATGGAGGAAGGGGTCTTTCACGTCGCCGAGTTCGGCGTCGTGCTGTTCCTGTTCGTCATCGGGCTTGAATTGTCGCTCGCGCGCTTGTGGGCGCTGCGCCGCGACATCTTCGGCCTCGGCGCCGCGCAGATGTTGCTGACAGGCGCTGTCATCGCGGGCTTGCTTCTGGTTTCGCAGGTGATGGACATCGCCCCGGCAATTATCGCCGGAGTGTCGCTCGCCTTTTCGTCGACCGCGTTCGCGCTGCAATACATGAAGGATCAGGGCGAGCTGAACACCGATTACGGCAATCGCGCGTTTCCGGTGCTGCTGCTGCAAGACCTTGCGGTCGTGCCGCTCCTCGCCGCTATTCCTTTTGCCGCGAGCGCATCAGCCGGCATGGCGGACTTCGACATGGCGCAAGGATGGTCAGGCGCCTTGCGGGCAGCGCTCGTCATTGGTGTGCTGATCGCGCTCGCGCGCTTTGCACTCAACCCGGTATTGCGCATCGTCGCCAGCGCCGGTTCGCGCGAGGCGTTTGCGGCGACAGCGCTTTTTCTCGTCGCGGCGGTCTCGCTCGCCGTCGCGTGGGCGGGCTTGCCGATGGGCCTTGGCGCGTTTCTGGCCGGCGCGCTGCTCGCAGAATCCGCCTATCGCCACCAGATCGAGACTGACATCGAGCCGTTTCGCGGGTTGCTGCTCGGCCTTTTTTTCATCTCGATCGGTATGCGGCTCGACCTTGGCGCGATTGCCGACGCGTGGATGCTTGTCGTCGGTGGCGCGCTCGGGCTCGTTGTTATCAAGGCCGTGCTGCTTTACGGCCTCGCGCGCGCGTTTGGTTCGAGGCATCACGATGCGCTGCTGACCGGCGCAGTGCTCAGCCAGGGCGGCGAGTTCGCGTTTGTCGTCTTCAGCGTAGGCGCGGATATCGCGCTATTTTCGGCGGGCGAAGCAGGGCTGTTATCGGCGGTCGTCACGGTTTCAATGGCGCTGACGCCGTTCCTGATGATGGCTGTGCGGCGCATGCGGCCCGCCGCGCAAGAAGAAAGCGCGGAAGGGCTCGATGGGCCTCGCCGCAGCGAAGGACATGTCGTCATTGCCGGCTTCGGGCGCATGGGCCAGATCATTTCGCAAGTCATTAGCGCCGCCGACATCGATGTTGTGGCGATCGACAAAAGCCCGTCGCATATCCGCAACGCCGAGCGCTTCGGCTTCAAAGTCTATTACGGCGACGCCGCGCGCCTCGACACGCTGTTGACCGCCGGCGCCGCCGACGCGCGCGCGGTGATTTTCTGCATGGACGAAACCGAGGCGGTCAACCACGCCGTCGCCGCGTTGCGCCAGCGTGCGCCGAACGCTTTCATCGTCGCGGTCGCGCATGACCGGCTGCACGAAATCGCCTTGCGGCCCATCGGCCCCGACGTCATCGTGCGTGAGACGATGGAATCAAGCCTACTGATCGCGCGCAAGGCGCTTGAGCATCTCGATTTCTCCGAAGGCCTCATCGAAGATTTCATTGAGCAATTCCGAAAGCGCGATCGCGAACGCCTGCTCGCACAGATGGATTATGGCCCCGAAGCGGCCAAGGACCTGATGCATTCAAAATTTGAACGCAGTGATGCACCGCAGGCATGATGCGCGCTCGGGCCGCAATCGCTACCCCTCATTCTCAATCCGGTGAATATCATCGTCGCTCAGGCCGAAATGATGGCCGATCTCGTGCACGAGCACATGGCGGATCAAGGCATCCAGCGCCACGCCGCCATCGTCGATCCACTCGGCGAGGATCGGCTGGCGATAGAGATGAACATGGCTCGGCGCCCGCGCGATATCGTCCAGCGAACGGCTGGCGATATCCGTTCCCTCATAAAGACCCGTCAACTCGAAGGCGTCCTCGATGCCGAGATCGGCGAGGATGTCTTCATCGGCAAAATCCGCAATGTGAATGATGAGATCGCCGCAAAGCGCTCGAAACGGCGCCGGCATCGCCTCAAACGTCGCCCGCGCCATCGCGTCAAAATCGTCAATGCCCGGCGCGCGGCAACCGTCCCAGTTTGCGGTCATTGACCGTCGGCGGCGGGGGCCGCGGCTGCGATGGCGTCGCCAGCGATGGCGGCGTAGATCGCCGCAAATGTCGGCGCGACGGTCGGCATCGGCTCGATTCCGCGCGTCATGCCCGTCCGCACGATTACAAGGCGCTTGTCCGGCACGATCAAGACATATTGCCCTTCATGTCCCGCCATCAGATAGGCCTCGTCCGGCACGCCTGGCATGTATTTCGGACGGCCGTCCGCACCCGGACGATTAAGCCAGAACTGCGCGCCGTAGAATCCGTCGGAAGCGCTTGCCGTCGCCGCAACATAGGCGGACCACCCCTCCGGCAGCAGGCGCGCGCCGTCGGCAACGCCGTCGTTGAGGTAGAGAAGCCCAAGCTTGGCCCAGTCGCGCGCAGTCGCATACATGAATGACGACCCGATGAAAGTTCCAGATGCGTCGGGTTCGAGGACAGCGCTTGCAAGACCCAGCGGCTCGAACAGCATGTCGCGCGCAAAGGCGTGATAGCCCATGTCATTGCCGCCAAGCGTGTCGCGAAGCGTGCGCTGAAGAATGTTGGTCGTGCCGCTGGAATAGGACCAGTGCGCCCCTGCCGGATGAAGGAGAGGTTTTCTGGCGGCGACCTTTGCCGCGTCGCGCGCGCGAAACAGCATTTGCGAGGCGTCGGAAAACGGGTCGCCATAGACCTCGTCGAATTCAAGGCCCGACTGCATTTGCAACAGATCGTTCCACGTGATCGCCGCACGCGCCGCATCGCCAGCCCATTCGGGCGCCCCGGCCGGCGTGTTGATGTCGATGAAGCCTTGATGTACGGCGGCCCCGACCATCGTTGCGGTCACGCTTTTCGCCATCGACCACGACAGGAACGGCGTTGCGGCGGTAAAGCCGTCAGCGTAGCGCTCGGCGATCACGGCGCCATCTTTCACAACGAGGATCGCGCGCGTTGCCGCCTTCTCATTGCCGAAGGCGTCGCCCAGCGCCCTTTCAATCGCGGCGTAGTCGATGCCGCCCTGCGCCGCAGAGGTTTGCGCGAACGCGTCCGGCAAGGGCTTGTCGATGACCGGCGCAAGCGCTGGCGGCGCGAACGGCTTGCCCCCGCGCATCAGCGTGCAGCCATAGCCGTCGCGATACTGCGCTTGCGCCGCGCCAAGGCCGAAGATTGATCCCGATACGGAGCGTTTCGCGGTGTCGACCGTGAGCTTCACGCGCGCGAGCGCCGGCGAGATATCGTTGAACTCGCCCTTCAGCACCGAGGCCGCGTCGCGCCCCGCCAGAAAGATTTCCGAACAGGCGATCTTCGCCATATAGCCCGAACCGACGCCGGCATAATCGTCCGCCCTGAAAAAAGCGACAGCCCCGCCCGCCGCGACGATAAGCGCCGCCGCGAATAATAGTCCGCGTTTCATGGAGCCGCCTTTCGCGCTTATTCCATCGGCCGGAAAATCAGCGTCATGACAACGCCGATGAGGCCGAGTACCGCCCACAGCGGCAGATTGAGCAAGGTCATCAGCGCCTTGGCCATGCCGCCGGGCGTGTTTTCCGCCACGGACGGCCCGTTGATGCCGATCAGCGCGAGAACCTCGCCGGACGTGCGGATCACGGGTTCGCCCGCCTCCATCGACGAGACCGCGTCAGCGCCCAAGAGCGCGAGCGCTGCGGCAACCAAAATCCACGACACAAACCGGAACGCCGCCATACCAAAAACCCCTGAAGCCCCTCGATGCGCGCAACGATACTAAAGCCCGCCGCCGGAGGCAAACGCCGCGCGCCAGGCTAAAACCAGCAAGGGTTGCGCCAAAGCTCCGCGCCGCTATAGATGCCCGCCGCCGCGCGAAAGCGAGGACGGCAAGGACAGGTGGCCGAGCGGTCGAAGGCGCACGCCTGGAAAGTGTGTAGGCGGGAAACCGTCTCGTGGGTTCGAATCCCACTCTGTCCGCCATTTCCCGCATTGCCCGGCCCAAACAGAGAGGTACCGGATCGTACCCAAGACATAGGCGACAACATCGGGGCGCACGGGTTGTCTAAAGTCTGCAACCTCCTGAAGCCAGGTTGCGAGCGGGCCGGGGCCATGATCTGACGCCGGGAGTCAATGCCGCATCATGCGTCGTCGCGGCGATGGAACCGCTACGAAATTTTGCGCAAACCCCCTCGAAGAATGATCAGAATAGCTTTATCTAGAAAGAAAATCTAGAACGGAGGCTGTGCTGGCTCTCAGCATCAAGGCTGCGGACGCCGACCGGCTTGCACGCCAGCTTGCTAAGATGACCGGCGAGACCATGACCGAGGCGGTCACCAAGGCCCTTGAGGAGCGGCTTGAGCGGCTGCGCCGCGAAAGCGGCGCCAACGACGACATGGCCGCGCGGGTAAGGGCTTTCGCCGAGAAGATCGCGGCTCGCTATGACAGGCGCCCGGTGACGCCGGAGGAATGGGACGAGGCGTGCGGCGACACGCCGGGCGATCGCGGGCGCTAGATGCTGGTCATCGACCCGTCAGCGGTTATTGCCATGCTGTTCGGGGAGCTAGAGGGCGACGCCTGCGCGACCACCATGGGCGCGGCGCCGCACCGTCTGGTCTCGGCGGTCAATTATGTCGAGACGGGCACGGTGCTCGCCGGGCGCATCGGCGAGAAGGAGCGCGGCAAGGCGATTGCCGATCTCGACGCCTTCCTCAAAACGTTCCGTATCGAAATCGCCGCGGCCGACGAAGACCTTGCGCGCGCGGCGCTGAAAGCGCGGATCAGATGGGGCAAAGGCTTCGGACTGAAACGCGGCCTCAACTTCGGCGACAGCTTCGCCTACGCGCTCGCCAAATTACACGGCGCCCCGTTACTCTTCGTCGGCAAAGATTTCACCAGCACAGACATCGAGAGCGCCCTTCCTTGAAGTGAGATCGATCGCGGATAAAGGTGACGGCCGTCACCGCCGAGCGTTTGCACGTAAGCGCTGAGCATCCCTTTCCTGCGCTTTGCGACATTCCGGCGTTAACCATCTAAACCGTTGATCCCTATACGAAACAAAAATCCGTCCCACCCCCTTCCGCAGGCTTTAGGATGGCGGAATGGAACGATGCTTTTCCCTGCCTCGAGTTGGTTTTTGTGTTTGCGCCGCGCTGTCGGCAACGGTGCGCGTTGGCGTTGGCGATCTGCGCAAGAGTGAACCCCGTGCTCGCGACCTCTTCGCGCGCCGGCGCAGCAGAGCCAGCAGCGGCAAGCGTCAATGCCTGACCAGACGGTCAGCGAATTCCCGCACGCGCTGGGCGAATTTTTCCTGTTCAGAATGCGCTGGAAAAAGTGCGGATAGTCCGCACAAACTTGGTAAATCCCCTGCAGGAATGCGGTTCGACGTGTGCCCGGCGCGGAGCCGAACGCGGACAGTGCGGACATTGCGGCGTATGACTGCAATCAGCGATTTAGCCAATCACGCGGCGCCGCTCGTCGAGCTGCACGGTCAGAGCGGCGCGCTTTGGCAATTTTGCCATCATGGCGCGGGTAATGCGCTCATAGTGCTGAACGAAGAAATCGATTTCATCCTCGTCGAGGAGTCCCGGCGCCTCGCGCGCGGGCTTTGCGGCCGCGAGCGCACGCTCAAGCTCCCAGCGCCACTGCCCGACAATCTCGAAGTTTGGCGGGCGCAGATAGGCGAGGCGGTCGATGCGCGCGAACAGTCCTTGATAGCCGCCGCCAAGCGCGGTGTTGACCGCGCGCCGCCAGCGCCCGTTGGCGTCGAAGATTTCTTCGAGGATGTTGATCGGCGGGTCGAGGGCGGCAACAGGCTCGCTGCGCGCGCCGAGGCACCAGCCCTCAAAGATGAGGATTTCAAGGTCGCCGGGCGCCTCCTCCCACTCGGCCATCGGCAAGGGTTCGTCCATCGCCTTCGAAAAGCGCGGCAAGCGCGCCGGACGATGGGCTTTGAGCGCATCGAGGATGGCAATTCCCCGGCCGACATCGTGCGTGCCCGGGGGCCCGCGCGTAATGAACAGCGGGTGGGTGCGCGCCGCAATGCGCCGGCGCTCCTCGCGCCCGTAGTAGAGGTCGTCGATCGACAGGACTGCTATTTTCTTCTTCTGCGCGGCGAAGTGCGCCATCGCGAGCTGCGCGATCGTCGATTTGCCGGAGCCTTGCGCGCCTGCGATACCATAGACGAGCGGCCGCGGCGTCTTGGCGAGCGCGCCTTCGAGGTCCCTGATGATAATGTCGGCGGCCTCGTTGCGGCGGGTCACGGCGCTCGTCTTTCACGCGAAGGTTTACCGGCGCTTTCTCGCAGGTTGAGCGGCGCGGGGGAACTGCGCCGCTGCGCCGCGCCCTTCCGCCGCCAGCGGAGCGGGCTATCATGCGCAAAGACAAGGGAGCCCCGCATGGATTTCGCCTATTCCGCCCGCTGTAAGGATTATCTCGCCCGCGTATCGGCCTTCATGGAACGCTGGGTTTTTGAGGGCGACGAGACCTATGAACGCCAGCACCAGGCTTTTGGTCCCGGCGAGGGCCGCTGGAAGGTGCCGCCGGTCATTGAAGACCTGAAGGCCAAGGCCAAGGCTGAGGGGTTGTGGAACATGTTCCACACAAACCCAAAATTCGGCCCGGGCCTCTCGAATTCCGACTATGCGCCGGTCGCCGAACTGACCGGGCGCAGCCACATCGCGCCGGAGGTCTTTAACTGCGCTGCGCCCGACACCGGCAATATGGAAGTGCTGATGAAGTACGGCACGCCTGCGCAGCAGGAAGAGTGGCTGTTGCCGCTGCTCGACGGAAAAATCCGCTCTGCCTTTTTGATGACCGAGCCGCAAGTTGCCTCGTCGGACGCCACAAACATCGAAACGGACATCCGCCGCGATGGCGGCGAGTATGTCATCAACGGGCGCAAATGGTGGTCGAGCGGCGCCGGCGATCCGCGCTGCAAGATCTTCATCGTGATGGGCAAGACCGACAAACGCGCCGAACGTCATTTGCAGCAGTCGATGGTGCTCGTTCCAGCCAACGCCAAGGGCGTCAGGACCCTTCGCCACTTGCCCGTGTTCGGTTTTGACGATGCGCCGCATGGGCATATGGAAGTTGCCCTCGAAAACGTCCGTGTACCGATAGACAACATGCTGCTCGGCGAAGGACGCGGCTTTGAAATCGCGCAAGGCCGCCTTGGGCCGGGGCGCATCCATCACTGCATGCGAACGATTGGCGCGGCGGAGGTCGCGCTCGAAAAGCTCGTCAAACGCATCTTGACGCGCGAGGCGTTCGGCAAGCCGATCTACAAGCACTCGATCTGGGAACAGCGCGTTGCCGAAGCGCGCATCGACATCGAAATGGCGCGACTGTTGACGTTAAAGGCTGCGTGGATGATGGACACGGTCGGCAACAAAGCCGCGCAGGCCGAGATCGCGATGATCAAAGTTGCGGCGCCGCGCATGGCGCTGAAGATCATCGATGACGCGATCCAGGCGCATGGAGGCGCCGGCGTCACCAGCGACTTCGGCCTTGCACGCGCGTATGCATCCTTACGCACTCTGCGCCTCGCCGATGGGCCCGACGAAGTGCATTGCCGCTCGATTGCGCGCATCGAGTTCAAGAAGCATTCGAACGAGGCGTGAGCGTGGAAAACGGCATTCTCACCCCGGCGCTTGCGCTCGTCTGCTGGACGTTGATTGTCTGGCTATGGATGTACGCAACGCGCATCCCGGCGATGCAACGGGCGAAGATCAACCCGCAATCGGCGATCCATCCGGGCGCGCTGAGTGTGTTGCCGGCGTCAGTGCGCGTTGTCGCCGACAACTACAATCACTTGCACGAACAGCCGACGATCTTTTATGCACTTGTCTTCTACACGCATCTTGCCGGCGCCGCCGATACGGCGAACATTGCGCTGGCGTGGACCTATGTCGGACTGCGAGTGGCTCACTCACTCACACAGATTATTGTGCGCGTTGTCGCTGTCCGGTTTGCCGTCTTCGCGGTCGGCTCTCTCGTCCTGATCGCAATTGCGGCAAGGGATGTCATGCTGTTGTGACGCCGTGCAGGAAATCGCATGACGCGTGAAAGGGTCGATGAACGAGAAATTTGCGCTGGACTTTTCGATCGACGCCCTCATGCCTGAGGTCAGCGCGCCTGCGGCGGACCGCGTCCTTGCCGGCGTGCCGCGCTTTCGGACTTGGGAAATTGAGACCGATGCCGGCGGCCTTTTCGCGGGTGTCTGGGAAGGATCGCCCGGCAAATGGCGCATCGAGTACACGGAATGGGAATATTGCCGGATCCTGAGCGGCGTGTCGGTCGTGACCGAAGCGGGGCTTGCCCCTCGCCGCATTGCAGCAGGCGACAGTCTCATCATCCGGCCGGGGTTTAAGGGAACCTGGGAAGTCCTTGAAACGACCCGCAAGGAATACGTGATCCGTCTTTGATGTGCGATGCATCACGCGCATCGCCTTGATGCGAGCGCGGCTCCTTTCACGTCGCGGCCAACACCCCTATATCAATAACTCAAAGCCGCGCCCGGCAAACGGGCGGGCGAATGGGAGAACGCCATGTCACAGTCGCTTAAAGTCCCCCGCGGCGTCGCA
>JBJXFO010000081.1:0-20327 GCA_046154725.1 Parvularculaceae bacterium | reverse complement strand
GCATCAAATAAGCGCCAGAGTCCAAAATTGACCCCCCGGCAATTTGAAACAGGCATTGGATTCGACAAAGAAATTCTGAAAAATGTGGGGGTCGCCATCAGCGCCGATCGTGACCCCAGGCGTTCCGTCAAAACTTCAATAATGCCAATTGGTTCTCGCCAGTTTGAAAGCGGTCAATTTTCGGCGCCGATTCAAAACCAGCGCTGCGAACATCAGGAAGAACCCGACATAAGCGAGTTGGAGCGGGGAGCGCGGACCGGCGAATTCAATCGGAAAAATCCTCGGTGCTTGTTGCGCCTCGATGCACCGGCTCATTTCGTAAAGACCAGCGGCCAGTAGCGGGGCGACTATCGCAAAAATCCAGAAGGCGACGGGAATGAGGGAAGCGTTTCCGGTCCGCCAGAGAAACCAGACGATCGCGGCGCCGCCGCTGACCACCAACGCGTCATAGCCGAGGCTTAAGTGCGGCGCGCGCATCAGGTCGCGGAAGCCGGCGCCGAGCCGGCGCCACGGGGCATCCATCGTCAGTTGCGGTGCATCTTCCTAAATCTCCGCCGTTTTCATGGCAGCAATTTTAGCGCCTTAATCAATTGCGAACTTGACTTGAGTCAAATTCGGAGCGGGCTGGCGGCGAGCCCAGTTCCGCCATCACGTCGGCGCGGGCCTCATCAAGATTGGGCGCGGGAGGCCGTGTCGTTCGTTCGGGATAGCCTGAGATCTTGAACGCGCTCCCTGCCATGTGAAGCTCGCCCATTTCGGGATCTTCGACGCTAACGAACATGTTTCGCGCGCGAAGTTGCGGATCGTCGACAACCTCCGCCATGGTGTTGATTGGGGCAGCCGGAACACCCACGGCTCGAAATTTCTCCACCCATTCCGCCACCGTTTTTTCCTGAAGAGCAGTCTCGATTTCCGCCTTGAGCGCAGTTTGATTGGCGAACCGCGCGTAGACGCCTTCAAAGCGCGCTTCGGATTTAAAAAGGGGCCGATCGATCGCTTCACATAAAAGATCGAACAATTGCTCGTTGGCGCAAGCGATCGCGATTGGCCCATCCTTGGCCTTGAATACGTCGAACGGGGTGATGACGGGATGGCGCGATCCTGTGGGCTTTTGAGCTTCGCCGGTCGCGAACTGCCGGACGAGCGCGCTTTCTAGAAGCATGGTTTGAACATCGAGCATGGCGATGTCGATGAAACGCCCCTTGCCGCTTTGGCGCCGCTCGTAAAGCGCGGCGGAAATCGCAAGCGCGGCGAACACGCCGGCCGCGAGATCGCCGAGAGAGATGCCGAGGCGCAAGCCGCTGCCGCCTTCGGGGCCGTTAATGGAGATCATGCCGCCGAGCGCCTGAACGATAAGGTCGTATGCTGGCAAATCGCGATATGGGCCGGTTGCACCAAAGCCAGACACGGCGGCGTAAATGAGCGCCGGGCGGCGCGCGCTCACCGCTTCATAGGAAAACCCAAGGCGCTCCATGGCGCCCGGACGGAAGTTTTCGACGAGCACGTCCGCGCGATCGAGCAGTAGTTCCAGGGTTTCACGATCCGGCGGCGCTTTCAGATCAAGCGCGATCGATCTCTTGCCGCGATTGATCGAGGCGAAATAAACGCTCTCGCCGTTCTTGAACGGCGGAAACGCGCGCGTATCGTCGCCATGGCCCGGCTGTTCGACTTTTAAAACTTCGGCGCCGAGTTCCCAAAGCAACGTCGTGCAATAAGGGCCTGCCAGGACGCGAGAGAGATCAAGGACGCGCACACCGGACAAGGGACCGCGCGGCTGATTGTCGACTTTTCTGTCGTCTGACGGCATGGCTTCTCTCCTTGCTTAGGCCAGCCGACGATCGCCGCGGCTCGTTCGGCATTTCGTCAAATCAATCCCACTCGGAATCTAGCCTCCCACGCGAGCGCGTCACAGCCTCGTCGTCAGCGTTTCTTGCCTCAAAATAAACCGCGCGTTAGTGGACGCTGGGTTGCGCCAAATCAATGAAGGCCCAATCGCGTCGGGGCACAAGACGCGTGGTCGCACCAGCGCGGCGATTAGAAGGAGCCAATACATGTCTCACAAAAACAAGCACTCCGCTCATGGAGAAAACGACAAGGACGACGAGCGGTTCGATGCGCGCCAGCTATTGACGGTTCTCGGGAAGGATCTGAAGGGATTGGAAAAGCGCATTTCTGTCATTGCCGAAGGCGCCTCTGCGCCTCTTGCAGAGCACCTCGTCGACGCCGGTCAGGATTTGCACCAATCAATGCAGAAATTCCTAGAACGGGCTGGCGCCGTGAAGGACGCCGCTGTCGAGGAAACCAAGGAGCGTGCAGACGCATTGCATGATCAGATGACCGAGCACCCCTTAGCGGCGGCGTCCAGCGCGCTGGCGCTCGGCTATGTTCTCGGTCGCCTGACGCTTACGCGCAAACAACATGCTGCAGCTTCTTGAGTCCCTCAAAGCCGAGGGAGCCGCCGCGTTGACGAAAGGCGCCTTGGTTTTATGCGGCGCAGGCGCTTTTGGCGCGGCGGCGATCCTCTTCGCCGCCGCGTTGACGGTCGGTCTCGCCGCGCTCATGCCGCTCTATGCGGCGCTCCTCTGCAGCGCCGCTCTTCTCGTCTTGGTCGGCGCCGCCTGCCTCGGCTCAGCACGCGCTGGGAAGCCTAAACTCGCGGCGCCGCACGCGGTGGCCGCGCATGAACCTTTCCACCTGTCCGAAATTACCTATCGAGCGCTTGAGGATGAGTTGCGTCGGCGCCCAGGGAAAGCTGCTGCCGCGGCAGTCGTCGCCGGCTTTGTGCTCGGTGCGCTTGAGGCGTTGGAAAAGTGGAAGACGTCCGAATGAGGCCCTCGAACCGACTTTTGCGAATTGAGAGATTCGCTGTGAGGGTCGATAAGGAAGCAAGCTGCCTTTCTCTCAATACGGCGCCGCCAATGAAAGGCGCCTCGCTTGCGGCGCACGGCACTTTGATCGATCAAATCGCCACATATCCGCTTGGCGCTTGAGGGGCGATGCCGCTTCCTAAATTTGGTTAGCCGCGGCACGACAGGAGCTGAGAGCACTGATGCAAAAGAAGACTTGGATACTGATTGCCGACGCCTCGCGTGCGCGCGTCTTTGAGTCGATAGGGCCACGAGAAGATCTTGTGGAGGTCAACGGGTACGCTTTTTCGAAGAGCCTGCCGATGAATCGAGACCTCGTTTCCGATCGACCAGCGCGGAGCTATGAGTCAGTCGGCGACGCCCGCCACGCGATCACAAGGTCCGGTGAAGACCCGCGCCGCAGGCTGAAACGCGATTTTGCGAACGAGATCGCTGAACAGCTTCACGCCGCAATTGCCGCGAGGTCGTTTCAGCGGCTGGTGGTCGTCGCACCAGCGGCCATGCTCGGGGATCTAAGAAGCGCATTTTCAGCTGCTGTTTCTGCCGCCATTGTCGCTGAGCTTGTGAGAGATTTGACGAAGGTCCCGGTGACCGATCTTCGTTCGCATTTTGGGGAGCTTGTTGGCATCTGAGTGGCAGGCGCGCGAGACGGGGTTCAAGCTCGCGGCGGAAAAGTCAATTCGCGCGCCAAAGAGCGCTGTCGAGATTGGCCGGGATGGCTTGGTTGCGGTCGAGACGTTATCAATGCCTGCCCGTTAGTATTCCTTGACCTGGGCGAGAAGCGCAAATTTCGCCGGCCCTCCTGGAGGGCGGTTCAATGCGATATCAGCAGCGGCGTTTTCGCATCCGAGAGGGTGGCGCGCGTGACGCCGCCGAATAACGCCTGCTGCAAGCGGGCATGCCGATAGCCGCCCATGATCAGAAGATCGGCGTCGATGTCGGTGACGACGCCGGCGATCGCCTCGGCGATTGTGCTGCGGCCGCTTTCGATGTTCCGCACATCTACTTTCAATCCGTGTCGCGCCAGATGCGCGGCGATATCTCGTCCTGGGCCTTCGCCGAGCGCCTGGCGACGCGCCGAATCAATGGTCACGATCGTCAGCCTGGCCCCGTTCTGGAGCAGCAATAGCGCATCATGCGCGGCGCGCGCCGCCTCGCGGCTGGCGTCCCAGGCGAGAACGGCGTTCGACCCTATGGCGCGCGCCTTCCAATCGATCGGCGCGACTAGAACGGGCCGCCCGCCGCCGAGCAGCGCCCCTTCGATAATATCTCCGTGGATTCTGTGTTTGCGCTCTGGCGCGCGAACGATGACCAGGTCGGCGTGACGGGCGTTAAGCGCAGCGACTTCTTCGACGCCGGCGGGGAAAGTTTTATAGGGCCGGAACTCAGCGGGCGGATCTGATCGACTGACAGCAGCCGCGATTGCGTTTAGCGTCTTGTCCGCATCGCGATTCATCTGCTCCGCCAGCATTGCATAGCCAGCGTCCATGCCTTGCACTGCCACGTCGCCGACAGACATCGGTAAGACAGCGATCGCTGCGCATGACACGTGACCGCCCGTTTGGGCGGCGACCATCTTTGCGAGCGCCAATGCAGGTGCGTCGCGTTCAGAAGTGGCAAAGACCAATAAGTCTCTGAGGATCATGGCATGCTCCCTTTCTGCCACCAAGAAACACGAAACAGCCTACGAGCACCTTGATCTGGCTCAAGAAGTTCAATGCCATCGCCGTGCTGTCGGGACGCGGCAGCGATCGACAGCGGCCTTCGACCGGACCGCCCTGCCGCCTCACTGCGACGCCGGTTTGGCAGCGGCTCAAGCCTTGACTATCATCAATCGCAAAAGCCAGCGGCGATCGCCATGCGGACGAGTTCAGCGAAGCTCGTCGCTTGCATTTTTGCGACCAGGTTCCGGCGATGGACCTCGATGGTACGGGGACTCAAATCGAGATCGCGCGCAATGGCCTTGTTCGACTGACCGTTGACGATCTCGCGCAGGACCTCGCGCTCGCGCGCCGTCAAGGACGCGATGCGGCGTGCGATGTCGACCGTCGGCAGGTCGATCAGCGGGTGAAGAGCGACGCGCGGCGTAAAGGCCCGGTCAAGCGCCTTCGTCAGTTCGTCGGGCGTGAACGGCTTTTCGAGAAAGTCGATGGCGCCGTCGCGCATGGCGGATACCGCCAATTGAACGTCGCCATGGGCCGTCATGATGACAACAGGGATGCCGACAGCTTGATCCCTCAGTCGTTGCTGCAATTCCGGCCCTTGCATCCCAGGCATGCACACATCGCACAGGATGACGGCGCCAGATTGGTTAGCATTTGGCAGGGCGGCGAGAAAGCGATCGGCCGACTCGAACAGCGCAGTCCGATATCCCGCCGCCTGAAGGAGAGCGCCCACTCCACGTCGCACGGCGGCGTCGTCGTCAATGAGAAAAACAAGACCTTTCATCCGGGCCGCCTCGACTTAGCCCTCAACCGGCAGTCGAACCGTAAAGACCGCCCCGCGCGGATCATTGTCCCTGACGCTGATTTCGCCTTGATGCAGATCAACAATCGATCTGGAGATCGCGAGTCCGACGCCAAGTCCGCCGTCTTTGGTCGTCACGAAGGATTCGAAGATCTTTCGCTTCATGCCGTCGGCGACGCCGGAACCAGTATCGGCGACGGTGATTTCGATCATGCCTTTCTTTCGCGCGGTCGAGAGCGAAAGCCGCTTTTCGGGGGCGTCCTTCATGGCGTCGACGGCGTTGCGGATGAGATTTGTAATCACCTGTTGAATTTGGATCCTGTCGATGTTCGCCGATCCGACGTCCTTGGCGAAACCGAACGAGACGTGAATGCCTTCGTGCGACGCGCCGAGGAGAGCGATCGCACTCGCGTCTTCAATAATCTTGTTGACGTCATGAAGGCTTCGTGCGGTTTTACGCTTTCTTAAGAAATCTCGCATCTGACGGAGGATTTCGCTGGCGCGTTGAATTTCGCTGACCGCGTCGTCGATTAGAGGCTTGGCCTCGATCGGTCCGCCGGCCCCGGGCCTGGCGAGGAGGACTGACGCGGCCCCGGCGAGACTGGCTGCAGCCGTCAGCGGCTGATTGATTTCATGCGCGATCGTCGTTGCCATCTCGCCCATCGCGCCGACGCGCCCCGCATGTTGAAGTTGAGTTTGGGTTTCGGCAAGTCGCTGCTCGACAGCGGCCTGATGCGAGACGTCGATCACAAAACCGACGAAGATACGCCGTCCGTCTTCAAATTCGCTGACATGAAGGCTCGCCGGGAAAACTTCTCCGTCCTTTCGTCTCGCCTTGACAACCCTTGGCTTGCCGATGATCCGGGCTTCGCCACTATCCAAGTACCGTTCCATATACTGATCATGCTTGGAGTGATCGGGCTCCGGCATGAGGATATGGACATTGCGCCCGCCAACCTCGGCTTCGCGATAGCCGAAGGTGATTTCCGCCGCACGACTGAAGGTGACGATCCGCCCTTTCTCATCAATGGTGATGATGGCGATCGGCGAGGCGTCAATCGTCGACCGCCAGAAGGCCTCGCTGTCGAAGAGCGCAACCTCCATCTCCTTGCGCTGCGTGACATCTTCCGCGGTGATGATGATTCCGCCGATATCGCCGTGGCCGTCTTTCCATGGGCTAATTTCCCAATTCAACCATTGATGGCGTCCGTTCCGCCAGACGAACTTGTCGTCAGTTGCCTGAAGGGTTTCCCCCGCAAGGCCGCGGCGCTGTAATTCGCGCCACCGCTCCGGAAGTTCAGGCAATACGTCGTAGCAGGACCGTCCAATGCAATCGGATCCAAGCCCGTAGTCTTCTCGGCACCGTCGGCTGGCGGCCAGAAAGCGCATGTCGCGATCGAAAAGGGCCATGGCGACGGGCAAGTCATCAATGATTTCAAGCAAGGCCCGAATCCGGCGGTCGCCGTCCTGTAGGCTCATTGCAAGGCCTCTTTTCGGAGCGCGGAATTACTGGATGTCGCGAACAGAGATGGCCGGGAAAACATGCAACGAAATTTATAACTGTGCGGAACGAGCCGTGCAAATCATCGCCAATGGTTTGAATTTGGTCGAATGATCGACTAGAGTACGAATGTCGTCGTTGTCAGGCTTTGATTGGGCCTCCGGTTGGATCGTCGTCGTTTCTTGTGCGCAGGCCTCGCGACGATTGCGCCTTTTCGCGCTGCGCCGGCTTGGTCGAGCGCGCAGGATAGCGGACAAATTGTTAGCCTCGCCCGCGGCCTCCTGAACGCCGGACCTGCGAGCGTCCATCGGACTGATGTGGCAGCGATCGTCGATTTCGCCGCGCCGTCGTGGCGGCCACGCCTTCATATCGTCGATCTGACGACGTCACGGGTTCGATCGTTTCTCACGGCGCATGGCCGAGGGTCGGACCCGTCGCACACGGGTTGGCTGTCGGGCTTTTCGAACGCGATTGGGTCCAACGCGACCTCGAGGGGCGCCTACAGGACGGCCGGGCGCTACGACGGCAAATACGGCCGGTCGATGCGCCTCGTTGGTCTTGATGCTGAGAACTCTAACGCCGAGCCCCGCGCCATCGTCATTCATCCTGCTTGGTATGTTGGCGACAAGATGATCGAAAGATTTGGCAAGCTCGGTCGCAGCGAAGGGTGCTTTGCGGTGGCAGAAAGCGACCACCTGGAAATTCTGGACCGTCTTGGGTCAGGCGCGCTGTTTTACGCTGGCCGGCTCTAACTCGCGCAAGACGCATCCGCTTCGGCCGATGTGGTGAACGCTATTCCTGCATCTAATTCTGATCGAAGCAGAATTTCGTCGAGGCCGTAGACGTCCGAAAATAGCGCGATTTCGCCGCCATTGTCGGCCGCCGCGGTAAAATAGGCGACATAAACCGGCAGCGGTTTATCAAGATCAACGATAACGCTTGAACCTGTGGCAACGACCTCCGCGACCGCCTCTTCGCTCCAATTCGGCTCAAGCAGAACCTGGGCGAACGCGAGCGCGTCCTCGACGCGGATGCAGCCATGACTGAATGCGCGAGTCTCGCGTGCGAACAGCGCCTGACCGGGCGTGTCGTGCAGATAGGTCGAAAATCGATTGGGCATGACGAGCTTCATGCGTCCGAGCGGGTTTTTTGCTCCTGGCTTTTGGCGGACGCTGCCGTTCTCAGCGACATAGAAACCGAGAGATTTCGCCGCCGCCGGGCGCCGGCGCAAAAGCGTGTGGATGCCTTCGCTGGCCGCGATGCTGCTGGGCACATACCATGTCGGATTGAAGGCGACACCGGTGATTGTCGCGACAAATGCCCAAGTCGGCGTCTTGCGTGCGCCGTAGATGATGCGCCGTCGATCAACTTCGGCGCCGCTGCGGATGACGGCGAGATCCTGGCTTGGAATATTCACAAAAACAAAGTCTGACCCAAGGTCGCGCGGCATCCAGCGCCAGCGCTCCAGATTTGCTCTGATCTTCAACAACGTTTTTGCGTCGTCGGGCGCGGCGCTCGCAAAAGCCGCCTTCAGCGCCTCGTATTGCGGATTGGTCGGGAGTAGGCCGGCCAGCGTCGCGCGAACGCTGTGATCCTTAAGCGCCGTGTCCAAAAGAGTTACGACATCGAAGATGTCGGCCGCGCTCGGCGCAATCCGCCATCTGAGACGCCGCGCCTCCGGCGTCACGCCGAATGAAAAGTCTTTAGCGATGGTTTGAAACAGGGCGGATGCAAGGCGCTCAGCCGTCGCAATATCGCCGGCGGCGCGAGCAGCCTCAATTTCAGTGATTGGATAGCGTGCGGGATCCAGTCCTTCCGCGCCGACGTTTTCTACGATTTCAACAAGCGCGTCGAAATCCTTTGGCGCCCAACGCGGGGCGTCGGCGGCCGCCGCAAGCGCCGGGATGATCGCAGACAGGCAAGCGAGGAAAGCGGCTCTCTTCATCCAGAGTGTTCGTAACATGGCGTGCAATATGGCGCTGCTTTCGTCAAATAGAAGAGATTTCTGGCGTCGGGTGGAAAGATGGACGGCGGATTTCCGCCGCACTGGGCGTCAGCTCCCCAAGAACGCTATTGCTGGAGATTGCGCACTTTTCTGGAAATGGAACTTGATCCAGCGCAAGAGAACAGGCCTTTCCTGGCGCAACATGCCAGCGGCGTACCGGGGCAAGCGTCCCCGGTTCTTTGGCAGGCGAGGAGCATGCGAAGGCGGCAATTGCTTGGGCTGGGCCTGATGGCCGCTGGCGCGCTGCTGACGGGCGACGTGACATGGCGGTCCTTTTCTGCAGCGATGACGCTTGCCCGCGCACGCACGCGCGGGCGAAGCAAGACATTTCAATGCCGCATCGGCGCCATAGAATACTCTGAAGCGGGCGCAGGGCCTCCGGTGCTGATGATCCATGGAACGGGCGGCGGCTTCGACCAGGGATTGGACTTTTCAGCGCCCTTGCGCGAACGCTGGCGCATCATTGCGCCGTCTCGATTCGGATATTTGCGGTCGGCCTTTCCCGACGACGCGTCGTCCGAAAGTCAGGCTGACGCCTTTGTCGATCTGCTGGATGAACTGGAGATCGAGCGGGCGCCCATTATTGGGGGATCGGCCGGCGCGCTGTCGGCCATGCAGTTCGCGATCCGTCACCCCAATCGTTGCAGCGCGCTTGTAACAATGGTCCCCGCCGCATTCGCGCCGGGCCGCCCGCCGGTAGAGCCGCCCAATCCGCTCGCACAAGCGATCATCGAGCACGCGCTGAGGTCCGATCTCCTGTTCTGGCTCGGATTGGCGCTGAACGAGGATGCGATGATCAGCGCGCTCCTCGCAACCGATCCGGCCTTGGTGAAAGCCGCCAGCCCAGCCGAGCAGGAGAGGGTGCGTTCCGTCCTGCGCAATATCCTCCCCGTCAGCGCCCGCGCCCGAGGCCTCTTGAACGATGCCCGGCTCGCCTATGTTCCAGCGCCGATGCCGATCGAAAAGATTGCCGCGCCAACGCTCGCGCTCTCGCTGGAGGACGACCGCTTCCAGACGCTGGCGGCGGCGCGCCACATCGCCGGCGCCGTCCGTGACGCTGAACTGGCGGTGTTTCCAACCGGGGGTCATGTCTGGGTCGGGCGTGAGCAAGAAGTGTTTCAAACTGTCGATGAGTTTTTGTCGCGGCGCGCACGGTGATCATGCGCATGCTGGCTGTCGCAGCGCTCTATTTCGGTTTGATCTTTGCGCTGGGTTTTGTGCTCGGCGCGCTGAGAACCGGGCTTCTGGCCGCCGCCCCCGAGGTAAGCCGCTTTCATGCCGTGCTGGTCGAGGCCCCCATCATGCTGGCCGCTTCCTGGTTCGTTTGCGCCTTTGTTATTCGACGTTATTTGGCGTCTTCGACGCTGGCGGCGCGCGCGGGCATGGGCGGCGGCGCATTCCTGCTGCTGGCGCTATCGGAACTCTTGCTCGCCATGTGGCTGCTGGGGATGACGCCTATGGAGCATTTCCGGTCCTTTGGCGAACCGAGCCGTGCGCTCGGACTTGCAGCCCAAATCGTCTTTGGGCTCTTTCCGCTAATTCAGCCCAGAGGGCGGATGAGTATTCGTACCTAGTCCGCATGCCGGCGAGGGCGTCCCCGCGCGTGGCTCTACGCGATCATGCGAACTCGTTGGCCGCCGCTGACATACCTACATTGCCTGCTCAGGCAGGAAATTGGGGTATGATCTCATCATCGGCTTCTGTTTTTGCGCCCGGACAATCAGGTCCAGCAGGGCGCGCCGCCCTTGGCGCCTCTCCCGCAACGATAGTGCGAAAACTCAAGGCGGGTGAGACGCTCTTTGTCGAAGGCGAGCCTGCGCGATACTGTTACGAAGTCGTCAGCGGCGTCATGAAAGAGTATTGCACGCTCGAAGACGGCCAGCGTGAAATCAGCGACTTTTACTCCGCAGGCGACTTTGTCGGCGTTTGCGGCCATGACGAACAAACGCAGACTGCGGAAGCAGTGACGCACTGTTTGTTGCGCTGTATTCCTCTCGACGCGCTGCTCGGGCGACCCGGCTTTGAATTGGACGGGCCGCCAAAGCTCGTGGACGTGCTTGTTAGCCGCCTCGACCGAAGCCGCGAGCGCTCGACCCTCATCTCGAGACGGAACGCAGAACAGCGCGTTGCGGGGTTTCTCCGGTTTCTGTCGCGGCGCTCGGCAGACGCGCAAACGATTTCAATCCCGATGAGCAGGCAAGACATCGGCGACTATCTGGGACTGACAATCGAAACCGTTTGCCGGACCCTCACGGAGTTCAAGCGTTCCGGCGTAATTGTAATGCCGACTGCCCGGTCGTTCGTCATTCAGGACGAGGCTGCGCTGGACGCGGCCGAAGGCGCCCTCTGATGAAGAGCGCGGCTTCCCGGCGGAAGTTGATCGTCATCATTCCGGCGTCGACGGGACTGAGCGAGTTTCGACGTTAAATCAATTTATGGAGGATAAAATGGCTGCAAATGAAAGTGGAAACGGCGCCGAGACGGTCAACGTCGGCAATCATGTGTTTCCACTGTTTGAACCGAAGGAATTTGCGCGGCTGAGCCAGCGCAATGTCGAAATCATGTCGCAAGCGGCGCGCGCCTATTTCAACGGCGCGACGGAGATGAACAAGGAGATTGCCGAGTTCTTTAGTCGGCGCGTGAAGAAAGATTTAGAAACCGTCCGTTCGGTTATGTCGTCGAATAACGGGCAGGACGCGCTCAACGCACAGACCGGCTTTTTTGAGGAAGCCATGCGCGACTATTCAGCTGAGACTTCCCGCATGTTCAAGATCGCCGCGGATGCCGCGAGTGATGCGCTAAAGACCGCGGAACACTGAACTTCGTGCTGTGAAACGCAGCACGCCGATCACTTCGCGGCGCGGCCGAGTCTTTCAAGCTGTCGAAGCGCTCGGCGCCGGCCCGTTTCGCCACGCGCATCGACCATGCCGATGACAGTATCTCGAACGGGGTTGACCCCCGCGAAGTTCAAGATGTTGCGCTTGAAGCTTTTGAGACTATGCGCACCGAAGAAATAGCGATAGGCGGTGGCAGGCATGCCCATGGTGACGATGACCCGCGCTGATTTGCCTTTAAGCTTCTGCGTCCATTTGCTTCCGTCTTCACCCGCCTCAATAGCGAAACTGCCCGCTGTGAGCTGCTCAAGGAGGGCCTTCATCAGCGCCGGCATGCAGCCCATCCATAGCGGATAAACGAATACAAGATGGTCAGCCGCCAGGAAGGCCGCCTGCGCCGGTCGCAAAGAAGCAGGCGCGACTTTGCTCCACGCTTTGGTATCGCGAAGGACGTCGAAGTCGAGCGCGGCGACGTCGATACGCTCTACTTCGTGTCCGGAGTGTCGCGCGCCGCTGGCATACGCGTCAGCGAGCGCGTTGACGAAATGGATTCGACTGTTGTCAGGGTGACCATCAATGATCGTGATCCTCGCTATCGTCCGCTCTCAAGCCGCTAAGACATATACTCCAGGAGCGGGTGCGAGCACTCCATTCGTTCTCGACAACCCCTCACGGCTTGCGGCGACAAGAAGGGGGGCAGGGGGTTCGACAAGAGCGCCGGAGCGCTCATCCAGCCATTGAACCCAAGAAGGCCACCAGGCGCCGTCGAACACGTCCGCGGCGGCAAGCCATTGCTCGGCGTCGACAAACTGCTCATCGGGCTTTGATCGCCTCATCTTGAAGTTCTGCCCCGGCCGACCCGGCTCGCTGACAATCCCGGCGTTGTGTCCTCCGCCGGCGAGAAGGAACGTCACCTCCGTGTCGGCCAACATGTGCACCTTGTAGACCGAGCGCCAGGGCGCGACATGATCGCGCAAGGTCGCAACGCAGAATATCGGCGTTCGGATGTCGTGGAGCGATACGGGGTCGCCATCGACTTCAAAACGCCCTTCGGCGAAATCGTTCTTGAGGTAGAAGCGGCGAAGATATTCCGAATGCATCTTGAAAGGCATTCGCGTCGCATCGGCGTTCCAGGCCATCAGATCGCTCATCGGCCGACGTTCGCCCATGAGGTAGTCGCGTTCGATGCGCGACCAGATGAGATCGTTTGACCGAAGGAGCTGGAATGCGCCGGCCATCTGCTTGGCGTCGAGATAGCCTTGCTCCCACATGACGTCTTCAAGGAAGGCGACCTGACTTTCGTTGATATAAAGCGAAAGCTCGCCCGCCTCAGAGAAGTCGAATTGCGACGCCAGGAAAGTGAGCGATTTGAAGCTCTCGTCCTTGCCGCGCGCCATATCCGCGGCGGCGACGCCGAGCAGCGTGCCGCCTAGGCAGTAACCGACCCCATGGACCTGCACGTCGGGCGCGATGATGTTGATCGCGTCCAGCGCCGCCATCACCCCAAGGCGGCGATAGTCGTCAAAGCCAAGGTCGCGGTCGTCGGCGCCCGGGTTCTTCCAGGAAACCATGAAGACGGTATGGCCCCGATCGATGAGGAACTTCACTAATGAGTTCTGCGGCGAGAGATCAAGGATATAATATTTCATGATCCAGGCCGGCACGATCAGGATCGGTTCCGCCCGAACTTTTTCCGTTGTCGGCGCGTATTGGATGAGTTCGATCAGCCTGTTTCTGTAAACAACGACGCCGGGCGTCGCCGCCACGGTCTCGCCGACCTTGTAGGCTTCGGCGCCGACCGGCGGCTTGCCGCGCTGTGTTCGTTCAATATCCTCCGCGAAGTTACGCCATCCCAGTAAAAGATTGGCGCCGGCCGTCGACTGCGTCCTCTCAAGAACCTCGGGATTGGTCAGGATGAAATTCGACGGAGAGACGATGTCGAGCAGCTGACGCGTCGCGAAGTCCAGGACTCGCTCATGTTGTTCGGTAACGCCGCGCACGCCCGTTGTCGCGTTGTGCCACCATTGCTGTGTCAGCAGGAATCCTTGCGACATCAGATTGAACGGCCAGGCCCGCCAGGCTTCGTGCCGAAAGCGCCGGTCCTGCGGAAGCGGCTCGATGCAGCATTCCCCCGAACCGCCAATTCCGCATCGCAGCGCGTAATTCCAGAAGCGCGCCGACTTCTCAGCGGCCTTCCGGGCGAGTTGCAGTTGTTTTCCCGGCGAGAAAGCCAGATGCGTCGCCCAATCGAAATAGGCGGCGGCGATCGCGGCAGGTGAAACGCCGCCTGTGACGCGTCCTAATCCGGCCCTGGCCGCACGATCCATGTTTTCGACGACGGCAGTCGACGCATAGGAATCGCTCGCCCATCGGCCAGCGCCTGGTTCCGCAAGGGAAGCTTGCGGCCCCGCCGGCGCCGGTTCGCCCGCCGGTCCTTGCGCCCGGAGTCGATGGGTTTCCGAACTCACTAGCGAAAGAGCCGGTCCGCTTGCGCTCTTGGTCATCTTGGCTTCATCGGTTGCTATTTTGATGTTGCCACTACGGCCGGCCGATCACCTTGATCGAAGTCAATGCCGATGATCAGCCGCCGAGTTAGAAAATACGGACTCGATCGCCGCCGATCATCTTGCTGGCGTGAAATTTGGACAGGAACGCCATGATCAAACCTCCAGGAAAAATCCTCATCATCGGCGGCGGCATCGCCGGCCTTTGCGCCGGCGTATTTGCGCAGTCGTGCGGATATGAGGCCGTGATTATCGAGGCCGAAAACTGCGTCGGGGGGCTTGCGACCAGCTGGCGCCGAGGTGATTACCGCTTCGAGACCTGCCTCCATTGGTTGCTCGGATCCAACCCCGAAAGTGAAATGTATCATGAATGGGGAGAAGTATTTGATATCGACAAGGTCTCGTTCGTGAACTTTGACGAATTCGGGCGCTGGGAAAGCGAACAGAGCGAAACGCTCCGCATATTTTCCGATGTCGACAAGCTCGAAGAAGAGCTTCTTCAGAAGGCGCCGGCGGACGCCGAAGAAATCAAGCGCTTCACCTCGGCGATCCGGCGCTTCACCGATCTGCCCATGCCGGAACCCGATTCATCCGTCATTCATCAAGGCCTCGCGATGCTGCGAATGGCGCCCTTGTTGCCGCTGTTTCAACGCTGGTCCGGCGCGAGTGCGTCAGAATACGGACAGCGCTTCAGCAACCACTTGTTGCGCCGGTTTTTCTCCGAAGGTGCGACAGGGCGCATGTCGGCGCTTGCTTTGGCGCTTCCGCTCTCCTGGATGAACGGGCGAAACGCCGGTTACGCGATCGGCGGCGCTAGGTCGATTATTGAGCTGATCGAGAAGCGCTTCACCAGTCTGGGCGGCGTCATTCGAACGAATGCGAGGGTCGACAAGATCATCGTCGAAGACGACACCGTTGTCGGCGTCCGTCTTGCCACGGGCGAGTTGATCAAGGGCGATTGGGTGATTTCTGGCGCCGACGGGCGCTCGGTCATCTATGATATGCTTGACGGCAAGTACAAGAATGAGGCGATTGACGATCTTTATAAGAGAGGCGAGACTTTTCCGTCCTACGTGCAGGTCTCTCTCGGCGTGGCGCAGGACCTCTCGCAGGAGCCGCCGCATGTTTCGCGCGTGCTCAAGGCGCCGCTCCAGCTCGATCCGGAAACCGCGCTTAACGTTGTATCGTTTCGCATTTTGAATTTTGATCCGACCCTCGCCCCGCCCGGCAAGACGTCGGTCACCTGCTTCCTCCCGACTTACAACCACGCTTACTGGGTCGGCCTGCATGACGCCGACAAGGCTGGCTATGAGAAAGAGAAGATCCGGGTCGCGGACGAGGTGATCGCTATTCTTGATCGCCGGACAGCGGGCCTGCGTGGGTGCGTCGAAACGATCGACGTATCCACGCCGGCGAGCGTCATCCGTCATACCGGCAATTGGAAAGGCAGCATGGAAGGCTGGCTGCTGATGCCGCGCGCCGGCTACGCGCCGATGCGCCAGACGCTGCCGGGTCTCGACCGCTTCTTGATGGTCGGCCATTGGATACAGCCGGGCGGCGGGCTGCCGGCGGGATTGATGACCGCGCGCATGGCGTTGAAGTCGATTTGCCGGCGTGACGGCGTCGCGTTCACGCCCGAACGCTCCGGCGGCGGAACGAGCAAAGCGGCGTGAGCGCTCGCAGCGAGCCCACGGCAGACAGTTCGCTCACGGACGGTTTCGCCTTCAGAACTTCGGGCCTGTCAAAATTCTATGGCGCCGGTCCGACCGCGGTTCACGCGCTCCGGGGCCTTGATCTTGAGATCCCGAAGGGCGAACTTGTCGTGCTTCTCGGACCTTCGGGAAGCGGCAAGTCGACGCTTCTCAATATTCTCGGCGGCATCGATCGCGCGAGCGACGGGGAGGCGATCTTCGAGGGCGAAGACATCGTCGGGATGAACGATCGACAGCTCACGGCCTATCGCCGCCGCCATGTCGGTTTCGTCTTCCAGTTCTACAATCTGATGCCCAGTCTGACCGCGTTCGAGAATGTCGAACTTGTCGCCGAGATCGCCGAGAGTCCGATGCCCGCGCTCGATGCGCTCGGCATGGTCGGGCTGAAGGACCGCGCCGATCATTTTCCATCAGAGTTATCAGGCGGCGAACAGCAGCGCGTCGCCATCGCGCGCGCGATCGCAAAACGCCCAACGGTTCTTTTCTGCGATGAGCCGACGGGCGCGCTCGACATCAAGACGGGGGTCGGCGTTCTGAGGGCGCTGCTGACCCTCAATGAAGAGCTTGGCGCCACCACGCTCGTCATCACGCACGCCGCCGCGACTGCGGCGATCGCCGACCGCGTGCTCCATCTCGCCGACGGACGGCTGCGCAAGGTCGATGTGAACGAGACAAAGCTGTCTCCGGAGGAGATTAGCTGGTGAGCGAGCTTTTCGCCGGATCGCGCATGCTGTGGCGCAAGCTTTGGCGCGACCTCTGGCGCGTCAAGGGACAGGGGCTCGCGATCATCCTCGTTATCGGCGCCGGCATCGCGCTTCTCGTGATGTCGCGCGGCATGATCGCCTCGCTTGAGGCGACAGTGGCAGCCTATTACGCACGTTACCGCGTCGCCGACATCTACGCACCGGTGAAGCGCGCGCCGAATCGACTGCTCGCCGATATTCGCGACCTCGACGGCGTCGCGGCGGCGCAGGCCCGCATCGTCGGCGGCGGGCTTCTCAATCTTGCTGGCGTCGCAGCCCCGATCAGCGCCCGCTTCGTCTCAATGCGGCCCGCTGCGGCGTTTCGCATCAACGACATTCACCTTGTGCGCGGCCGCATGCCGCGCGCAGATCTGACGGACGAGGCGCTCTTGCTCGAGCCCTTCGCGCGGGCCCATGATTTGCCGCTCGGCGCCGAAATCGCCGTTACCTTACGGGGGTCAAGGCACGTCTTCCGCATCGTCGGGTTCGCGCTGTCGCCGGAGTTCATCTACACAATCCCGCCCGGCGATTTCGCGTCGGATCCCGCGCGCTTCGCCGTTCTCTGGGTCGGCGAACCCGCGCTGGCGGCGGCCTATGATCTTGACGGCGCCTTCAATGAGGTGATTCTTACTCTGGCCCATGGCGCCCATGAGAAGGCGACGCTCGCCGCACTTGACCGATTATTGGCGCCCTATGGCGCGACCGGCGCCTATTCCCGCGCCGACCAGATCTCGAACAAATATCTGACCGAAGAGCTGAAACAGCTTGGCGCCATGGACCGGGTGATGACCCCGCTCTTTCTGGCTGTTTCCACGTTCTTGCTCAACATCGTGATGACGCGGCTCGTTGAAACCGAGCGCTCGCAAATCGGACTCTTGAAAGCGTTCGGATTTTCAAACGCCGCCGTCGCGCTCCACTATCTCTTCTTCGCGCTTATCATCGCGACGATAGGAACCGCGGTCGGCTGGGTCGGCGGCCTCTATCTCGGCAGAATGATTACGGACATCTATCAGCGTTATTTCTACTTTCCATTTCTCATCTTTGTTCCGGAATACCGCACGCTTGCGTCCGCGCTTCTTGCGAGCGCCGCCGCCGCCGGGGCCGGCGGCATGTTTGCTGTCGCCGCGGCTGCGCGCTTGCCGCCGGCGCTCGCTATGCGCCCGCCGGCGCCGCCAAAATACGCGCGCGGCGGACTGATCGGCGCGCGGCTTTTCAAGGGCCTCGACCAGCCGACGCGCATGGTCTTGAGGCGGCTCGCGCGTAATCCCCGACGCGCCGCGCTCACTTGTCTCGGAGTCGGCGCGGCTATGGGGCTCGCCGTCATGATGACCTTCAACGGCGCAGCCATCAACTATATCCTCGAAACCAATTTCAACGTCATCGACCGCAGCGACATTTACATCACCTTCGCCGAAACTTTGTCCGAGCGCGCGCTGTTTGATCTTGCAAGCATTGACGGCGTCTTGCTCGCCGAACCGTCACGCGCCGCGCCGGCCCTGCTTCGTCATCGCGGGCGAGAGCGGCTCGGCGCAATCACAGGGCTCCCTGAGCATCCGCAATTGGCGCGCGCGCTCGACACTCAAATGCGTCCGATCGAAATCCACGGCGACGGCGTGGTCCTCTCAACGCAGCTGCGCGAGGCGCTGGATATCGGCGTCGGCGATTTGTTGACGATCGACATCCGCGAGGGGCGCCGCCCAACCTTGCAGGTTCCCGTCGCAGGTTTTGTCGACGCGATGATCGGCACGCCGATCTACATGAGAAGCGCGACGCTCGGGCGCGCCCTCAAAGAGCCGGGGAGGATTTCGGCTGCCGGCCTGATGATCGATCCAGCGCGGACGGCGGAAATATACGACGCCCTGAAAGCCATGCCGATGGCCGCCGGCGTAAGCCTTCGCCGCGAATCTTATGTCAATTTCAAGAAATTGCTGGATGAAGGACCAGGCACGTTCCGGCGCGTCATGATGGTCATTTCGATCGTTATCGCCGCCGGCGTGGTCTATAACAGCGCCCGCATCGCCTTCATCGAATGCGAGCGCGATCTCGCCACAATGCGCATCCTTGGCTTCACCAAGATCGAAACGGGCTATGTCCTTCTCGGCGAGCTGGCGGTGCTGACCCTGCTCGCGATACCGGTCGGCTCGCTCATCGGCTATGGACTTTGGACCTATATTGCGACAGCGCTCAGCACCGATCTTTATTCGATTCCAACTGTCACCGAGGCGAATGGCTTCGGCGTCGCCGCCGTGATCGTGATTGTGTCGGCGGCCGTCGCGGGCTCGCTCGTCCAGCGCGATGTCAATCGCTTTGACCTCGTGCCGGTGCTGAAATCGCGGGAGTGACGAATGAAAGCGCCTCGGTCGCGTGTCCTGATCATACTCGGCGGGCTAGTCCTCGTCGGCGCATTTCTCGCGTTCACTTTTTGGCCGCGCCCATTCCTCGTTGATTTTGCGCGAACGAAAAGAGGGTCGATGTCCGTAACGATCGATGAAGAAGGAAAGACGCGCGTAAAGGAGCGCTACGTCGTCGCAGCGCCGATCACCGGCCGTCTGCTGCGGATTGAAATCGATCCCGGCGACGAGGTTGTCGTCGGCGACACCGTCATCGCCGAAATGACACCCGTCCTGCCGGCGGCTCTCGACGTGCGCACTGAAGAACAGGCGGACGCCGCGGTCGCAGCGGCGAAGGCGGCGCTCGCGCTTGCGATCGCAGAGGAAAAGCGCGCAAAGGCCGACTCCGATTTCGCTTTCCAGGAGGCGTCTCGTGCGAGAGCTCTGTTCAAGACGAACACCATCGCCCGGCAAGCTCTGGATCGGTCGCAGGCCGCAGCGGCGAGCGCGACAGCCGCGCGCGAGGCGGCCGGCGCCGTCATCGTCATGCGTCGCGCCGAACTCGCGCAGGCGGAGAAATTGCTGATGACGCCGACTGAAGCCGCGCGGGCCGCCGCCGGCAATCCGCATCCCCCGGAAAGCATCCCCATTCGCGCGCCGGTGTCCGGTCATGTTCTGCAGATTTTTCAGGAAAGTGAAGCGACCGTACCGGCGGGCGCGCCGCTTCTTGAAATCGGCGATCCGCACACGGATCTCGAGGTGGTCATCGAACTGCTGTCGACGGACGCGGTGAGGGTCAACGCCGGCGATCCCGTCATCATCGACAAATGGGGCGGAGACGAGCCGTTCGCCGGCGTCGTTGAGCGTATTGAGCCACTTGCTTTCACCAAGATATCGGCCCTCGGCGTCGAGGAGCAGCGGGTCAACACGATTATCAGGCTCGAAGGCCCGCGCATCGACGTTGAACGACTCGGCCATGGATTTCGCGTCGAAGCGCGGGTCATCATTTGGTCTGATGAAGACGCTATGATCGCGCCGGCGGCAGCGCTCTTTCGAAGCGGGGACAAATGGGCGGTCTACAAGGTCGAGAAGGGGCGTGCGAGACAGTCGGCTCTGACAGTCGGCCACAATAACGGCCTTGACGCCGAGATTCTCGATGGCCTTTCAGAAGGCGATCAGGTCATCCTGTTTCCAGGCGCTGACATTGCGGACGGTGTCCTTGTCGCGCCGCGTCCTCAGGCGGCGCGCTGAACGTGCGACCATGCTGCGCGCTTTCGGCCGAGCCATTTCATCGCCTCCAGCGCCAGCAATGAGACAAGCGCCGCCGCCGTCGCAAGCGCTGCCTCCTCAGCGCCGATCGTTGAA
>JBJXFO010000068.1:0-17024 GCA_046154725.1 Parvularculaceae bacterium | reverse complement strand
CGCAACGATGCGCCTGTCAACGGTTGAGGGGTGGACGCCGCACGCGCACACCGTGTTCGGATTTGAGGTCAGCGATATCGCGGGCGCCTGCCGCGCGCTCACGGCGAAGGGCGTCAAGTTCATGATTTACCCGGGCTTTGGGCAAGATGAAAACGGCGTCTGGGCGTCGCCCGACGGCGCCGCAAAGGTCGCGTGGTTTAACGATCCCGACGGAAACAATCTGAGCCTGGCGGAATTCAGCGCGCCATGAAAAAGGCCGGGATCGCTCCCGGCCTCATCCGTACTCTACGCAACAAAGGCTTACGACGAATAGTACATCGCGAATTCAACCGGGTGCGGCGTCGTCTCAAAGCGTTTCACTTCGCCCATCTTCAACTCGATAAACGCGTCGATTTGGTCGTCGTTGAAGACGTTGCCTTTCTTCAGGAACGCGCGGTCGCGGTCGAGATTGCCCAGCGCATCGCGCAGGCTCGCGCACACGGTCGGGATGTCCTTCAACTCCGCAGGCGGAAGATCATAAAGGTCCTTGTCCATCGGCTCGCCCGGGTGAATGCGGTTCTCGATGCCATCGAGGCCCGCCATCAGCAGCGCAGCGAAGGTCAGGTACGGATTGCCGGCGGGATCGGGGAAGCGCACTTCAATGCGCTTGCCTTTGGGGGAGGGGACCCACGGAATACGGATTGAGGCCGAGCGATTGCGCGCCGAATACGCGAGCAGCACCGGCGCCTCGTAGCCCGGCACAAGGCGCTTGTAGGAATTGGTGGTCGAATTCGAAAACGCGTTGATCGCCCGTGCGTGCTTGATGATGCCGCCGATATAATAAAGGCAAGTCTCGGAAAGGTCTGCATACAGATCGCCGGCAAAGAGCGGCTTGCCGCCCTTCCAGATCGACTGATGAACGTGCATGCCCGATCCGTTGTCGCCATAAACGGGCTTGGCCATGAAGGTTGCGGTCTTGCCATAGCCGGCGGCGACTTGATGGATGATGTATTTATAGAGCTGCATGCGGTCAGCCATCGTGACGAGATTGGCGAACTTCATGCCAAGCTCGTGCTGCGAGGGGGCAACTTCGTGGTGATGCTTTTCGGGCTTGAGGCCAAGGTCGCCCATGATCGACAGCATTTCCGTGCGCATGTCCTGCGCGCTGTCGACCGGGGGCACCGGGAAATAGCCGCCCTTGGGGCCCGGCCGGTGCGCAAGGTTGCCGCCTTCGTAAGCGGTTGATGAGTTATAGGGACCTTCGTCGCTGTCGAGCGAGAAGCCCATATTGTGCTGCTCGGTTGACCATTTGACGTCATCGAAAACGAAAAACTCCGCTTCCGGACCAAAATAGGCGACATCGCCGATGCCGGTCGATTGCAGATACGCTTCCGCCGCTTTCGCCGTTGTGCGCGGGTCGCGGCTGTAGGGCTGGCCGGTTGCGGGCTCGAGCACATCGCAGAAGATCGACAATGTCGGCTGCGCGAAAAAAGGATCCTCAAAAGCGGTTTCAGGATCCGGCATCAGGATCATGTCGCTCTCGTTGATTGCCTTCCAGCCGGAAATCGACGAGCCATCGAACATCGTACCTTCGGCGAACATGTCAGCATCGACCATGTCGCGATCGAACGTGACGTGTTGCCATTTCCCGCGCGTATCGGTGAAGCGCAGGTCGACGAAACGGATTTCTTTATCCTTGATGCGTTTGAGGACGTCGTCGGCGGCGGACATCGGCAAGGCTCCTTCCCAAGGGGTGGCGCGTGACGCTGACCCGTCGCGGGCAGGGCCCGTTTGGGAGCGATTGGAGTATGACTGGAGGATGACGGCGGGGCTGGATGGAAATCAACAGCTATTTTTGCAATGCAACATCACGCGCTTCAATTTGCGCGAAAACACCACGAATTTAGCCGAAAAATCCAATCTAGTCGTCGAAAACGCTATACCGCGTCTTCTCCGGTTTCGCCGGTGCGAATTCGGACCACATTCTCAATCGAGTAAACGAAGATTTTTCCGTCGCCGATTCGCCCGGACTGGGCCGCCGCAGCGATCGCCTCCACGGCGCGGGCGGCAAGGGTATCGGGCACCACCACCTCGACCTTCACCTTGGGAAGGAAATCGACAACGTACTCGGCGCCGCGATAGAGTTCTGTATGGCCCTTCTGGCGCCCAAACCCGCGCACGTCGGTCACCGTCATGCCTTGCAGCCCGATATCGTGCAGCGCTTCCTTCACGTCATCGAGCTTGAACGGCTTTATGATCGCTTCGATTTTTTTCATCGGCGGCATGGGTCTCCAGCTGGGGCGCTTGCGAGGCATCGAAGATCGTCGCTTAAGTGGGAGTAAGTCAACTGATACCGTCCTGCATCCTTCTCACCGCAGCTGAAACGCGCGCTGTCGAAGCGCGCGCCTTTGCCGGCGGGCAGCCGGGCAAGTCGATGTCAGGCAAATCAATGATGGAAGCTGCGGGGGCGGCCGCTGCATCATTCATTATACAGACGATCTCGCCGCGACCCGCCGCTGTCTTGTGCGGACCCGGCAACAATGGCGGCGACGGCTTCGTCGTCGCGCGGCTGCTTCAAGAGGCTGGATACGCTGTGCGTGTCGGCCTTCTTGGCGAGCGCGGCCGCCTCAAGGATGACGCCGCGCTGATGGCGTCGATCTTTGACGGCGCGGCCGAGCCCATGACGCCGGCAGTGCTTGAGGGCGCAGGTCTGATCGTTGACGCCATTTTCGGCACGGGCCTTGCGCGCGCTGTCGATGGCGGCGCGAGAGCCATCATCGAGGCCGCAAATTCACACCCTTCGCCGACGATTGCCCTCGATATTCCCTCGGGTGTCAGCGCCGATAGCGGTCTCGTTCTTGGTGCGGCGATAGACGCGACATCGACGATTGCCTTTATCACGCGCAAGCCTGGGCATGTACTTTTCCCCGGACGCGCGCTTAGCGGCAGCGTGCACGTCGCCGATCTCGGCATCAACGCTGACCTTGTTACGGCCGGGCGTCCGCAAACTTTTGAAAATTATCCGGGTTTGTTCGCATCGCATTGGCGCCGCTTAACTCATGAGACGCATAAGTATGCGCGCGGCGCCGTGGCTGTTGTCTCGGGCCCGCGTTTGCGCACCGGCGCCGCGCGGCTTTCGGCAATGGCCGCGCTGCGCGCTGGCGCCGGCGTTGTGACGATGCTGTCGCCGGTTGATGCGGCGGGCGAGAATGCGGCGCATCTGACATCGATCATGGTGCGCGAAGCCGACGATGCGGCGGCGATCGCCGCAGCGCTTGGCGATCCGCGTTACACTGCCGCGCTGATCGGTCCGGGCGCAGGCGTTGGCAACGCAACGCGTGCGAACGTCGCTGCGATCTTGCGCTTACACGCGGGCGCCATTCTCGACGCGGATGCGCTTACAAGTTTTCAGTCTGACCCCGCCGCGCTCTTCGCGCTGCTGCGCGCCGATGACGTGCTGACGCCGCATGCTGGCGAGTTTGCGCGGCTTTTTCCGGCCGAGGCTGCAATGGGTGAGGGGCGCCTTGCGTCTGCGCGCGCCGCCGCTCAGCGCGCAGGGGCCGTTATTGTTTTAAAGGGCGCTGACAGTGTTATCGCCGCGCCCGATGGGCGCGCTACAATCAATACGAATGCGCCGTTTGATCTTGCAACCGCAGGGTCGGGCGACGTTCTCGCCGGGATCATTGCCGGGCGGCGGGCAACCGGAATGCCCGGATACGAATCCGCGCTTGCTGGTGTTTTTTTGCACGGCGCAACTGCGCAACTTTGTGGTGCAGGACTGGTCGCCGACGACTTGGTTACCGCCCTTCCAAACGTACTGAATGATATCCAGTTCCTCTAGGGCGTTGTCGTCGTGACGCGGTGGGTGCGTCCGATGATCTTTACCATGTTGACGCAATCGCTGATTGGGTTCTTGCTGGTGCGGCGCAATGGCGTTTTGTGTTTTGATCAGTCGTCCAACGACAGACATGTTCGAGAAGGCATCACGAAACCGTGAAACTCCAATTGATTGTGTGACGCAGCGCACAACGCCGTTTGAACTTTTTTTTAAACACCTGCACGAGCGAAAACTTCATGCAAACATCGATTGTCAGATCACGGAATCGAGCGTAGAGCACAACGGCGTTCTTCTGGAGAGAGAGACCGCTGTTTCGATGATCGCAGGGGGCGATCGCGTCCCGCACCATGTTGGGAGACATGGGGCGAGAACAATAAAAAGGCGGCGCGTCGCCGCTCCAATCTTTCCATCACCGCTGAACTGATGTGTGCGCCCGACGGGCGCGTTTGTGGAAATGGAACTCAGATGAAACTGACAAACAAACTTCTGGCAACGACGTTGCTTGCAACGCTCGTGATGCCCGCGGCGGCTTCCGCTGCGCCGACCGATACGCTGCTCCGCTGGCACGAAATCATGCTGCAGGCGAACGCAGACGACCACACGCCCGGCGTCGGCGTGTTCGAGCAAGGCGGCCCGGTCCGCAACTCGCGCGCCTTTGCGATGACGCAGACCGCAGTTTATGATGCAGTCAACGCCTTCGCGCTTGGCTTTAATCCGTACAATGACATCGGCTCAGCGCCAGCCGGCGCGTCGCAAGACGCGGCGATTGCATGCGCGGCGCACGGGGTCCTTGCAGTCGTTTATTCAAGCCTCCAGCCGACATTCGACAACGCCTTGGCGGCCGACCTTGCGGCGCTTGGCGCCTCCGCCTCTGTCAACGACGGCTGCGCGCTGGGCGAAGCGTCGGCAGCAGCGATGCTCGCTCGCCGGGTTGGCGACGGCTCTGAAGTGGGCGAAGCAGCCCCCGGCACCAGCATCGGCGTGACCGCGACCGGCACCACCAATTGGTTCGGCGAGCGTGTGAATGGCCCGCTGAACGGCCTGCCGTTCCGCTGGTCGCCCGATCCTATCGGTCAGCAACCGGTTGCGCTCGGCGCAAGCTGGGGCGCGGTGACGCCGTTCGCCCTGACAAACGGCGCCCAGTTCCGCATCCCGGCGCCGCCACGTCCAGGCACGCGGGATTATGTCGGCGGCTGGAACCAAGTCGCTCAGCTCGGTGGGTCACCGTCGAACACGGGCATTGTCTCGACGTCTACCCCGGCAGCACGGTTTATCGGGAACTACTGGGGTTATGACGGTCAGGCGTTGCTCGGCACGCCGCCGCGTCTCTACGCCCAGATCGCGGTTCAGGTCGCGCTTGAGCAGGGCCTGACGGACACAGATGAACTGGCGCGATACCTTGCGCTCATTCACGTTGTTATGGGCGATGCGGGCATTGCCGCCTGGGACAGCAAGTACTTCTACAACTACTGGCGTCCGTCGACGGGCGTGCGCGCTGACGACGGCGTTGCCAACACGCCGAGCGATCCCAACTGGCAGGCGGTCGGCATTTCAATTGCCAACTCCACGGGTGCGGCCCTTCGTATTACACCGCCGTTCCCAGCCTATCCGTCAGGTCACGCGACGTTCGGCGCCGCGACGGTTCAGGTCATGAAGGCGTTTTTCGGCAACAACACGGCAACGACCTTTGTGTCGGACGAGTATGACGGCGTGTCGACCGATCCGTTCACGCCGGGCGTTCCGCGTCCGCTCGTTCCCGTCCGTTTCCGCCGCCTTGATCATCAGGCATCGGAAAACGGCATCAGCCGGATCTTCAACGGCGTGCATTGGAACTGGGACAACACGGCCGGCCAGCGTCTTGGCCGGAACGTATCTGACTGGTTGTTGAACAGCATCGAGCCGTTCCAGCCGCGTTCCAACACGCCGGAATAAGCGGCCTGTGAATGTAAACTAACGGCGGGGCCGTGCGACTTCAACGCACGGCCCCGCTGCCTTTAGATTGAGAACGCCGCAAAATTGGCGGGTTCAAACAAACATCGGATGGGATCAATGAAAGCCGGAATTCTAACGACCGCGCTGGCGCTGCTCATGCTCGCCGCCTGCGCCGCTAAAGAGGACGACGCCGGTAAGCCGGGCGCAGCCGATGCCGCGCAAGAAGCTACTGATGAAGGCGAAAGTTCGGCAAGCAAAATTAGTCCGCAACGCGAGCTCATCGACAGGAATGCCGCACATCCTGAGCTCCTCCCCAGTCAGAAGATCGGCGGCACAGAAGGCCGCTCGCCTTTTGAGGGCGATCGGGTCATTGGCCTAAACGCCATAGTGCGGCGTTCTTTGGACACTGTCCGCGAATTTGAGGTGAAGTTCCCGCCGATCGTCGCTGCAGTCGATGCGGCGTCTAAGCCGGGGGCGGGCGCGGTAGAAGTCGCCGCCGGTAAGGAGGGACTGCAGACGATCGGCGCGCTCTATGATCGCGCGAAATCTGCCTTAGACGACATGACGCTTGCCGAGACGGAATTACGCGGCAGCGGTGAGTATTTCGACGAGTCGATTTTCGAGGGCATGATCCAGTTCACGCGCGACGTCGAAATCGAAATCGGCGAAGCGAAGGCCGAGCTCAACGCCAAACTTTCCGGATAGGATTGTTGGTGACACCGCAGCAGAGGCGCACGACCCTGAAGCTATGACGAGCCGCATTCGTCCCGCCTGCCTCGAAGACGCCGCAGGCATAAATGCGGTTTACAACCCGTTCATCCTGACGACGCCGGCGACTTTCGAGACTGAGCCAATCGATGACAGTGCGCGCCAGCGCTGGCTGGAAATACGCTTGACCAATCCGCGCTGGCCGGTCTTTGTCGCGGAGAATGCGGGCGAGGTCGCCGGGTTCGCGAACGCCTCGCCCTTCGACGAACGCGCCGCCTACGAAACGTCGATCAAGGCGTCAGTCTTCATAGCGCCAGCCTGGCAAGGGAAAGGGCTTGGCACCGGCCTCTACGAGGCGCTGTTTGCTGAAGTGGCAAAGGCCGATGTTCACCGGGCCTATGCGCTGATCGTCGCGCCTAATCCTGCTTCCGTGAAGCTGCACGAGCGTTTCGGCTTCCGGCACGTCTCGACCCTCGATCAGGTCGGGAGGAAATTCGGCCGCTATTACAGCGTGATGTGGTTTGAAAAACGGCTCTGAACTGGCGCCCGCTCTGCGCTCGACATGGCCTTTTTCCCTGCTATAGAGACGCCCTTCCGGCCGCCGGACTTTGCTTGGCGGCCAGCCTCGGGTGTCCGTCGCGGGCGTGGCGGAATTGGTAGACGCACTGGATTTAGGTTCCAGCGCCGCAAGGCGTGGGGGTTCAAATCCCTCCGCCCGCACCAGGCTTCGCCCTTCGGGCTACGCCTGGCGCAGCCAGGGGGGCACGAAGGGCGAAGCCTGTCCGGCGTAGCCGCAGCGAAGCGAAGGCGAAGACGGACGCAATTGAAGAAACCGCTCAACGCGATTAAGCGGCTCGAAAGTGATGTGGTATGTTTACATTTTGCGGAGCGTCAGTTCTCCAGTCGAGACTTATGTCGGTGCAACCTCTGACCTCCGTGCGCGACTCAAAGACCACAACGCCGGACAATCGCCACACACTTCAAAGTTTACGCCTTGGGAAATCACGTGGTATTGCGCCTTTCCTGAAAAGCACCGGGCTCTCGAATTCGAGTCCTATTTGAAATCCCACTCAGGCCGAGCGTTTTCGAAAAAGCGACTTCGTTGATGTTCGTCTGACCGAGCCGAAGCGAGAAGAGTAACGATCATGGAAGTGACAGAACAGACCGCCGAAGGCCTTGAGCGCCGCTTTACCGTAAAGGTGCCGGCCGCCGAGCTTGACGCCAAGCTGACCGCGCGGCTTGCTGACATCAAGGGCAAGGTCAACCTCAAGGGCTTCCGCAAAGGCAAGGCGCCGCTGCCGTTCCTCAAGAAGATGTATGGCAAGGGCGTGATGAGCGAGATTTTGCAGGAGATCGTCAACGAGACGAGCTTCAAGGCGTTCACCGACCGCAATCTAAAGCCCGCGACGACGCCGCACCCGCACCTGACGGGCGACATCGACAAGGTGATGGACGGCAAGGCCGACCTTGAATACTCCGTACACGCTGAAATCCTCCCCGACTTCGAGCCGATGTCGATCGACGGCCTCGCGTTGAAGCGCCCGGTCGCCGACGTTTTGGACGCCGAGATTGAAGCGGCCGCGCAAAAGCTCGCCGACCAGAACCGCGAATACGAGCCGCGCGACGCCGCCGGAAAAGCGCAGGACGGCGACCTCGTCGTCATGGATTATGTCGGGTCAATCGATGGCGCCGAGTTCAAGGGCGGGCGCGGCGACGGGCAAACGGTCGTTCTTGGCTCGGGCTCGCTGATCCCGGGCTTTGAAGTTCAGCTGATCGGCGCCGTTGCTGGCGCTAATCTTGAGATCAAGCTGTCGTTCCCCGATGACTACGGCGCGAAAGACCTTGCCGGCAAGGATGCGTCCTTCGCTGTAACCGTCAAGGAGGTGAAAGCGCCAAAGGAGGCGTTGGTCGATGACGAGTTTGCGAAAAACCTTGGCCTCGACGATCTCGCCGACCTGAAAAAGCGCCTGCGCGAGCGGCTTGAAGACGAATACCGCGCAATGTCGCGCAGCCATGTGAAACGCACACTCCTCGACAAGCTCGATGCCGGGCACGATTTCGATCTCCCGAAGTCGATGGTCGAAGCGGAATTCAAGCAGATCTGGACACAGGTCGAAAGCGCCGAGCGCGACGAGGAAGATAAAGACAAGACCGACGACGAACTGAAAGCCGAATACCGCAAGATCGCCGTGCGCCGCGTGCGCCTTGGGCTCGTGCTTGCCGAGATCGGCCGCCGCGCCGACGTTCAGGTGCCGACCGAATCGCTGCAGCGCGCGGTGCAGGAGCAGGCGCTGCGCGAAGCGCGGATGCTGGCGATGCAGGGCCAGCAGGTGACGCCGCAACAGGTTTTGAAATTTTACCAGCAGAACCCGCAAGCCGTCGCGCAAATCCGCGCGCCGTTGTTTGAAGAACGTGTCGTCGATTTCATCATCGAGAAATCGGCTGTGACCGACAAGAAGGTCTCCAAAGAAGATCTGATGAAGGATCCCGACGGCGAGGAATAATCATCGTCCTGCAGCGAGCGCTGGCGTCTTCTCGCGCTAAGGCCGCAGCGGCGCGGCTTGGTCCAGCGCTGAAATCTTTTCGGGCGCGCTGGCGTCCAGATCCTTGCGCTCGATGTAGACGTCGAGGAGCTGGCCCGAATAGAGCGACTGTCCAGTCGCCGGCGAAATTGCGTAGCGAGCCTCGAGCACCCTTGCATCAACCGGCTCGACAGACGCATCGCGAAAGCTCGCGCGCGGCTTCAGCATAGCGTCGGCAGAAACCAGCTTAAGGGCGAGCGGCGGGCTATCAGCGCCGCGCACAAAGGCTTCAGCCTTGGCGCGGGGCGAGAACGCCGTTGCGTGCGCTTCGTCAATTTCGACCCGCAAGTGCAAGGTATCAATATCGCCAATGGCGACCGATGGCGGCGAGGGATCGCCCGCCCGCACCGCTTCGCCTGCGCGCGCATCGACCCGCAGCACAGTGCCGTCGATCGGCGCGCGCAACGTCGTGCGCGCATGATCGGCGCGCGCGGCCGCGAATTCGGCTTCCGCGACGATCGCTTCCTGCGCGGCGGCGTCCGCTGAGGCGTCGGCTGCGCGCGCGGCCTCGCGCGCCGAACGCCACGAGAAGGCCGCCGCTTCGGCCTCCGCCGCCATCTGGTCGAACTCTTCGTCGCTGATCGCTTCGCCGCGCAGCGGCCTGAACCGCTCGACGCTGGTGCGACGTTGCGCAGCGCCGAGGCGCGCCGCCTCGGCCTTCGCGAAAGCGGCCTTTGCCTCTGCACGCCGCAACGCAATTTCGGCTTTCGTCCGCCCCAGTCTTGCTTCGGCGCGCTGCATATCGGCAAGCGCGCGGCCGCCGGCGAGTTCGAATAGCGGCTCTCCGGCAGAAACGCGGTCGCCAGCTTTTACAAAAACCGCGCTCACAACGCCGTCAATGTCGGGCGTCACCATGACCACTTGCGATGCGGGTTCCACCACACCGGTTGCCGCGATGAAGGCGGCGAAGTCGGGCGCGTTGATCTCGCCTTGCGGCTCGCGGCGCTCAGACTTTGGGGCCGACGTCGTCACCGATACGGTCGCGAAGATAAGCGCCGCGACAGCCGCCGCATAATAGAGCCAATGCAACCGGAACAGCTTGCGCATCACGCGGCGGCCCTTTGCGCCGGTTCGGGGATCACCGGGATTGGCAATGGCGACGCAGCAGCGACGCCAAGCTGTTCGTCGCGAATGACGACGCCGTCTTCCAGCTCGATCAGCTGATCGGCGTAGTCGAAAATGCGCTGGTCATGCGTGACGATAATGACAGCCCGGCTCGTGTCGAGCGCAATGCCGGCAAGGACGTCCATCACCGCTTCCCCGGTCGCTGAATCAAGCGCCGCCGTGGGCTCGTCGCAGATGATAAGGCGCGGGCGATGCACAAGCGCGCGCGCGATCGCAACGCGCTGCTGCTGACCGCCCGACAACTGGCGGGGAAATTTGTCCGCATGCGGCCCAAGGCCGAGGATGTCCAGTTCACGTCTTGCAGCGTCGACCGCCGCATCTATCCGCATGCCGCCGATAATGAGCGCCGCCGCCGCGTTTTCGGCCGCCGTCAGCGCTGGCACGAGGTTGTACTGCTGGAAGATGAAGCCAACATCGGTCCGGCGAAAAGCGGCGCGCTCGCGCGCGGTCATGCGCGACAGCGTCCGGCCGAACACAACCGCTTCGCCGCGTGTCGGCGCCAACAATCCGCCAAGGATCGATAGGAGCGTCGACTTTCCGCAACCGCTGGGTCCGGCAATCATCGTCAGGCGGCCTGCGCGCGCTTGAAGATTGATGCCGCGCAATACCGGTTGCGGCGCAGACGGGGCGCCAAAGTCCATTTCGATATTGCTGCAGACGACGGCGGCGGTCATTCAACCTCTCAAGACGATGGCGGGATCGAGCCTGATCGCGCGACGAATGCTCAGCAAGCCCGACAACGCGGCGACTGTAAAAACAACAGCGCCGACTTTAAGGACAACGTCAGCTGGCAGATAAAAGCCTTTGAACGCCGGCACCTTGTCCGGAACGGTTTCAAAGAACCACGAGGCGCCAGCAATGCCGAGGCAAAAGCCAATCGCCGCAACAAGGGCGCATTGGGTCATGGTCATCCGAACGAGTGCGCCAGACTGCGCGCCCATGGCCCGGAAGAGCGCCAGATGGCGAAGATTCTCGGTGATGAACAGATAAAACGTCTGAATGACAATCGCGGCGCCGACGATGAAGCCGAGCAGGATCGTAATGAAAAAATTGATCGGGATGCCGGTATTCTCGAGATAGTAGGTGATTGTCCGCTGACTGAACGCCTTGCTGTCAAACGCAGAATAGCCAGTCTCTTGTTCAATCGCGGCGGCAACCGCAACCGGATCGGCGTCGCCGGTCACTCGGGCGACGATAAAGCTTGGCTCTGCTGAATTTCCCATCGCGGCGGCCGTCGACAGGCTGACATAAATGAGCGGCATCGAAATGAAAGGAGAGGGCGGATCGGCGATGCCAACGAGCTTCAAAAGGCGGCCATCGACTTCCAGAAGCCTGCCGATCTCGATGTCTTCCCCTGGCCAGATGTCGTTGTGCCCGCGTCGGTCGACGATGAATGCGTCAGAGGTTCGAAGGCTGCGCATATCGCCGGCCAGCATCTTTTGCGGCGCGCCAAGCAATGAACCTTCATCGACGCCAACGAGCACGGCTTGCTCGATTACGGCGTGCGTATCGACGATCGCGCCACGTCGCAGGAATGGAGCGGCATAAGCGACGCCCTCAACGCCGCGCACCTTGTCTAAAAGCCCGCGCGGAAGGGCGCCGGGATCATCGAAATAGTCCGACCTGTCGTCGGCTATCCAGATGTCGACGTCCTCGGCGCTCGTGATGTGAGAGGCGGAGTTTGCCATCAGGCACACGAAGATCGCCGCCTGCTGCGCCATCAGCAAGGTTGAGAAGGCAACACCAAGAATCATGGCGGTTGCCTTGCCGAAATCGGCCCAAAGAATCTTCAGCCCCAGGAAATTCATGCCGCCGCACGGTATTTAAGATGCTCGACATTATCCGGAATGAATTTAGGTCGGCTTAATGAAGCGCTTTCGAAGGGCAAACGGAAACGCTTGGTTAACTTGAAAATTCAGCCCGCAGCCCGGCTTTGCCGGCGGCCGCGGCGCCAGCGGTCAAGCGCTGCGTCCAATTCCTCTGGATCGATCGGTTTGGTGATGAAATCATCCATCCCCGCGTCGAGGCAGCGTTGGCGGTCCTTGGCCTCGGAACTCGCCGTCAAGGCGATGATCGGCGTTTCGGAGGCGGGGCCGCCAAGGCCGCGCACCTTGCGTGTCGCTGCAACGCCATCGAGCGTTGGCATGTGCATGTCCATGAGAATAAGATCGAACGGCGCAAGTGAAATTGCCTTGACGACGGTCTCGCCATTCTCAGCGACTTCAACGCAATGGCCGCGCCGCTCGATCAGCGATTTGATCAGCAGCGCATTGATCTTGTTGTCCTCCGCGACAAGAATTCGCAAAGAAGCGGCCCCCGTCTCAGGGGCTTCGGTCGAGCGGTCGAGGCGACGACGCTGCGGCTGCGTGTCAGCCATTTCATTCAGCACGGCAATGAGCGTTGCAGCGCGAATGGGCTTCATCAGATAGCCGCTAAATCCCATCCGTTTGAAACCGTCGATGCGCCCGCGCGTTGCCGGGGTCAGCATGACGTAGGACGCGCTTGCCGCCATTGTCAGCCGCAGACCGCCCTCAACGGCGATGTCGAGATCGCACACCAAAATCGACTTAGCGTTTGCCGCCAGCGATGTCATCGCTTGCAGCGCTGAGCCCGCTTCAAGAATATTTGAAGCTCCTGAAGCCTGAAGCTGCAATCTCAGGAATCGCTGAATTGTCTGCGAGCGTGATGCGATCAGCACCGTTTGCGAGGGATTACGCAGCGGAGGCAGGGTTTCAACTTCGGCATTTTCGACACCAAAGGCGAGGATGACGGAAAAAATGCTACCGCGCGACAGCTGGCTCTCAACCCTGACTTCGCCTGCCATCGCATCGACAAGGCGCCGGACGATCGCGAGGCCAAGACCCGTGCCTTCCGACCGCCGCTCGCGCCCTGACTCGGCTTGCGAAAACTCATCAAAGATGAGCGCAAGGTCCTTGTCGGCAATGCCGACACCGGTGTCTCTGACGTCAATCCGGATCCGGCATAGCCCCGCCGGCGACGTTTCGAGATGATGAACTTCAATGCAAACCCCGCCGCGCTCGGTGAATTTAACAGCGTTGCCTGCAAGGTTCAAAAGAATTTGTCGCAAGCGCATCTCGTCGCCGAGAAGGGCGGCGGGGACCTTCGGCGCCACGAAAGCGGCGATCTCGATCCCTTTTTGGGTTGCTCTCGGCGAGAGAAGTTCGGCAACCCCTTGGACAAGGGCGCGCATATTTACCGCAGCGGCGTCGATCTCGAGCTTTTCCGCAGCGATTTTCGAGTAGTCGAGAATGTCGTTGATGAGCGTGAGCAGCGTCGAGCCGGATTCATGGATCGCATCGACATACGTGCGTTGCGAGGGCTCAAGCTCGCTATCGAGGAGAAGTCCGCTCATCCCGAGAATGCCGTTGAGCGGCGTGCGCATTTCATGGCTCATTGTCGCCAGGAAGCGCAACTTTGCATCGCTTTCACTTTGTGTTTCCCGGACAGCGCTTTGCGGCCGTCCGACAAGGATCAGTCCTCCGTCGGCGCGCCGGCTCTCGGACCAGGCGAGCTTCTCGGCGGTATCGGCCCGGACGGCGGCAGCGCGCTCGCCGACCCATCGCGCCGGTTCTCCGCCGATGAGTTGCAAGAAACTCTGATTGACAAAACATGCCCGCTCGCCGTCGGCGCAAACGACCACGGCTTCCGACAAATCGTCGAACGCGGCATTCCTGTCTTGCATGCACCCTCGCTCCCCGCAGCACTGTCGGGGAAAGCTGTTTCGGTTTGGTAATTTAATGTGGTGAACGCGCCTTAAGCATTGCCGCAGCGGCGTTCTACCGCAGGTGCGGCGTAGAAACGGGGGTTGCGAGAGGCGTTTTAGCGTAGTAGCACGGTAGCATATGAAAGGGAATCGCGCAGTGCCGCCAAAGTCGATAGCCCTGAGGGATTCCGCTGATCTTGTTGAGGCAATTCTCGCGCTGAAGACGCGCGCGGAGGCGGAGGCGTTTCTTGCTGACCTATGCACGCCAGCGGAGCTGCGCGCCTTTGCCGAGCGCTGGCGCGTCGCGCAACTTCTGGATGCGGGAGAGCTTTCCTATCGCGAGATCGCGGCGTTGGCGGGATCGAGCACCGCGACAGTCGTCCGCGTCGCGCGCTTTCTCAAGGACATGCCCCACCGCGGGTATCGCGTCGTACTCGATCGTCTTCGAAAGGTGAAAAAGAATGCCAATTGAAAGGATGAAGATCGCGATCCAGAAAGGCGGGCGCCTGTCTGATGATAGCCTCGCTCTCATTGAGTCGTCAGGGTTTCGCGTCGTCAAAGGCGCCAACGATCTTGTGTATCGGGTCGACAACGCGCCGATTGACCTCTTGAGGCTGCGCGATGACGACATTCCGACATTCGTCGGCGACGGTGTCGCGGACTTCGGGATCATCGGGCGCAACGTCTTGCGCGAACGCATGAGCCGGGATGAAACAATTGAAGTCATGCCGCTTGGCTTTGGCCGCTGCGCGCTGAAGATCGCATCGACGCCGGATTTCGACTATCGCGGCCCTGCCTCTCTTGAGGGCCGGCGCATTGCGACATCCTATCCGACAGTGCTGACTGCGTTTTTGAAGGAGCGCGATGTCCGCGCAGAGATTGTCTACATGCGGGGCGCTGTTGAAGTGGCCCCGCGCCTCGGTCTCGCGCATGCGATCTGTGATCTCGTCTCAACTGGCGCGACGCTGGAGATGAATGGCCTTATCGCTTTTGACACAGTGCTGGAGAGCGAAGCTGTGCTGGTCCGCTCGCTGCGGCCGGCGTCGGCGGAAAATCTTGCGCTTGCCGACAGCCTTGTTGAGCGATTTCGCGGCGTCATCGCCTCGCGCGGATCGAAGTATGTCATGATGAACGCACCCAAAGCGCGGCTTGCTGAGATTACAGCTCTGCTGCCGGGTGCGGAAGCGCCAACAGTTACGCCGCTTGCGGGGCGCGCCGATGCGGTTGCTGTGCATGCGGTCTGTCAGGAATCCGTTTTCTGGGAAACGCTCGAGCGGCTAAAGGCGGCCGGCGCCTCGTCGATCCTTGTCCTTCCTATCGAAAAGATGATGTAGCCCGATGCAACGGTTTGATTGGGCAAGCCTCCCGGAATCCGGCAAGCGGTCTGCGCTCGCGCGGCCCCAGCGCCGCGCTGACCCTCGCGTTGCTGGCATCGTCGCGGCGATCATTGCGGACGTTGAGCGCGACGGTGCGGCGGCGGTTTCACGGTGGTCCTTGCAGCTCGACGGCGCCGCGCCCGAGGCGATTGAACTTTCGGACAACGTTGTTCGCAAGGCGCGCGGCCGTCTTGATGCGGATGATCTCGGCGCCATTGAACTTGCCGTCGCTAACGTCCGCCGCCATCACGAAGCAACGCGCCCGCGCTCGACCGGGACCGAACCCTTTCCGGGCGTCATCTGCCGGCAGGTCTTCAAGCCGATCCGCGCTTGCGGCCTCTATGTTCCGGGCGGCGCTGCGCCGCTCGTCTCGACCCTGATAATGCTCGCTGAACCGGCGCGTGTCGCCGGTGTGGCTGACCGCATCATTGTGACGCCGCCGCGCGGCGATGAGCGTGTCGCGCCCGCCATGATAGCAGCGGCGGCGCTGTGCGGTGCCGAGCGACTCTGGTCCGTAGGCGGCGCGCAAGCAATTGCCGCGCTCGCATTTGGCGCCGGATTGCCGCGAGCGGACAAGATTTTTGGCCCTGGTAATGCCTACGTTGCGGAAGCGAAACGCCAGATTGCCGCGCGTGGCGATCTTGCCTCGATCGATATGCCCGCGGGCCCGAGCGAGCTTCTCGTCATAGCGGACAAAAGCGCCAATCCCGCGCTTGTCGCTGCCGACCTGCTCAGCCAAGCCGAGCACGACGAGGACGCGCAAGTTATGCTTGTTGCGCTTGACGCCGTTGTTGCAGATCTCATCATCAGCGAACTTGTCCAGCAAATTGACACTCTGCCACGCGCTAAAATAGCGCGAGCGAGCATCCGCGAAATGCGAATTTTCATTGTCGCAGACCGTGCGGGTGCAACCGAGATCGCGAATGCATATGCGCCGGAGCACCTTGCCTTACACGTTGCGGCGCCGGATCTCTGGGTTGATGACATCGAGAATGCCGGGGCAATATTTGTCGGCAGTTTCAGCGCAGAAGCCTTTGGCGACTACATCGCTGGTCCGAGCCATGTACTGCCGACTGATGGCGCGGCGCGAACTTTTGGGGGCGTCACAGTTCAGTCTTTTATGAAACCGATCTCGGTGCAGATAATCAAGCCTGACGCGGCGCGCGCGCTAGCTGGCCCTGCTGCCCGGCTTGCGCGACTTGAAGGTCTCGAGGCCCATGCGCGTTCGGCGGAGCGACGCCAATGACCGCCGCTGACGCGATTGCGCCTGACCTTGCTCGCGTCGCTCCGCTGCGTCGCCGCATGGCCGCAATTTACGGGGTCGAGGAGGATTGCGTATTGCCGGTTCGCGGCTTCATTCACGCAATCGAACTTGTCTTGCGCAGCCTCCCTCTCGCTGCCCGCAACCTCGCTGCCTCCGCGCCATCACCCTCCATGGTGCGGATCACCAACTTATATGGCGGCGTAGTGCGCCGCGACGCTGATCTAAGCACGCGCGCGATTTTCAAGATGTCGCCGGCGCCATTTGGCATGGCGCTCAGCCAAGGCGACGTTTGCATGCTCTTGCGTGAGAATCCCGCAGCGCTCGTCATGATCGACGAACGCGAGATCGAGACCGCCACAAAGCCCTCGCTGGCCCTTTTTGCGACGACTGAGCTATCTCTTGCCGTCTACCGTGAGGTGTCGCCGATCTACGGGGCGCCGTCGTCAGTGTGCGGCGCACTGGTGGGGAGCAGGGCGCTGATCTCTAACCTGATTGA